>CAZCBS010000386.1:0-3813 GCA_964496965.1 uncultured Bacteriovoracaceae bacterium
TGCTCCAACTACCGCAGAGGCGTTGTCTAAGCCAAGTCGGCTCCAGCCCGTGGCGCCGCTATCGCGTGTCAGTCCTCACGTGGGACTGTGGGGTTAATAGTAGTTGCCTTCGGCGCCGGGCCGGTCCTTTCGCGCTCTCGCCGAGCTGCCGCGTCAGCCTCGTTTAGCTTCCTTGCGCTACGTCGGGCAAGCGCGCGTGCCAAGTCCGAAATGGCGGCGTCCAAGTCCGCGAGCGTGCTCTGGGACGAGTGGTACATCGTAACGGTCGCCGGAAAAGTCCATTACGGTTTCTACAACGATCGCGTCGAGCTGAGAAACGGCGGAAGCCAGGTCTTTTTGAAAAACGAGTTTTGGAAACAGGAAGAGGACTATATCAACCGCGAGGACCTCGGAGTCGTTGCCGAGAACACCCCCCTTCTCACGCCGATGTTTTTCAACTTCCACTCCGTCTATCGCACCACGGAAACCACGATCGACGGAAACGTGAGAGACGGAAAGTTCCTTTCGGTTCGGATCAAACGCGGAGGAAACGAGCTTCCAATCGTTCAGAGGTCGGTCCCTTCGAAAGTTTTTTTCTCAACCCTCTTTCCTTATTGGCTCGGAAAGCAGCTGCCGACGCTCAAAATAGGCGACATCCGAAACTTCGAAACCATCATGGAAGACAACATCGAGCTCGGCTTTTCGCCGATGGAGGGACAAATCAAGCTCGAAAAACCGGATGAGATCGCGCAAAGCGGCGGCCTCAAGAAAGTCCGCGTCGACTCAAGAGGCATCCGCTCCTGGTGGTGGGTAAACGAAAATGGCGTCGCGATGAGAATCGAGATGCCCGAGCAGAAAACCGTCGTCACTCGCTCCACAAAAGAGGCAGCGAAGAAATTCCTCAATGGCGCGATCTAGCTCTTTCCTCAATTGGCCGGGCCGGCTTGCGATTTCCCTGCTCCTGATCTTGGCGATCTTTACCGCCACTCGAGGCATGATTCGCGCATTGCCCGGAAACCCGATCGAGACACTGATGGGCGAGTCGGGGACTTCGCTTTCGGTCGAGGCTCTTCAAGAAGAGCTTCACTTGAACGAGCCTTTCTGGAAAGCGATGAAGCTCGACTTCAGCCGCATTGTCCGCGGCGACCTTGGCGTCTCCATCGTCTCACGGCAACCGATCGCGCCGCTCTTAGTCCAGCGCGCGGTCAAGACGCTCGAACTGACAGCTCTCTCGATCTCGATGATGATCCTGTTCAGCGTTGGGTTAGGCCTTGCGGCGACGGACGCTCAAAGTCCCATCGGCCGAATCGCGGATCCCATCTGCTCCGTCTACGGCGCCATCGTGAGCGCGATGCCCTCGCCTTGGATCGGACCGCTTTTGATGGTCGTGTTTTGCGTTTGGATTCCGATTTTTCCCGTCGGTAACCACATCTTTCTTCCCGCACTGACGCTCTCCCTGAGCTTCACCGGATTTTGGTCGCGATTGATCCGACAACGAGTGAGAGAAACCTTGGCGCGCGGAGCGGCCCCGGGCGCAAGAGCCCGTGGCGTACCGGAATGGAAAGTATTGCTGAAATACGGCCTTGCTCCTTCGTCGGGGGCTTTGCTTGCTTATTTAGGAACTCAAATCGGCGGCTTGATGGCGGGCGCTTTCGTCACAGAGACGATCTTTGATTGGCCGGGAATGGGTGATCTTTTAATCAATGCCGTCTTAAGACGCGATTATCCGGTAGTCGAGAGCGCGGCTTTCGTCGCCGCGGTCGCGACACTTGCCGGAAACGCTCTCGGAAACTGGGCTCAAACGCTTGCCGATCCTAGGCTTCGGAGCGAAGGATGACCACTCGCGCTTTTCCCGTAACCTGGCTCGCTCTTTGGTTTGGAGCCACGCTTTTTGCGCAAATGCTTCCACACTCGTACTTCGAACCTATTCTTTCAAGAAGCCTTGCCTCTCCAAGTTTGCATCATTGGTTAGGATTTGACTCGTTCGGGAAGGATCTCTCTTTTTTAGTGTTCCGTGCTTCGCTGATGAGCTCTGTCTTCGCGGCCCTCACCGTGGCCGTCTCCTGTTTTGCGGGCCTGCTCATGGGCGCATCGATTGCTTTAGCTCCTTTTCGACTGCAATTTATTTCATTGCGAGCGCTCGACACATTGCTTGCATTCCCTACTCTTCTGCTTGCGTTAGCTTTGGCCGCCATACGCGGACCCGGTTGGGGCACTTTGTTTTTCTCGCTTCTGATCGGAATTCTGCCTCCTTTCACCCGACTGATCTACGCTCGTTCACGTGAGATCTTGAGCGAGCCATTCATCGAAGCTGCTCATGGGCTGGGGTCCAGCCCCTTTCAGATCCTTGTTCGTCACCTCTTTCCGATGCTCCGCTCCGTTTGCGCGGTCAAAATTCCCTCCTTATTCGCTCAAGCCCTCATGGCCGAAGCGACGCTTTCTTTTCTAGGCGTAGGCGCTCCGATCGGCCAAGACACGTGGGGTTCTTTATTATCCTCAGGGAAAGCCTATCTCTTTGAAGCGCCACATATCGCTTTTTCGGCCGGCATCCCGCTCACTTTGACGATTCTCTCGCTCCAGTGGCTTTCTGAGAGAACCATGGAAAACCCATGAAAGTTCGGATATCTTATTAGGATATGTCGACCACTCTTGAAGCAGCACGTAAGGCACTGGGTCAACTCTTCATCGTCGGATTCAGCGGGCTTGAGTTATCGGATGAAACGTCCTCGTTTCTCTCGCAAGCCAACATCGGCGGAGTGATTTTATTTTCGCACAACTACGATAGTCCGGCGCAAGTCGCGGAACTCGTCAATCAAGTGCAAAGCTGCCGGCAAGGCGTTCCTCTCTGGGTGAGCGTGGACCACGAAGGCGGAAAAGTTCAGCGCTTCAAAAAAGGCTTCACCAAAATCCCGGAAGCCTCGGTCATCGGCGCGTGCGAGTCGCCTAAGCTTGCGTTTGAAATCTCTGAAATGATCGCAAAGGAGTTGAGAGCGGTCGGCATCAACGTGAACTTCTGCCCGGTGGCGGATATCAACACCAACCCTAAAAACCCGGTTATCGGCGCCCGCTCCTACGGCGCCGACGAAGAATCCGTCTCGAAAATGGTCACGGCGATGGTGCGCGGACATTTGGTTCAAGGCGTTCAGCCCGTCGTCAAGCACTTCCCCGGACACGGCGACACGACCACCGATTCCCACTATGCTTTGCCTAAGATCGATACGCCGCTTGAAGTGATGCGCGAGCGTGAGTTCAAGCCATTTAGTCGCGCATTCAAGTCACATTGCTCGATGGTCATGACGGCTCATATTCTTTGCTCCAAAGTCGATCCCAAAGTCCCAGCGACGCTCTCGCCCCTGATTTTGCGCGATATCTTGCGAAAAGAACTTCGATATAACCGCATCATCATCAGTGATGACATGGAAATGAAAGCGATCACCGATCACTTCGGCCAAGACGACGCTCCTCGCATGGCAATCGAGGCAGGCTGTGATCTTCTGACCTATCGAAGCGAAGCAGCCGCCCGCCACGCCTACACGGCACTTTTGAAAGCCCTCGACTCCGGCAAACTCGACCCAACACTGATCTTGGAAGCCGACGCCCGCATTCAGGCCGTGAAGAAAGAATATCTCCATCCCTATAAAGACGTCATGATCGCCGATGTCGGCCAGAAGATCGGCATCCCCGAGCATCAAGCTCTCATCGATCGACTCGTCAACGGGACCAAGCAAGCATGAAACCCTGCGAAATTGGCATTACCGGACGGGGCCAAATAGCAAGGATTCTGGCCGAATCGGAACTGCCCCTGGGCCTGAATCCCGTCGTCAAGCGCGGGAC
>CAZCBS010000387.1:0-3813 GCA_964496965.1 uncultured Bacteriovoracaceae bacterium
CTGGCATTGCACTTGCTCTAATCCCCTCCCGAGAGAGCTGAAGTGACGAGGGTCACGTTGTGTAGAAACCCTCGCATGTGAATCTGTGCAGTTAGTGGAGGTAGTCATGAAAAGCAGAAAAACGGCCATTGCCCTGGCCTTGAGTGCGATCTCGCTTCTTTCGGGATGCGGATCGAGTGGAAATAGTAATCCAGCGGTAGCAGGCCCGAACATCATCGGGTGCGCCCAGTACAACAGTACGGGTACCTGTATCTCGCCGATCTACGGATCGACGGGAGGTTGCGTACCGATCACCCAACCGATTTACTTCGGTGGCTCAGGAAACTTCATCGGATCCATCCTAGCTGCGGGTAATATCCCGAACTACGGAAACTATGGATCCTTGGCGGTCTCCGCCTCCCCGATCTCCTCTTCGGGAGGTTCCGCTTGGACCAGTCCTTCGGGATTGACGGTGAATATCGGAAACAATTACAGCGGAGCTCAGACTTCCTTGTACGGCAGCCTGACCCTGAGCCAAGCAGCCCAATATAATATTCAAATGACGTCGCAAGGATCGGCGCAGTATCCCTCCTACTCTGGAGCTTGGGGTACGTCGTTCTACGGCCAAAGCTACGGTAGCAGCAGCGCCTGCGTCAGTGGCATCGCTCTTCAGCTCGCCCCAACCTACACGAGCGTGCAAGGCGTGACCGGCTATGCGTACCTTTACCTGAACAACACTCAGCACGGATACATCTTACCGCTGTATTAATCTGAGTACTAATCTGAGTACTAATCTGAGTGAATGAATTCAAGACTATCTCCCTCTCAAAAAGGGTCCGTCTTCTAGTGGTAGCGGTATCCAGCGGAAGTAGAAGCAGTAGCGGAATATTGTGGCACGACGGAACCCGAAGGCAGCCCAACCGGTAACACGGGGCAGAAGTTGCCGACTTGGGCGAAAGGGGTAAGCGCTATCTCTAAAGCAGGTAGCACTTACCCCTTTCTCTTTTTGCGCGTTCGTATTTTTAAATATACCAAGTTAAACTAGAGAATGTGAGCGCGTCCCTTTTAAGCGAATGGATCCGATCTTTTCTCGAAGCCCGCCGAATCGATCGCGGCGCCAGCGATCGCACGATCGAAGCCTACAAACGAGACCTCGAGCAGTTCACGACCTCGCTCCCTGAAGGACTCACGCCCGAACAAATCACCTCGTCGCATCTTCAGGGATTTATCGCCCAGCTTCATCGCGACCACCAAAAACCCGCCTCGATCGCCCGCAAGACCAGCGCTCTCCGGCAATTTTTCAAGTTTTGCTGTTTAGAGCGCAAGCTGCGTGAGAACCCGGCCGAGAACTTGGAGAACCCCAAGCAGTCCCAGCGGCTTCCTAAAAATCTATCCACCGAGGACATCAGCAAGCTTCTTGCGGCCGCGGATACTGGGCTTGCCTACTCGAACGACGGCCGAGCCGACGTTTTTCGCGCGCGGGACCGGGCGATTCTCTATCTGCTTTACGCCACGGGCCTGCGCATTTCGGAGCTCACGAGCCTCACGCCCCACGATATCGATTTGCAGATGGGCTATCTTCGAGTCAAAGGCAAAGGAGGCAAAGAGCGAATCGCGCCATTCGCGAAAATCGCGGGCGAGCATCTTCAAGCCTGGATCGAAACTCATCGCGCTTCGCTTGATCCCGCCACGGACCATGTTTTCATCAATCATCGGGGTCTCGCGCTCACTCGACAATCCGTTTGGAAAACCTTGAAGGAGCTTGCGCTTGTCGCCGGCATTTCGACTGAGCTTTCGCCCCACAAGCTCAGGCATTCTTTTGCGACGCACCTTCTTCAATCCGGAATGAACCTGCGCTCTCTTCAAATGCTGCTCGGTCATTCCGATCTTTCCACTACTCAAATCTATGCCCATGTGACGCCGGAGCATCTCAAAAGCGCGCATAAAAAGTACCATCCTCGGGGCGAATAACGGTCGCGAAAGCTGCTTTGAAGAAAGTCAGGACCGGTTGGAAATCCTGTGCTAGAACCAGAACTCATCCACTAGTAGAGGCAGAAGAGGAAATATGGGAGAATCGTTCGCGCAAAACATCCAGCTGCTGTCCGTGCAATTCGTGCCGTTCGTTATGGCGGTGGTTTTTCACGAATACGCTCACGGATTCATTGCTAGCCGCTGGGGCGACGCGACCGCGAAAGAAAGCGGCCGCCTAACGCTCAATCCTCTTCCTCATGTGGATCCGCTGGGAACGCTGGTTTTCCCGATCCTCATGATGCTCTCCGGAACTCATATTCTTTTTGGATGGGCAAAGCCCGTTCCCATCGATCCGCGCCGCTTTCGCAAGTTTCGTCCCGCGCTTTTCTGGGTTTCGTTCGCGGGCCCAGGAATGAACTTTCTTTTGGCCACACTTTCTGCCGCGGCTTTCTGTGCGATTCAGCGCTGGGTCCCGCAAAGCTTTTATCTCTTCGAGCCATTGATCACCATGTGCTACGTCTCGATCACGCTCAATTACGCGCTGGGGATTTTCAACCTCATCCCTCTTCCTCCCTTGGATGGAAGCAAGATCATCGAATCCGTTCTTCCTCTGGAGCTTGCGCGCAAGTACGAGTCGCTTTCCCGTTACGGAATGTTGATTTTGATGGCGCTTCTTTTCACGGGAGCGCTCAGCGCGATCGGAACTCCGATTCGCTTCGCTTCCAATGTCACTTTAGGGCTCATGGCTCGCGCTTTTCATCTTCCTGAGGTCGCTCTATGAAGAAACCCGTGATGCTTTCCGCGGTTCAGCCGTCTAAAAACCTGACTCTGGGAAATTATCTCGGGGCGCTGAAGAACTGGGTTCAGCTTCAGAATGAAAACGACTGCATCTTTTTCGCGGTCGATCTGCACTCCATCACGGTCCGCCAAGATCCGAAAGAGCTTCGCCAATGGACTTACGAAGCGATCGCGACTTACATCGCGTGCGGAATCGATCCCGAAAAGTCGCTTTTATTCGTTCAATCTCATGTCCCCGCTCACGCCGAGCTGGCTTGGGTTTTGACGACTTTCAGTTACATGGGCGAGCTCAATCGCATGACGCAGTTCAAGGACAAGAGCGCCAAGCAGGGACAAAACATTCCTGCGGGTCTTTTCACTTATCCTGTTCTGATGGCCGCGGACATTCTTCTCTATCAAACCAACAAAGTCCCCGTGGGCGAAGATCAAAAGCAACACGTCGAGCTCACTCGTGACCTCGCCGGCCGACTCAACGGTCTTTTTGGCGATGATTTGTTCACGATGCCCGAGCCATTCATTCCGCCCGTCGGCGCGCGCATCATGAGCCTGCAAGATCCCACTTCGAAGATGTCCAAGTCCGATCCGGACGTGAACTCCGCGATCTATCTGAACGACTCCGACGACGTGATCCGCAAAAAACTCAAGCGCGCCGTCACCGACTCGGGCTCCGAAATCACTTTGGACGACGCAAAACCCGGCATCAAGAATCTCATCATGATCCAAGCCGCGATCACCGGCAAAAAGCCCGAGGAAATCGTAGCTTCCTACGCTGGAAAAATGTACGGCCATCTCAAAATCGAAACCGGCGACATCATCGCCGCAGCCGTAAGCCCCATCCGCCAACGCGTTCAAGAACTTTTGGCCGACCCCGGCTATCTCGACAGCATCTTAAAACGCGGCGCCGACCGCGCCCGCGAGCGCGCCGAGCCAACCCTGCGCAAAGTCTACGACCGAGTTGGGTTTATTGGTAGGTAGGTAGGCAAGCCGCAAGGCTTGCCACAAAAAAGCCGCAAAACAAAAACACATCCAACCCAAATCAGCAAAACGCAAAAGCGCCAAAAAGCA
>CAZCBS010000388.1:0-3748 GCA_964496965.1 uncultured Bacteriovoracaceae bacterium
CCCCATTTCCCGGGGGGTGGGGGGGGTGTAGGGGCTGTCAATAAGGGTTTTCGTGGGTTTGCAGCTGTGTTTAAGCCAGGTGCCCCCAAAGGGATTTCGCTCGATCAGTGCGACACTCATTCCCGCCGAAGTCAGTCGACCTGCGAGTGGAGGTCCTGCCTGGCCGGCACCGATGATAATTGCGTCAAAAGATTTCATGGCATTGTAATCCTTGAATCGAGCCGTGCAGAATTAAAGCCACTTTTGATTTCTATCGCACCCAGACTTGATCATGCAGAGAGCAAAAACATAACGTCGCTCCGCCCGAGGGGGATGGTTCATGGCTTTAGTTATGTTTCGAATTGCTTTGATTGCCGGAGTTTTATCAAGTGCAACTCAGGCGTTCGCTTACCCGGAGTTTATTCGCCACGACTACCCAAACTGTGTCGCTTGCCATGTCGCTCCTACGGGGGGAGGAGTGCTGAATCATTACGGGCGCGAAATGTCGCGAGTATCGCTGAGTACTTGGGGATATCCGGGCGAAGAAAAAGCCGCGTATTTTATCAATCAGCCCCAGTGGCTCAATTTGGGCGGTGATTATCGAAGTGTTTACGCTGTTCAAAATACGCCGATGTCAGAGGTGGGAATATACCAGTTCATGCAGCTCGATGTAGCGGCCGCAGCGCAGTACAAGGCTTGGACTTTGGAAGCCAGCGTTGGATATCAAGATCCGAGTAATGCCCAGAATTGGACGGATTACCTGATTTCAAGAAGCCATTATCTCATGTATCACTTCACCGAAGAGATCGCTTTGCGCGGCGGTCGATTTTTTCCTCAATATGGAGTGTATACTCCGAATCACGTTCTGGTTATCAAAGAACAGCTCGATATTTTCAACCCAGAACCCCTGGGAAGCGGAGAAAGCTATAATCTTGAGTTTTCATATATCGGCGATCCTTTTAACTTAATCGCAACTGGGATTTTCGGACGACCAGATGATCCGTCCGTTCAAAGAGACATGGGTGCGTCTCTGTCCGCCGCTTACAACGTCACCAATCATGACAAAGTAGGTCTTAGCTATCTCTATGGCACCAATGACTATAGAAAACGCGATGTGTTTGGTCCTTATGGACTATTAGGAATTACACCGCAGCTCTATGTGTTGGCTGAGGGAGACTTTCAAGCTTATATACCCAAGAGTGTAACGGGAAACGGGCCGACGCAATGGGGTTTTGTCGAAACGACGCGTACGGGCTATGAGCTCGTTCAAGGTTTGCACTTTGTGTTTGATCAGGAGTTTTCTCGAACGAATTTTAGCGTCCTGAATACGCTCAAGCAGAGATATGGATTAGGCGTGTGGTGGTTTTTAAGGCCGCACCTTGAAGTCGCTTTCGAGTATCAAAAAAGGCAAGATCGCTCGCAGCCATTTAATAGTTTTTACGACTATTTTTATCTTCTCTGGCACATTTATTTGTGAAGGCCTTCTTTGACGAGCTTTTGCACGGCTGGGATATCGGCTGCCGCCCATTGATACGTGTTCAACTGATCGAGTGTCGCCCATTCCAATGCATCGTGAGCATGGGAGGCTTGAGGCAAGGTTTTACACTCGCAGAGAAAGACAATGAGCTCGATATCCGCGAAAGAATAGGCGTGCACAGTGGTGATAAAGTGACGCTTGATCTCTAAATCGCAAATGCCGAGCTCTTCGTCGATTTCACGTTTTAAGCAGGCCTCCGGAGACTCGTTCGGATCGAGTTTTCCCCCTGGGAACTCCCAATATCCATCGAGCTTTCCTCCGGATTTACGGCGCGCCACCAAGACTCGATCTTCTCGAACAATGATGGCCGCCGTGACTTTTGTAGGCATGTTTAAAGACTAGCCGATTAGGCCGCGATATTCATCGGAATAGTTCGGCTCTCCTGCTCAGCGTGTTGTCCTTGAACCGTATTAATCAGCAGCTTGACGACGCGATTTAAGGAATCGGCCTGAGCAGAGAGCTCGTTAGCGGCACCTGCGGCCTGCTGTGAGGTAGCTGCGTTGATCTGCGTGACTTGCTCGAGCTGTACGACCGCTTTGTTGATCTCTTGGATCCCAAGCGACTGCTCTTGGCTTGCGGACGAGATCTCTCGAGACATTTGGCTGACGTTTTGCACGCGTGAGACGATTTCATCGAGTACTGTTCCGCATTTATGAGCGACTTGCGTTCCCGATTGCACGCGTTCATTTCCATCGACCACAAGAGACTCGACTTTGCTCTTTGTCTCGTGGACGATTTTTTCGACCTTCTCAGTGCTGGACTCGAGAAGGCCGGAGATTTCCTTCGCGGCTCCTCCGCTCATACGAGCCAGATTTCCGATTTCCTCCGCGACGACGGCGAAGCCCTTTCCGTGCTCGCCTGCGCGCGCGGCTTCGACCGACGCATTGAAGCTCAAAAGCTTGGTCTGGAAAACGATATCATTGATAACGCGAGTCTTTTGGCTGATTTCCGTAATGACATGGACGATCTCGGAGATCTTTTGATTGCTCTGATTTACTTGTTCCATGACAGCGGCATTTCCCGTGCGAATCGATTCGATCGCCTGAATCATCTCTTGGACAACCTCTTTTCCGTGATTGGCCGTGACCAATGCCGAATCCGTGTTTTGAGATGAGGATTTAGCGTTTTCAGCGTTTTTACTCACCATAGAGCTCATTTGCTGAACGGAAGCGGCCGTCTCCTGAATGGAAGACGCGCCTTCGGCTGTGGATTGAGATAGCTGATCGGAGGTTGAAGATATTTGGTTTGCTGCCGTACCGACTTGCAAAGCGCTTCCTTGGAGCTGGTTGACGACATCTGAAATCGCGCGGCTCATCTTGCGCAATACTGTGAATGCGGCAAGTCCGCCGATCATGAGCACCGCAAGGCTGGTAAAGATAATGAAGAATCTTGAGGCTTGATACGCACGATCCGCCGAAAGGACTTCTTCATCGAGCTCTTTTTGGTTTGCTTCGATTAATTCTTGGAGTTTGTTTTCGGTTTCCAAGCGCAGCGCCTTGGCTCCGCGACTGAGCGTGTACGCTTCTTTGTCTTTTTGCTGACTCGCGAGTTTCTTAACTTCGTTTGCATTATCTATATATCCCGAGACCTTCTCTTTGAAAGCTTGGAACATTTTCTGGTTGTTGTCGTCGGCAAGCTCCTCGAAGGCTTTCTCTTTACTAAGTAGCTCTTCATGCTGCTTATCCATTTCCATCGAAAGCTTGTCGATTATTTCCTTGCTGTCTTCCAAGATGATGTTTTTTTCAGCGATGACATATCCACGCAAAATCGATCGCATCTGGTTGGCAAGTCGGATCCGTTTGACCTGAATCGCAACGATTTTATTCAAGCCGTCGGTCACGTTTTTGAGCTTAGAGAGACTTGTGACCGAAATAACGATGCTTCCTAAGGTGAATAGCGACAGAATAATGGCGATCTTTGTGTTTAGACTCAGCTTGTTCATTGATGTTCCCCTCTTTTATGATGCGTTTGACACTCAGCTCATCGGAAAAAATGAAGGAATTGTGTAGGAATTTATAAAGCTTTCTCCGCGATATCTTTAATAGGCGATGGATATGAAGTTTTTGATTCGCATCATTTGCTAAACTAGCAAATATGATCATTTCGGAAAATCGGCAGAGAAGTGGCTTGGTTTTGACTGCGGGCGGTGCGCGCGGAGCGTATCAAGCCGGAGTTCTCAAGCGTTTAGGTGAGATTGCCGCATTGCGGGATAAGCCTTTGCCCTTTCCCATT
>CAZCBS010000389.1:0-3746 GCA_964496965.1 uncultured Bacteriovoracaceae bacterium
TATTCGCAACGGTAGCTGTTACGGCATGTAACGGACAAAGTGACGGTGGCAGCAATCCGATCATCGACGGACTCCAAGGTCCGAACGTCAGTCTCGTGAACAATTCGCTAACCATCAGCGCAGTTCTTACGAACGTGGTTTTCCAAGGCGGAGTCACTTTGCAAATTCCACATACTCAAAACAGCTACATCGAAGTGTCTCCAAACCTCGCTTCGTCAGGTATGTTGCTTCAAATCGGCCTCAACATGAACGATCTCGCTGACCTCGAAGGAAACGCAAGCGTTCTGCCTCCTAATCAGCTTCCAGGTGGACGTCCACTGCCAGGCATTGTCGGCGGAGCACTGCCTTCGATCGCGGTTCAAGTCCCTCAATGGGATAACTCAACGTTCTATATCGGAACTGCTTTCGTCGGAGTCTTCATTCCACTTAAGATGGGAGCTCAAGGCGTCATGGGAACTTTCTTGTTCTATGACTCAAGCAATAAACAAGTCGGAACAATCTCGATCATCGGCTCTGACAACGATGGTAAAAATTCCGGCATCCTTCTTATGTTGAATCTCAAGTCGATCATGCCGAGCTACTCTTCAAGCAAAGCCAAAGCATCATCCTCTCTCATGTAATTTTTACATGTCAAAAATCTTGGGCCTGAAAATTTCTCCTAGTGGGATTGTTTCAGGCCCAAAACATGCTAACCTCAATCTTGAGCTACACAATCGAAGTGAATATCAGCAAATCCCAATGACGGGATTGCTCAGTCGCGAAAGCTTCGTGTTTTCCTGCGAAGTTTTTCTTCTGATGCAAAACTTCGAATGCGGCTCATCACGCAGTACAAGCATTACAAGCGTAGCGGGTTCTGCCCGCCTCGACACTTAGCAGTAAAAAGTACAATCTTGCAAAACTCATGGAGGAGCCGAATGCGAGAAAAATTTTCACTTCTGCTGTGCAGTCTTTTACTGATTACCGCCGCGGCATTCACAAACAACTCTCAAGCCGCGAACGCTCCCAAAGAATGGACCTTCCTGGTCTATCTCAATGGCAACAACAACCTCGATAGTTATGGCTCGTTGAATCTCAACCAGATGGAAATGGTGGGCTCCTCCGACAAGATCAACATCGTTGTCCAATGGGCAAGCTACTCCAGTGGCAGAGCGCAACGTCTCTTGATCAAAAGAGACAATGATAAAAACAAAGTGACCTCTCCTGTCATCCAAGACATGGGACGCGTCGACATGGGCAACTGGCAATCCTTGGCGGACTTCATCGCCTGGGGTGCCAAAACCTTTCCTGCGCAACACTATCTCGTCGACGTATGGGATCACGGCAGCGGCTGGCACGCAATGCATGCCTTGGAAACCGGCGACAGCATTTTCAATCCGACCGATATCAGCTGGGACGATTACTCCGGAAATCACATCACTACCAAAGAATTGGGAATGGCCTTGACCCGCGGTGCTCAAGCCATCGGTCATAAGATCGATATTTACGGCAGCGATGCTTGCTTGATGGCGATGGCTGAAGTCGCTTCCGAGTTAAAGAACTCGGTTCAATACTTCGTCGGCTCGCAAGATCTTGAACCAGGTGCAGGCTGGCCATACGATCAGATCTTTGGACGCTGGGCAAACAGAAGCATGAACCCTCGCGATGTCGCGATCATGATCGCTCAAGAGTACACCCGGAGCTATCAACGCGGCAGCAACGGAAATCAAGAAGTCACCGCTTCGGCATACGACTTGAGCCGCGCTGACATGCTTGAGCAATCGATTCGTGCCTTCGGCGCGGAAGTGATGAAGCTCGATGCGGCAACTCGCGCAAAGATCTTGGCTTCGGCGCAAGCGACCACCAAGTTCACGTATGACGACTACGGCGATTTGATCGAGTTCGTCAACCGCGTGGACCAACAACGCCTCGGCATCGACCGCAATGTGTTGAATATGGTTCGCGTGGCAGCAAGCCAATATCTCATGGTCAACACCGTAACCTCGAGCTGGGCTAACAGAGCGAATGGTATCTCGTTCTGGCTCCCAACCAGCATGAGCTACTACGACAGAAACGCGCAGCTCTATAACGATCTCGTCTTCGAACACGGATCTGAATGGGCGACCGCGCTGCAGTACCTGCTTCGATAAGCTGTTAAGACTCTAGTCTTCGACAAATCCAAAGGCCGCTTTTCTTATGCATATAAGGAAGGCGGCCTTTGACTTTTATGAAGCGTGTCCCGCGCGACACACTCAAAATCTACAGTCATTATTTACTTTCCAGCTGTAAAATCTTTGATCAGATTTTTCGCCTAAAACATGGTTTTTCCCAGCTTTTTTCCACGGTGGCACTCTGGCCCTGCCTTTGCATTAACTCACTGTGTCGAAACTAAAAGAGGAGAAACTATGAGAAACTATCAACGCCTAATGGCCCTAACATTAATCACTTCCATCGCCGCAACGAGCGTGGCTTCAAGTCGCGCATGGGCGGATGAAAACGGATTCCGCTATGTGGACCGCTCTGCCACAGTTCAACAACCCGTCCGACGTGTCGTGACTGAAGTCCAAAGCCGACAATTCAGTACTACGGATATCTACCGCGATGACTCCGCTGACCTGACTTGCAAGAAATACTCTGGAATGGATCGCGAGCGTCTTCAGGGCATGTACGATGATCTCCGCCTTAAGCACGCTGAAAACTTCGCAGAGAAACCCGTAGGCAGTGCTGCAGTCGGCGCCGTAGCAGGTGCTGCTCTTACCGTAGTGACCGGTGGTCTCGCACTCGTAGGAGCTGTGATCGGCGGTTTATTCGGCGGTCTCTTCAGCTGGTTCAAAGGCGGAAAGAGCGAGCCAGAACGCGATCTCGCAAACCGCAAGAAAGATGCACAGTTCGACGAAGAAACCCTCAAGCTGAACTGCATGGAAAACGAGCTCAAGAAATCTCAAATCTATGCAGGCCGACTCCCAAATGAAGCGCCCGTTGGCATCTATACCGACGCTAGAACTAAGCAAACCGTCGCATCCAGCGGAAGCGGATCCTCTTCGCGTAGCTACGACTCTTACGGCGAGCCAGCCGGCGCCGGAAGCGCGGATGGCTACTCGACGGGTTGCCCTTACGCGAATGGTTCATCCGGTAGCTCGGGCAGTTGTTCATCTAGCCGCAGCAGCTCCAGCGATGACTACTACGTTCGTGACGGCGGCTCCGGTTCCGAAGTGCCTTCGAACAGCGAGTTCGATTCGTCCTACGGCAATCGCGCTCCAGCTGTCGATCGATCCCAAGCCACTGTCATCGATCACTCCTCCCGTGCTGTGTCGGATTGCTTCAAATAAGCTCAAACGAAGCACTTAGCACGATAAGAGTTTTGTTCTCTTAAACTTCGACACCCGGGCCGCGCTTCAAGAAGGAGCGCGGCCTTTGTCGTTTTAAGCAACGTTCTGTAACGTAACGATCTCAGATCGATCGCCACTCGCGCCAGCAATCAGCATTCGATGACCGGCCCCAAGCGCGCACTGAGAGGCAAAGCGAAGAAGGAAAACCGCTCGCATAAAAACACCGGATATAAAGACAGCTTCCCAAAGATTGAATTGCATGCCAGGCGAAGTCGCGAACCAAGTAAACCCGCCAACAAAAACGAGCGCGTCACCCATTAAATATCCAATTAGAGTAGACTTCCGAATATCGACCGCGATCATCAAAGGCAAAACCCAAAGCGCATGCTGAGGCGAATGAATCTTGCTGACGGCAAGATAGAGCGCCAAAACCGCCGCCCC
>CAZCBS010000390.1:0-3674 GCA_964496965.1 uncultured Bacteriovoracaceae bacterium
AGATGAATAATCGATGCGCCGGCGCGAACCGCTTCTTCGGCGGCGATGGCTTGCTCGGCCGGAGTGATCGGAAGATTCGGCTGCTTCTCGCGCGTGGTCTCAGCGCCGGTGATCGCACAGGTGATAATGACTGGATAAGAGCCGCTCATGGAATTCCTCTCACTTTTTCTGCGAAGCATTTACCTCGACAAAGTTCAGCACCCGATGCACTCGATTGAGAACTTCCCAATTTACCCGGTCAGAAACCATGTCCGACTTGAGTGACATGACCCAGTCATGGTGAAAAGCCGAGTCCGCGCGATTTCGCAGCGGAATCCCGAAGTCCACATTCTGAGCCATCGTCTGAGCGACCTGCGCCACTTGAGCCACCCAGTCTGAATACCACTGAGCCAACTCAGCGCGACTATCGCCTTTACCCAGCTTCGCTTCAACCACTTTCATCGCTTCATTGCCCAAAAAACGCTTGAGCTCGTAAAATGACGCCTTAGCGTAAAGCTTCTCATACTGTGTCGAATCAAAAGGAGCATTCACGCCCAAGTCCGTTGGACGAAAAGCGGTTTTCAACAACTCCTTTTGAAGCGGAGAGATCAGCTTTGCGAAAACCTTAACGGTCGCGGGATAAGCCGGAGCGGGAGTATTTTCCAATTTATGATACTGCTCCGAATTCACCATGCCGTTGTAGATTCCCTCCAGGGAACCGCCTTGGCTCAAAGTGTTGACGTAAATCCCAAACTCTTCCGGACCGTAAGGCTCACGCAAAAGAACGACCTGGAACATCTCGTGAAGGAGCTGAGAACTTTCGTAGAGCTTCTTCTGCGCTTCCGTCGTGACTTCCTTCTGGGTCGGCGCATTCATCTGCGATTGCGGAACGCGCCCCATGAGCGCGTCGATCGCATTTCGGGTATTGACTCGAAATTGATGAATATCGCAGCCTGAGACCAGTCCCGCCAAAGCTGATCCGATCAACACCGCAAGAATGCGTTCTTTCACGGCCGGTTTCCTCGATTTTAGAAGTTGAAACTAAACTTCGAGCCAAAACTGAAGACTTTGAAAGTGCTGTAATCCACTTCCGGAGTGAACCAGAAAAGTCCAAGCTTCAAGGGCGCTCCAGCGAAGAAATGAACATTGGTAGCGGAATCGCTTCCCGAAACCGTCGAAGGCAATCCCATATTCGCAGGCAGCCCGGTCGGCACATCGATATGCCCGGACCACATCTGCAACCCCGTTCCGATGTAAGGTTCGATGAAAAGCAGATCCTTGGATACCAGGAAATCCGTCTGGAAATTATGACTCTTCAAATACCAAAGAGTCTCGGAGGTATAATTCAAACGAAGTGCCGCCGCGAACGGAGCGCTTTTGAAGAGATCCGTGAAGGCCCACTTCAAATCGCCGCCGATCAATTTGATCTTGTCCTGATAAGAGATGTAACTCAGGCCCGCGTCTAATCCGAACGGCAGTCCTTTGTGAAGATTGAGCTTGGGAACAGGGATCAACGAAGGAATATCCGAGTCGCTTTTCTGGGAAGCCGTCGCTACGGCGCTTCGGAAACTGCTGGGAAGCTGAACTGCGGTCGCTTCAATCCCGAAGTCGATTCCGATCGCCCACCCCATCGGGCTTGCCGCCATATAGGCACGATGCGTGGTTCCAACCGCCGCGGTTCCGATCAGATCGCGAACCATGCTTTGGCTGATGTTCGAAAGGTCGGTTACGGAATAGCTGCTGATCGCATGAGCTGATGGAGCCGGCATTCCAAAAAGACCGAAAAGAAACGCGCACGCCGACACGCCGATAAAACGCGAAAGATATTTCATAAACTGAGTGTAAGTACGCTTTGCCGATACGGCAAGCCAAGCGATTTGGGCGCGCGAGATTGTCCTACGAAACCCGCCAGCACGAAAACCGTGAAGACATAGGGAAGAATCTGAATAAACTGCACCGGTACTGGATCACTTCCCCAAAGAACGACCCCTTGCAAGCGGACTTGCACGGCATCCGTCAATCCGAAGAGCAAACAAGCCAAGGCGGCAGGAATCGGCCGCCACTTACCAAAGATCAACGCCGCAAGCGCCATGAAACCACGACCTGCCGTCATGTTCTGCGAAAACGAGGAAGCCAGAAAAGTCGAAAGCGAAGCGCCGCCAAGGCCGGCGAGCGCGCCACTCGTCAGCACGGCGAACCAACGCACGCGATTGACCCGAACTCCGGCCGCGGCCAGGGCTTCAGGATTTTCGCCTGCAAAGCGAACCCAGAGACCGGACGGAGTGGAGCGGCTCCAAAGCGCGGCAAGCAAAACCAAGCCCACGGCGATCCACATCGGCGCGGACTGAAAGCGTGCGCCGATCTCCAAACCCGGGGTCGATCGACCGGAACTGAAGAAGAGCTTGCTGAGAAAAGGCGTCGCCCCTGCGGCAAGAAGATTGATCGCCGTTCCGGCGACGATTTGATTCGCGCGCATGGGAATGACTGACAACGCGTAAATCGCGGCAAACGCCACGCCTGCGAGCACTCCCGCGCCCATTCCAACCCAAGCGTTTCCACTCGCATAACCCGCCGATGCGGCAGCAAACGCCCCGACCAGCATCAGACCTTCGAGCGCGATATTGATCACGCCGGATCGCTCACAGACAAATCCACCGAGAGCCGCAAAAAGCATCGGCGTGCTGCCTCGGAGAGTCGACCTGCCCATTTCAAGAATCGTGTTTGCATCGGGGAAACTCATGCCTTTGCCCCTTTCTTTCGTTCAAGGAACCAGCTCCAGAAACCGTCCGCCGCGACCGCGAGAATAATGAAAGCCTGCAGAATCTGTGAAAGCTCTTGGCTGACAAATTCCGTCTCCAGATCGAGATCCAGCGCTCCTTTGTGAAGGGCACCGAACAAAAGCGCGGCGAGAAAAACTCCTAAAGGCTTCCCTCTTCCTAACAACGCGACCGCGATTCCGATAAATCCAAATCCAGGAGAAAAACCCATCTTGAAGCGATAAGAATTTCCTAACACCTCACCGCACGCCACCAACCCCGCCAAGCCGCCCGCAAGCGACATGGCCAGGATACGCATCCGGCCCGGATCGATTCCGCCGGCGCGAGCAGCGCTCTCGTTCGTTCCCACGGCGCGCAGCTCGTATCCCAAAACCGTCTTGTTCATGAAGAACCAGACCAGCCCGATCACGACCAAAGCGATGAAGATCGCCGTGCTCACCGGCGCATCCCCGAAAATCGAAAGATGACTCAAAATATACCCGTCGCCGATCGCGCGAGTCTCGGGATTTTGAGAGTCCGGATTTTTAAACACATAAAGTGTCATCCAACTGGTGAGACCGGCTGCCACGAAATTGAGCATGATCGTATTGATGACTTCATGGCTTCCGCGACGAGCCCTGAGCCACCCTGGAATCGCGCCCCAAAAGGCGCCTCCGAGAAACGCCGCGAGAATCGCCAAAACCGGAGCCAGCGGCCATGGAACGCCTGGAAACAGGATTCCCGTCGCCGTTGCCGCCATCGCTCCCATGAGCAGCTGTCCTTCGGCGCCCACATTAAACAATCCCGCTTGAAGACTGAGCGCGACCGACAGTCCGGTGAAAATGAGCGGGGTCGCGTAAAACAGCGTCATCCCGAAATCATAGCCCGAGCCAAAAGCTCCGCTCGCCAGAACCTTCAGAACGTGTCCGTGATTTTCGC
>CAZCBS010000391.1:0-3670 GCA_964496965.1 uncultured Bacteriovoracaceae bacterium
TCAGATCTTGAACTGCGTCTTCACATAAGAATGACATCTCCTGAATTAGCTGCACGGCGTGGGGCTTCGTATCAGGGAACTCAGCTCGCGACTGTGCTCACGATCCTGTTTCTGACCTTTCTTGACAACACCATTGTCAGCGTCACGCTCGCCGATATTCAAAGCGGCTTGCATACCGGAATCGTTGGTCTTCAATGGGTAGTGAATGGCTATATGCTCACCTTCGCTGCGTTGATGCTTACGGGAGGAACACTAGGGGATTTGTTCGGCCGAAAGAAGGTCATGCTTGCCGGAGTCGCTCTTTTCTCGATTGGGTCAGCCGTTGCCATGCTAGCTCAGAACACGTCGACTCTGATTGCCGGTCGTGTCGTGATGGGTCTTGGCGCTGCCGCATCGGAGCCTGGCACCTTATCCATGATTCGCCACATTTACCCCGATCGTCAACAGCGAGCGAGAGCAGTTGGAGCCTGGGCCGCAGTTTGCGCGGTTGCTCTTGCGATGGGCCCGATCATCGGTGGCATCATCATCGGATTTTGGGGTTGGCGTGAAGTCTTTACTTTGAGCTTGATTCTCGGAGTGATCGGATTAATCGCGGGTGCGGTATTTTTGCCTGAGAACGCCGATCCACAGGGAAGGCGCGTCGATGTCCTGGGTTTGGTGCTGGGCTGTATTTCTTTAGTGGCCGCATCGATTGGCGTGATCCAGGGAGAGGAGACTGGGTATCGCAATGGTTGGATTATTCTTCTTTTTGTGGTCTCGCTTTGTTCATTCGTTGCTTTTTTGATCGTGGAGAGAAAAAGCCACGATCCAGTGTTGAAGCTGGAGTTTTTCAGAAATCCGACCTTTAGCGGAGCGAACTATGTCGCGTTTTCGACTAACTTTGGCGTTTTTGCGATTTTCTTTTTTACCGCGCTCTATTTGCAGATCATGGGCGGATTTTCAGGCTTTGGAATTGCGATCTCTTTTCTTGCCATGGCAGTGGCAATGATTGCGGCATCGATCATGAGCGGACGTTGGGTCGCAAAACAGGGTCCTCGCGCGCCTTGTGTCTTAGGCTGTCTACTGGGGGGCGTGGGTATGCTTGCGGTACGCGCGGTTTTACGGCCAGGGGTTTCAACGGGCACGCTGGCTTGGGCGGTGGCGATTGTTGGATTGGGTTTCGGAATGACTTTGGTAGCGACCAACGCAGCAGTCCTGAGCATCGTTCCAGCAAATCGATCCGGAATGGCTTCTTCTACGGTAAACACGTTTCGAGAATTGGGTGGCGTGTTTGGAGTTTCCATTCTTGGTGTCATTTTAAATGCACATCTGACTTCAACGCTTTCTACGCGACTGGCTCAATACGGAGTCCCTACGGATTTCATTACGTTGATTATTCGAGCCGTGACCCATGGTGGCGGACGAGTGGGGCCGGGCGGAAAAACCAATGCTCCGCCTGGATTTGAGGATTTAGTTCATAAAGCGGTTCAAGCTGCAGAAGAAGCATTTGGAATCGGATTGAAACTAGCGCTTCTCATCACAGCCGGGCTTCTCTTTAGCGCTACAATCGTCGCCTGGTTTACTGTGCGGCGACCTGCACAGACCGCAGGCGTTGAAGATCGTCTTGCCGCATAATGCGCTGAAATCGATCAGCATGCTTTCTGCACATCTATTTAATGATGAAAACAATCTGCTACGCGTTTGGTTTGTCCTGGGTGTTGTTTTGCAGTCTAGCCAACGCCGATGAAAAGCCAAAGCTTCCAGCCCATAATCCGTGCTCTGATGATATTCAGAAGTATTGCTCTGATGTCACCCCCGGAGAGGGGCGACTTGCGAAGTGCATGAAGAAGCACGCATCTGAGTTGTCCTCAGGCTGCAAAAAGTTTGGAGAGAAATATAAGAAAGAGCATCCTGAGATCAATAAAGAGCTGTCTAACGACTCGCAAAAGCACTCGTAATTTCTTGAAAGCGAAATCTAGGCAAAATCAATACGAAAAGACGCCAACACTGTAGGATGTAGCCAACAGTAACTGAAGTTATTTCCCAGCAATTTTTAGAGTGCGATTTTAGTAACAGCCTCAGTTTTCCAAGACTTTTCCCAAGCAATTCACGCAGTTTGTACTTCGGTCCGAAACCTGGACTCATGAGCACAGCGCTTGCTCAAGGAGCGGCACCTCATCCAATTCCGGAGAGGCAAAAAGGAGTACCTAAAATGGAAAACCAAGCTTTTACGACCGAGATCTTCAATGTGACCCAGGAAATCGATCACATCGAGATCGCCTTTGATTCTGACGGCGAGGCGATGATTAACGAGTCTGGCCGTCGCTGCTAATTCTTTGAGCCCGGGTGACTTCATCCGGGCTCTAGTTTTTCAAGGGACTTCCTATGCAATACGTTGATCAAATATCTGCTGGAAACTCAGAGCTCTTTCACACGCAATTTGTCAATCGCGACTGTCCTTGCGTGATAAAAGGCATTGCCGTGGAATGGCCTGCCATCGCCAACTGGACGCCTGAGAAATTGTCGGAAAAGTTTGGCGATGTCCTTCTTCCTATTAGTAACTATCCAGGCCAAGGAAATCCAAAGATGAGCGAAAAGGCCCGAATGAGCCTGCGGGATTACTTGGCTTTTATTGATCGCGCCGTGCAAGGTGTTCCGGAAGCACAGCAACCACTTTATGCGGCTGGCTGGCACTATCTGAAAGACTGTCCGACTCTTGCTGGAGATTTAGGACACCCCTCTGAATTTTCTGACAATTGGATCGATCGTCTTAAAGGTATTATCAATTTCGATCAAACTTCACTTTTTATCGGACATCCCGCAGCCGAAACACCTTTGCATACCGACTCATTCTTTGTGTCGACTTGGCTTGTGATGGTGAGTGGTTCGAAGCGAGTTCGCTTAATTCCAGGGAGCTATACCGGATTTGTAAAAAATGGACTGGATACTGTCTCGGAATCTGTTCTCACTGAGCTTGGCCGACTCGGTATTCCGATCTTCGAAGCAGAAATCAGTACGGGAGATGCGCTTTTCATTCCACCGGGGTGGTGGCACCAGGTGCGAAATTTGAGCGCGACGATTGCCGTTTCAAATAACTATATAAGCCGTGCCCAGTTTCTTGTATTTGAACAACAGCTTCGAGCCAAGCTTCTTAAGCCGATCTTGGGACTGAGTAAACTTCGTCAAGAAGTGACTACAAATGGCGCACAACTCGGACGAGAAACCTTGAAGAGCTCACGTTATTTAGAGAACGAGCGCGCCTACATTGGCTTTCTCCAATCTGAATCACAAATGCTTACTCAGATAACTGATCAGGTGGAGGCACTATGCTGAGGTGGGCGATTGACTCTCTTCCTTTGGGAAAGTCTCTCTGTGAGAGTTGGGATTACAGCGCTCTTCAGCTCAATTTGCTCAGTGCAACAAGCGTCTATCGCGCACGCAAACTTGGACTGCTCGAGATCGAGTCTACAGGGAGTTCGTGGAACTTAATCCCTGGAGGCGATTTTTTGTGGTCGGATGGAGCGCAAGTAACTGGACTCGATTTGCTTCATGGGTTTAAGAGACTGGTCCGATCGAACCTACAACTTCCTGGTATGGTTTGCGCGAGCGTTAAAAGACTCGCAGCAGATTGCAACTCCATTCGAGTTTTCCTAGATCATGCTGACCCATACTTTTGTGAATCAATGCCACT
>CAZCBS010000392.1:0-3661 GCA_964496965.1 uncultured Bacteriovoracaceae bacterium
AGCCGAATGCGATCTGCTCCTCTCCTCCAACGCCGAAGGAAGCCGCCATCTGGCGCGCTGTGTTCCCGTCCAGCGCCAGGCCAGCGCCGTCGATGTCCGGGAACTGGAGACATGGCGGCAGGAGACCGGCTCACGCCATGCCTATCTTATCTCGCTGACCGGTTTCTCCCCGGCCGCCGTCCGTCTGGCACAGAATCTGCCCCTGACCCTCGTCGAAGCCCATCTGCTGGCGCAGTGGAAACAGGCGACGACCCAGGTCACGACGCCCATGAGCGCCAGAATCAAAACGGGACCCACGCCTTGAATGATCTCCATTTGTCTCATTGAAAGAGGCTTGCCACGCGCGCTCTCAATCCACAAGAGCACGATATGACCGCCATCCAGAATCGGAACTGGCAGCAAGTTGAGCACGCCCAGCCCGATCGAGAGAATCGCCATCGTTGTCAGAAAAGTCACAAGCCCGTGACTGAGCGACTCGCCTGCGATCTTACCGATCAAAATCGGGCCCCCAGCGTTCCCACCGAAACATCGCCAGTGAACATCTTTCCGATCGAGACAAAGTTGCGCCAAGTGAAGCTGATCATCCGCTCCGTGCCCTTCCAAACAAGCACGAATGGATTGGTGATTCGCTCGACAACAGTCGCTGGCTCGGCCAAGACCAACATCGGCGCAACGCCCACCGTGTATTGGGTCGACGACTTCATTTCCGCGTCCTTCGTTGCGGTTGCAGTCGGAACCAGCTCTTGTGTGAAAAGTTTTCCGTCGCGTTCCCATTTCAAAAGAACTTTGCCGGACTTCTCGCCCGATGCTTGAACGGCATCTTTAAGATCCATGAAGCTCTCAACGGACTTATCGCCGATCGCAACCAAGCGATCTCCGTGCATCACGCCCGCTTTCGCGGCAGGCGAATCATTAATCGCTTTATCCACGAAAAGCTCGGACGAATAGAGTCCCCAAGCCTCGCCCATTCCCTGATTCGCGTTCACGGTATCAGGCTTGATCAGCTCGACCATTTTCTCTTCCGTGCCGGAAGGCTTTTGATCGCGAAGCATGATCTTGGCTCCCGCGGGCGCCTGAGCATACGCTGCCTCGATCTCTTCCCAGGTCGCTACAGGAGTGCCATTGACTTCGGCAATCCGGTCGCCTGTACGAATGCCGGCTTTCGCGGCAAGAGACTCTGGATTGGAAACACCTGCCTGAACACTGCGGCCCAGCGGGTAAAGACCTTCAATTTGCCCAACAGCCGTCGATTCGCCATAGATGCTAAAGCCCTTTTCGGACGTCGGCGTAACGGCGATTTTGGTTGGGCTTTGAGCGCCAGGATGCACGACTTCAAAGTCCATCGACTTATTAGGACTTGCGTGAATCGCGTTGGCGATTTCTTCAAAGCGCTTGACGGGACCGCCTTGGACGCTGATCACGCGATCTTGGCTTTGAAATCCAACATGGGCAGCAGGAGAATTTCTCACCACGCGGCCAATCACGTTCGCGGTCTGAGGCTCGCCGACAGCAAGAATAACCATGAATACAAGAATCGCCCAAAGGAAGTTAAAGAAAGGGCCGCCAAAGAAAATAAAGAACCGCTTCCAAGGAGCTTGGCGATGAAGCGCCCTGCGAGCTTCCTCTGGAGGCAGCGGCGTTTCACGATCTTCGCCTAAAAGCTTCACATAGCCGCCCAACGGAATCGCAGAAACTCTCAACTCCGTCTCGCCCATTTGACGGGACCAGAGTTTCGGCCCAAAGCCGACCGAGAAGATCTCAGCCTTCACGCCAAAGATGCGCGCGAAAATATAGTGCCCGAACTCATGCACGATGACGAGTGGCCCTAAGATGATCAGAAATCCAAGCACTGACAGCATATTCAGTCTCCGAGTCGAGGCGGGCAGGGCCCGCTACTTATTACGAAAAGATACGAATACAAGCATACATGACTGGGGCACTGAACACTACACCGTCGAAGCGATCTAGAAATCCACCATGACCCGGCAAAATCGACCCTGAGTCTTTTTTGCCGTACGCTCGCTTGAGAAAGCTTTCGCAAAGATCGCCGATTTGGGACGCCACACCGACCAGCACCGGAACAAACAAGACAGCAAGCCACGGCATGGTGCGAAAGAAAAGCAGCTTAAAGATAAAAGCGATCAAGATGCCCGCCAAAAGTCCGCCGGCCGCTCCTTCATAGGTCTTCTTAGGGCTGATCAGACTATAGAGCTTCTTCTTGCCGTATTTCTTGCCGACAAAATAGGCTGCGCTATCGCCGGCCCAAACAATCAAAAGGAAAAGGAGCGTCCAACGCACTCCATCAGTGGCTGCCTGAATGCGTGTCAAATAGAGCGGCATGCACACGAGGTAAAGCACTCCAAAAACCGAATGCATCAGTTCTTTGAAGTGGGAAAAAAAGTCCGCTTCAGGGTGAAGATCCGCCGTGAAAAGATAAAAACCAAAAAGCCCGAGGAAGCAGAATGTCAAAAGCTCATACTCGGACCTAGGCGAGATCACGTTCCCCAGTCCCACAAACCAAGTCAGGCAGAGAAGCGCGTAACGTTTTTCAACTCTGTCTTTGAGCGAAAACGCCATGGAGGAAAACTCGTTCACCATCGCCAACGAGATCGCAAGAGTGAGGACGCAAATCCCAACCCAGCCTCCGAAGCTGATCAGAAGAATCAGCGCCAGGGCACCCACTATTCCCACGATCACACGTTTTTTCAGTTCTGAACCGTCAGCCAGGAAAGGGATTCGATCAAGCAAGAGTATGTGCTTCCTTTAATTGAACAACTTGATGTTTTTTTGAAACGCATCCAAATCGACGATCGCGCATCGAATACTCGCGAATCGCCTCAACCAAATGTTCTGGCCCGAAATCCGGCCAACTGAGGTCCTGAAAATAAAACTCAGCATAGGCTGCCTGCCAGAGTAGAAAGTTGCTGATCCGGTTCTCGCCGCTGGTGCGAATCATCAAATCCACTTCAGCAAAAGAACCGAGCTCGGAAGTCCAAAGATACTGGCTCATGAGCTCTTCAGTCATATCCTCGGGACGCCTGACGCCTCGAGCGACATCTTCCGCAAAAAGCCGAGCGGCGCGCGCAAGCTCACGACGTGAGCCATATGAAACAGCGAATGTCAGCTGAAGACCGGTGTTTTTAGAAAGGCGCTGAATCGTCTTTTCAATCACTTCGCGAACATCGGGAGACAAGCGCTCAAGCTCTCCGATCACTCGAAAGCGAACATTGCGCCGATCGAGCTCATCCGCTTCGCGAATCAGATACTTTTTAAGGAGTCGCCACAAAATGCTGAGCTCGCCCTCAGGGCGCGACCAGTTCTCAGTGGAAAAAGCATAGAGAGTCAGAGCCCGAATCCCAAGCCGGTCCGCTTCTCGCACGACCGGTTTGACTCGGGCGCATCCCCGAATATGCCCAAACACGCGAGGACGACCGCGACGCTGAGCCCAGCGCCCGTTTCCGTCCATGATGATCGCTACGTGTTGGGGTGTTTGGACTTCTGACATTAAACTAAATCGTCATGATCTCTTTTTCTTTGCCAGCGACGACTTTGTCGATTTCAGCGATCTTTTCGTCCGTCTTCTTTTGAACGAGTTCGAGCGCTTTCTTCGCATCGTCTTCAGTGAGGGTCTTTGCCTTCTCTTGCTTTTTCACTTCGTCAT
>CAZCBS010000393.1:0-3625 GCA_964496965.1 uncultured Bacteriovoracaceae bacterium
TAACTACCAGCGGAGGAAATTCACGACAAAAAGTCGGACCGACCCAATTAAAACAGGTTAACGGCGCTGGAATCGTCTTTCACGATCAAACCCACCGCCAGCTCCACGTCCCCATGCGGGCCGTAGTATTTCGGATTCGCCTTGGGCACGATCTTCGACTCGATGTCGTGGCTCTCCAATGTGAATGGGCCCACGGTCACCATCCGGCCCGGAGTATCCCAACGAGATCCGTATTTCGCGACAATGTCTTCACGAAGAGGAAACGTCACCCAAAACGACGGAATATAGTGCCAATACGCGACAGGATGCTTGAGCTTCACTTCGAACGTCAGATCATCGATCGCTTTGATTCCCACTTTCGAGAAGTCTTGAAGCTTTCCGCGATTGAACTCTTCGGCCCCTTCGACATCAAAAAGAAGGTATGCGTACGACGCAGCGGTGAGGGGCTGAAGCAAGCGTTTCCAGCTAAAAACAAAATCCTTCGCCTTGACCGGAACCCCGTCGCTCCATTGAATATCCGGCCGAAGCTTGAACGTATAAGTTTTTCCGTCCTTGCTCACTTTCCAGCTCTGCGCCAAAGCCGGAACCGCTTTGAGGTTTTCATCCAAACCAACCAGGCCTTCCATGAGGTTGACCATCAGATAGGTTTCGATCGGAGTGTGGGCGCGATTCCAATCCAGCGTGGCTGGCTCGCCATTAATTCTGAAAGTGAACGTATGTTTGAGGTCGGATTCGCTTGCTGCAAGTACGGGATGCGCAAGCATCACGAAACTGCCGAGCAAAATCGAGAACAGTCCGAAAGTTCGATTCAAATTCAGCTTTATGCGCATAAGAATGAAACTAACCCATAAAACTCGCATTTGCGAGAGATTTGATGAGGTTTTTCATCATGAATAATCGTCTTTATATTGCATTGCCCCTGCGCTATAAGTTTCATCGTGAGACTTAAAAAAGATTCATACCTACCTGGATTCGAAAGAAAAGCCGGCGCGAAACACGGGGGAGATCTCGCGATCGGAAAGCGTAAGACATTTCGCCCGATCGATCCTAAACAAGCCCTGCATGTGGTTTTAAAATCATCCAAAGCCCGTGGCGAGCTCTCCATGCTTCACCCCAAGCACTGCAACTCGATCCATAAGCATATTCGAAAAATCGCGAAACGCCGGGGCGTTAAAATCTGCCAATTCGCGAATGTCGGAAACCACTTACATCTTTTAATCAAAGTTCCATCGCGCGCGGCATGGCAGCGCTTTTCGAAAGAACTTTCAGGTGGAATCGCTCAGATCGTCACTGGAGCTCGCAAAGGCCAAGCCCTGCCACGAAACGCTCAAGGTACGCAGCCAGAAAGCGCGCTTCGAGCTTTTTGGGATCATCTCTTGTTCACTCGGATCGTTAGCCTGGGGCGTGACTTCAACGGGGTCTGCCGCTATTTAGTGAAAAATCTCTTTGAAGCCGCGGGCGTGCCGATGAAAAAACTTTTAGAGCAAGGCTATCACTTGGTGATGGTCGATAAAAACGGAGCAATCTCAGGAATCCCATAGTCATGGGTCAACCCACGAGCAAGATCCGAGGCCCCTCCGCTCTCATTGCACAGCAACGAGTACTTAATGCCCGTGCCCGATATTCTGGATCTCAACCACGACATCGCCGTGAATTTTGGCCTGGCAGCCCAAGCGCGATTGAAGCGTAATGTTGGTCGCGCGATCGAGCCGCTCTTCTTCGTCCTCTTCAGAAGCCGAGAGATTTTCCAATCCTGATTTCACGTGTACGTGACAAGTCGTGCATGCGCAGAATCCGCCGCAGGCGTGCTGAAGAGGTACGTCATGCGCGATCGCGACGTCCAAGAGGCTCTCGCCATCTTTCGCTTCGTACGTTTCGTTCATCGGTAAAAAAGTCACTTTTGGCATAAATCAAATCACTTTTTCTTTAGTTACTTCTTTTGAGGATTGGAATGAGACGAGGTTTGAACCACGGCCTCACGCACGATCAGTTCTGCCAGCTTCACGGTGGCTTGATCAAGCAGATAAGAGGCTTGGCGAATAGTTTCAGGATTGCTTCCAGAAATCGCCGTACGTAGGTCCTTCACTCGCTCATCGACTTGACGAGCGTCCGCTTCCGGCAAAAGACGGAACGCCTCGGAAAGATTCTTCTCCGCAGCGCGAAGCACGGGTTCCGCTTCATTTCGCGCATCCACAAGCTTTCTGAACGCGACGTCGGCTTCCGCATTCTGACTGCTTGCAGCCAGCATTTTTTCGACTTCAGCATCCGTCAGTCCGTAGCTTGGACGCACTTCGACCGACTGCTCGTTGCCTGTTTTGAGATCCTTCGCCGCGACGTTTAAAATTCCGTCCGCATCGATCAGAAACGTCACTTCGATTCGAGGAAGACCTGCCGGCATCGGCTCGATCTTTCGCAGCTTAAAACGCGCAAGGCTTCGATTATCATCCACCTTCTCGCGCTCGCCTTGGAGGACATGGATATCCACCGCGGTTTGATTATCAGCGAAAGTCGTAAACACTTCGCGAGCCACGGTCGGGATCCGCGTGTTTCTCGGGATCAAATGCGAGGTCAAGCCGCCGTAAGTCTCGAGTCCCAACGAAAGCGGAACAACATCCAAGAGAAGGAACTCTTTGTTGTTTCCAGCGAGGATGTCCGCTTGAATCGCGGCGCCGGTCGCAACCACTTCATCCGGATGAACTGAAGTATTCGGTTCGCGGCCAAAAATTTCTTGCGCCACTTTTTGCGTGATCTTAAGGCGAGTCGGACCGCCCACCATCACGACGTCGGAAAGATCTTCGCGTCGAATTCCGGCGTCTTTCAAAGCCTGAAGACAAGGTTCGCGCGTGCGCTCAAGAATCGGACGTGCCCATTTCTCAAACTCTTCAATCGTCCATTCACGACGATATTTCTCGCCGCCTGGAAGATCGACCTCCAGCGTCGCGCGAGACTGCTCGGAAAGCGTGATCTTGGTCAGCTCCGCAGCCTCAAGAACGGACGCCCAAGCTTGAATATCTTGGCGTGGATCAAATCCGATTTTTCGCTGAATCTCGTCAGCCGTCACGCGCGCTATTGCCTGATCCAAATCATCGCCACCCAGCGCGGTATCACCATGAGTCGCAAGTACCTCGAAAATCCCATCATGAAGCTTCAAGATGGAAAGATCGAAAGTCCCCCCGCCCAAATCATAAACGGCGATGAGTCCTTGCTTCTTTCGATCGAGGCCGTAGGCAAGCGATGCTGCCGTAGGCTCGTTAATAATCCGCAAAACATCGAGACCAGCGAGCCGCCCGGCTGCACGCGTTGCTTGTCTCTGGCTATCGTTAAAATAAGCGGGAACCGTGATCACCGCGCGAGAAACTGAAGTGCCCAATGCGGATTCCGCGCTCGCCTTGAGCTCTCGCAGAATCATCGCGGAGATTTCGATCGCTGTGAAAGTTCGATCGCCGACGCGAACTCGAACAAGGCCCTCACCCGCCACGATCTCGTAAGGCAGCTGAGACGAAGAATCCTTCAAATCCTCAAAGCCGCGTCCCAAAAGTCGTTTGACGGAAAAAACCGTATGACTCGCGTCGCGGACTTTCTTATGTTTCGCGGCGTAACCCACAACCGGACACTCATCGATAAA
>CAZCBS010000394.1:0-3591 GCA_964496965.1 uncultured Bacteriovoracaceae bacterium
GGGTTCGATGTCTTCTTTTCGATCCCGAAGAGCGGGCAAATGAATCGGAACCACGTTCAAGCGATAATAAAGGTCCTCACGAAAACGCCCGTTCTTCACTTCGACTTCGAGATCCTTATTGGTCGCGGTCACGATTCGAACATCGACTTTGATCGTGTTCACGCCGCCGACTCGCTCAAACTCCTGCTCTTGCAAGACACGCAAAAGCTTCACCTGCATCTCGAGCGGCATCTCGGCGACTTCGTCTAAAAATAATGTTCCCTCATGCGCTAGCTCAAATCGTCCAGGCTTCGAAGCCACGGCTCCCGTAAACGCTCCTCGCTCGTAACCAAAAAGCTCGCTCTCGATCAAAGTCGCGGGAATCGCGGCGCAATTGATTTTGATGAAGGGCCGATTCGCGCGCGAGGAGTTTCGATGAATCTCGTATGCGACTAGCTCCTTACCCGTACCGCTCTCTCCCCAAACCATCACGGTCGTCGGCGAGTGAGCGATCTTCGAGATGACTTTGAAGATCTCTTGCATCTGCGGACTATTTCCGATGATCGAGGAAATGGCCGCGGCTGGCGATGCATTCGCTTCACCCATCGCTTCGGAGTCCGGATGAATCGAGATCGGTTCTTTCTGCCTTTGATGATAGGTCTGAACCGCTTTTTGAACGACGTTGAGAAGCTCTGTTTGATCAAAAGGCTTCGTAATAAAATCAAACGCGCCTTGCTTCAGCGCGGAAACCGCAGCCTCAACCGTTCCAAATGCCGTGATGATCACGACCGGAAGATCCGGATGGTTTTTTTGGACATGCGCGAGAATCTCCATGCCGCCAGGACCCGGCATGTAAAGATCCGTCACCACGCAATGAAGCTCGCCAGTATCCGCGTTCTCGTCGATCGCGGCAATCGCCTCAGCGCTGTCATTATAGACAAACGTGGTATGGCCCGCTTTTTCAAGCATGGCCTGAATCACAAAAGTGATATTTTTCTCGTCATCAACGACAAGAACTTTGCCAGATGTTTGGTGATTCACCTGATCAACTCTCCCGCTTCCGCTCTATTACCGGTAGTATCACGGAAAAACGAGTAAATCTGCCCTCTTCTGAAGCCACCTCGATCCTTCCGCGATGCGCTTCGATGATTTTTTGGGAAATCGAAAGCCCCAAGCCTGTTCCGCTGGGCGTCGTCGTAAAGAACGGAATAAACAGCTTATCGAAATTCTCTTTCTTGATCCCATGGCCGGTATCTTCGACCGAGATAGTCGCTTCTGAAAGCTCGCTCGCCCCAATGCCTTCGACTTTAACGCGAATCATCCGCTCAAAAGAAGCGGCCCCATGATTTTCAATCGCACGCACGCTGTTTTGGATCAGATTGATCAAAACTTGTTGAATCTGCTCAGGCTGAGCCATGATCTGAGAAGTCGTCAGCTCACGGGATTCGCACTCGAATTTTAAAGTGATATCCGCAGGAATCGCTGGCCGCATCTTCTCCACGGTTTTCTCGACCAAAGGACCCAATTCAACGGGCCGCAAATCGGCGGCGGCTGGCTTGGAATAGTCCAAAAACTGTGTCACGACGCGATTGAGCCGATCTGTCTCCTCGATAATGATTCGCAAGAAACGGCTCTCGGGACGAGAATCTCCGGAGGCAGGCTCAAGAAATTGCGCGGCCCCTTTGATCGCGCCCAACGGATTACGGATTTCGTGCGCGAGGCCCGCGGCCATTTCACCTAATGCGGCAAGACGCTCTTTCTCGCGCTGCCGGACAAAAATCTCCAAGCTTCGCATCGTTTCAGCGGCTTGTTCAAAGTAAGGATAAATCTGCGGCAAAAGTCCCCAGTTATTTCCCCAAGGCTCGGGCGGAGACGACACACCAAGCACGACAAATCCCAAAATCGTCTCTTGATCAAAAAGAGGAATCAGCAAATTGGCGCGAAGCGCGCGCAGACCCTGAATCAGCCCGGTCAAATACTCTCGCTGCTTTCGACTCGCGGAGCGATCGATCTCGTTTTGAAGAAACTGATCGAGAAGAACCGGCAGGTCGCCTTTTTGATGCGTCTTACGGCAATGGTCCAGCATCGGATGCGTAACCAAAACCTCACGCAAAGAAGGGCGATCCTCTTCCCTGGCCAAAGCCGAGCCCGCCATACGAACGCGCCGATAACGCGTTCCATCCGGTCTCAAAACGTAAAGAGCGCACCACTCAGGCTGAAGCGTGAGCTCGGCGGTATTTAATACGGATTGAAAAAATGTCGCCGGATCCGTGACGCCGATCAAGTGGCTCTGCGCCTGCCGAAGAGTCTGCTCCAGTCTCCGGTACTTTTGCGTGAGCAAGCGACGAGTCAGATAACCCACCATGGATCGGATCGGCTCCAATAGCATCAGGAGCAAGAACGAGACGATGAACGAGTTCAGAAAGAACAAGGCCGGATTGTGCTCGATGTAAGCAAAAATCAGCGAATAGACGAGCGTCAAAGTAAAGGCGACCGTCAACAAAACCAGAAAACGAGAAAACAACGCGCCCAAGTTCAATAAGCGCTGCCGCGATACCGCCTGACTCAAAAAGAAGAGATAGGCGGTCAATGCGAGATTTCCCACCGACGGCATCACTGGCCCCATCCAAGGAGCATGGTCCAAGCTCGAAAGCGCCAGAACGAAGAGCCCCCCGAAATAGATCAGGTTTCTGCGTGGAGGCGATTGCCCCTGCCTCTCGCGCCAATAATCGAGCCACATCAGCTGCAGGATCTGAAGGACGACCACGCCGGGAAAAAAGTAGATGATCTGAAGAACGACCGGGATCCGCTCATAATGAAACCCGAGCGCGATGCTCAGCAGACTCGCCCCTGCGATCGCCGCTCCCAACATGAACCGACTGAGGCGATCCTCCATTCGGACCATGCTGCGAATGAAAGCCAGCCCCGCGGGCGCAAGCCAGAGATTCATCAATAAATGAATTTTATAGAAGAATTCTGAGTCATAGAGCTTCGCCAGGAAGAAAAACAGCGCCCATCCCGAGATGACCGTCGTCAAAATGGCGAACATCAAGAACAGCTTATTCCTGACGTTTCGAGCCAGAACCGCTGAACCGATGGCGAAGCTTGTAATCGCGACAAGCAGTGAGGATTGTCCCAAAACGTCCATTTCTTTTGGACATATCACGTTTGGCCTTAAGTTCCAGCCGGTTCAGCCGATCTGCCTTAAGTATGGCTGAGGTGAATATGAACTCTAACGTCCAAGAAGTCCGCCGCTACCGAATCAACCCGGTTGAAATGATCATCCTTGCAACCATTAGCGGGGTCTTTCTAAACTCGATTTACCACCTGTTTTACGATACGAGCGGGTTTCATCCGGCAGCGCTCCAGAACATGGCCGCCAATCCGGTTTCCGAGGGACGCTCTCCAGCAAGCATTTCAGGTACCTTTCAAAGCACCGAGATCAACTGCGCGAACAATCCTGAGCGCGCCACCTCGGCTTCGAAAATTCGCCTTTTAGGCCCTCTTTGCAATGGAGCGGAGAGCAATAACACCACGACTTCTTCCGATCCGTTGATCCGAGCAGCCGTCTCGAACGAGACCAATAAGTTCAGCGCAACGGTGTTCACCGAT
>CAZCBS010000395.1:0-3582 GCA_964496965.1 uncultured Bacteriovoracaceae bacterium
CATTTTCAGACTCCGGAAGGTCGCCGAGACGGACGACGAGGACGAGGAGTCCGAATCGCCGCGCGAAAATCAATCTGATCTCGATTACGACGGCGGAGTTCCCGCTTCCGACTGATCTCTGATTGATGCTTGGCGTATTGCGAGAGGCCTCGCGTCGTCGGTAAATTGGGCGGCGATGGAAGCACAAAATCCTCCTCCGCAGTCCCCGCACCCCTTGCATCCCCAGCGCCCTGGGCATCCGATGTCGATCACGCCCATGTCAATCACGACGGATGCGATCGATTCGTCGGGATTTTTCGATCCTCGCTACACTTGCGATCTGGATAACTCCTCGCCCGAGCTTCGCTGGGAGAACGCCCCCTCCGAAACGACGGGATTCGCGTTGATCGTCGAGGACCCGGACGCGCCTCACGGGCTATTCACCCATTGGGTGGTCTATCACATCCCAGCAAGCATTCATCATTTGCCCGCGGGAGTTCCGGCGCAGGAGACGCTTCCCAACGGAATTAAACAAGGTATAAATAGTTTTGGAAAACTGGGCTACGGTGGCCCCTGCCCTCCGATCGGCCATGGCGTGCATCGCTATTATTTCCGGCTCTATGCCTTAAGATCGTTGCCTGAGATCGCGAACCGAGTTTCTCGCGAGCAGATGATCGCCGGGATTGAGCCCCATGTCATCGCGACTGCTGAGCTGATGGGGCGATATCAGCGCGTCATACAAAAGGCGGGATAAATCCCTTGTCGCAAAAAGCAGGATAAATCCTGCGTGGCAGAAGGCGGGATAGGTTTCGTTGCAGGAGGTGCGGACGGCGTGGCACCCCGGTTGCACTTCAGCAGGTAAAGCGAATTGACTCAACCTTTTTTCATAAAGGAGAAAAGATCATGAAAAAAATCCTCGCGCTCGCCTCTGTGAGCATGTCCTTGGCTTTCGCTGTCGCTCTCGCTAACGCACAAGACAGCTCGACAACGTCCTCGAGCGATAATACATCCAGCATGTCCCAGCAGCCCGGAACTTCGGGAACCATGGATCAATCTACCCAAAACCAAGCTGGAGCCACGCAGGACCAAAGCCAGGCTGGCACGACGACGACTAAAGAAGAGCATATGAAGTCGACGACCTCGAAGACCTGCACCGACACGAGCGGTAAGGTTCTTCATAAAGGCGATAAGGGCTTCTCGACTTGCATGAAGAATATGAAGAAGGAAATGGGTGGAACAACCTCTGCCCCTAGCTCTTCGATGGGTAGCTCGTCGAGTGGTTCGTCGGATATGGGCTCTTCCAGCGGCGGCTCGGCAAGCGGCAGTTCTTCGGGCTCCGATACCAGCTCGTCCTCTAATCAGTAATTTTAGCTATCCAGCAGTTCTAGCTAAATAGACACTCGTATTTTGGCCGGCGCGGGATTTTTTCCCGCGCCGGTTGTTTTATTATGTTATACGGGGGGTCATGAAAAAAACGCAGTCTGATAACATCACCCTGACGAACTTAAGACCCGATGGCGCCCGCATGATCCGCGAAGCGCGCCTCATGCGTTTCGAGAATAGAACCAAGGTCCGCCGATACACGGTCGAATTTACCTGCCCTGAGTTCACTTGCGTTTGCCCCGCATCGGGATTTCCGGATTTCGCGACCCTTTTCATCCGATACATTCCACGCGAATATTGCGTGGAGCTCAAAAGCCTCAAGCTTTACATCAATCAGTTCCGCGATCGCGGCATTTTCCACGAAGATGTCTCGAACTTGATTCTCGATGACCTGGTCCAGCTCCTGGATCCATGGGAAATCGAAGTCGTTGGCGACTTCAGCGTTCGCGGCAATATCAAGACTGTGATTCGCGCCAAGCATGTTCGCCACGACAGCGAGAAAGTCCTCGCCAAAGAAGCGAAGGCGAGCGCTAAAAAACGCTAGAACAGTTTTCGAATCTCCGCGGTCAAATCCTCTCCGACGTTGACGCCAAATGCGCCAAATCGCGCGAGAAGCGTCGCTGAGTCCAGCCGCTGAAAATCGATTCGAAAGTTTTTCTCATCCGTCTGTGGCGTTAAGCGCACTTGTGTCAGCGCTGAGAGTCCTGCTTTTGCCTTCAAAGCTTGAGGGTTGCCACAAACCGCAATCATCGCGTTTCCGATTCGGTTCGCGCGATCTCCCGCGCGTCGTATCGCCTCTTCTCGCGAGAACCCACCCACTGTATAATCAAGCTCCTTGAAACCTGTCCAATCAAAGTCAAACTTGAAGCGCTCATTGCCGCAAGCTTTCATCACGCGTCCGGCGGTTTCATCGGCAACCGTTTGAGCTTCGCGCGCGGCTTTTCTCTCCGCCGTATTGAGAGCGGCAAGCGCAGCAAAACTGATCGCGATTCCAAGCGTCAGCCCCACTGCCCACTTTTCCCATTTAAACCGCCCCGCTCCGTTGCTCAATGATCCCCCGAGAAAACTCGCACCTCGTAAATCGAAGGCCAATTTTTGCCTGTTATAAAAAAGGTACCAGTCTCGGGACGATAAGCAATTCCGTTCAGCACCCATTCGGGATTTTGAGTGAGATCGACCCCATTCGATGCAACCAGGGCGCTCAGATCCAGCTCGCCCGTCACGCAACCTGAGACCGGATCGATTCGGTCAATCCGAGTTTCGCGAAAAACATTGGCGAAAACCGATCCTTCGGCGAATTCAAGCTCGTTGAGCCCGGTCTCAGGTCGCGCTTGGTTCCTGATCGGGAGCCGAAAACTCGAGACCGACGGATAGGCGCCGTCAAAAAAATAGAGATCACTGCCACCGTCGCTGCTGATCCACTGGCTCGCGTTTCGAGTCAGTCCCCAACCCTCATAAGGATAGGAAGTGCTTTGCATGAGTTTGCCGCTCGAGTCCCATTGTTGAAGAAGATGCTCCTTCCAAGTCAGCTGATAAAAATTTCCGCCATCGCTTTCGAGCCCTTCACCAAACTGATCTTGAGAAAGCTTTCCCAGCTCATCGACTTGGCCGGTATCGGGATCGATTCGATTGAGTCCCGAAGTTCCGTAGCCCCCGGTGCTTTCATACAATTTTCCGTCGCGATAAATCAGGCCTTCGGTAAAGCCCGGCTTACTTCGATCGATTTGGCGAATCACTTGATAACGAAGCGCGACCGGAGGACCGCAGGTTGCGGCTACGCTCACCTTCCATGCCTCGAGACTTAACCAGACGGCCGCTGCCGCGATGACAACGGCTCCACGCTTGAACTGTTTCATGAGAGAAGAGAATGATCAAAACGCAGACCAACCCGATTTCACGCAATGCGTAATTTTTAAATGCCGGCTGTCCGGTGGACAGTCGAGCACAGGATGTGCGAGAAGAAGAGACATGAAAATAAAAAGTGTGCACGCTAGAGAGATTCTGGATTCACGTGGTTTTCCAACCGTCGAAGTCGAGCTTGCGCTTGAAAACCCAAAGGGCGGCGAACCTGTTTGGGGCCGTGCGATCGTTCCGTCCGGCGCTTCTACCGGCGAAGGCGAAGCTTTGGAGCTTCGCGATGGCGACAAAAAGCGTTACGCCGGCAAAGGCGTTCTCCAAGCGGCCGCCAATGTGCGGGAAAAAATCGCGACGGCCCTCGTT
>CAZCBS010000396.1:0-3580 GCA_964496965.1 uncultured Bacteriovoracaceae bacterium
CACCCGGAACTGATTCCAAATCGTTCGTTCCAAAATCTGCTTCAAGACGCGCTGAGCGCTTGGAAGAAAATGGAACAAGAACACCCTTCCGCAAAAAAATTCATCATCGGCTTGAGCGAAGGAGCAATCGTCGCCCTGCTTCTTGCGGAAACCGTTCGCGCGGATGCGCTTTTCCTCTTGGGGCTGCCCACTCGGTCCATCGATGAGATCGTTGAGTACCAATCGATCGAGTGGCCTGTCCGAATCCTCTCAAAGATCCGCGATGAGCAGGACACAGATCTTTTGCGCGCCGATGCTCTGAAAGTCTTGGGAGAAAATCAGCTTCTCCCGGTTCTCGAGATCTCGTGGCCTTCAATCGCGCAGGATGCTTCGAAAGGGCTTTCAATTTCCGAGGATCTTCTCCCACGGTGCAAAGCCCATCAAGCAGCCATTCAGCAGGCGCTGAACGACGAGTCACTGGTGCAGTGGTACTCCTCCCTCAAAGCGCTTCGCGCGATTCCGAAGATTGCGAATCAGATTAATTCTCCAAAATATGTGTATCAAGGCCTGGATGACGCTCAAATCAATTCGGACTGGCTGATGTCGGATTTGAAAACGGTTCCGAACGTTCGTTTGCGAACGTACGCCGGAGTCGGCCATTGTTTCTCGCCGATGGAAGGCGAGCTTGGCCAAATCAAAACGTCGGGCCCGCTCTGCCAGTCCCTCCTCGATGACCTTGCTCAAGACATCGCGGCGGAGCTCTCAAGCTCGCAAGGCTTGCTGCGAGCCCATGCGTCCCAGCCTCGCCCTGAGTTGAACGAGTTAGCCTGAAATCACCGAAAGTTTGCCGGATTGCGCGGGCTTTTTAGCCTGCACCATGAACTTGCTGAAAAACACCGTGCTTCCTGGTGCACTCATGGCTTTTAGGTATTCTTTCTCGAACTCTCTCGCCATGCCCTCGTCGCCATTGACCAGCTCCGTGAAGAAAGGATGGTTATGCTCCAACCGATCCTTCATCAACACGATCTCTTTTTCCAAAAGATCGCCCTTGAGCGCGATCGTATCCACGTTCCAATCAATGTCGACGAATTGAGTTTGCGTCAGATAGAACGGAAACTTTCTTCCAATGAACATGTCGACCCGCGGGCATGCCTGCCAAAGCCCCAAGACTTTCTGAACGATTTCGGGTTGCGGGAAAATATTGAAATAGATCCCGTCAATATCGATAAGATAAACCTCGCCTCCCGGCTTCAGGCAGCGATGAAACTCTTTCAAAGTCTTGAGGCAGACTTCGGGCGTCATATGCTCCAAAACAAAGCGCGAAACAATCAAATCCAGAGATTCGTCCTCGAGTGAAAGCTCCGAAATATCCGAAGTCATGAAGTCCAGGTTCGAGAATCGCTGCGCCGCCTGGGCACGAGCAAACTCAGTCCTCTCCTTTGACCCGTCGCATCCAACCACTTGACAGTGCGGAAACTCGTTCGCAAGATAGCGGGTGACAATTCCCGAGCCCGATCCGGCATCTAGGATTGTGCCTGTTTTCTTTGAGAAATCCAGAAACCGAAGCTCCTGACTATAGTCAAAATGCGGGCTTTTTGACTGTTGTTCCAATCTCTGACCTTCGACACGATTTTCTAGAGCGTAGCGCATATTTCCCTCATCGGCTCAGCGTATATAGTCTTAAAATTATATTTAGCGTATTACAAAATGAATATTGAGTTTATTCGACAAATAGAATAATTTTAGAACAATAAGAAATCGCATGATAAACGCCCCGCAAACTTCTATGACTTTTCAAAATCCGCATCAGTTAAATCGGGCCGAAAGACTCTCCGCAATCGCTGGCATTTTCCGCGCCGGCAGAAAGCTGCGGGGCTACTCTCAAGTCGATGTCGCCAAGTACTTGGGGTCTTCGCAAAGCTGGATCTCCAAAGTCGAATCCGCGCAACTGATTCCAAATGCCGACCAATGGTTCGACGCCTGCCAGTATTTTCGAATCAGCTCTGAGGACAGTTTTTATTCAGGCATCATTGATAACTGCCAGATTGCGAGCAACAAATTCGATCAGGTCTATCCTGAAAGCCATTTCAAAGTCCCCTCGAAATACAAGCGCCTTGCCGCCTCCAAAGTTCGAGCGATGCGCCCGCTCCTGAGGTTTTTCGAGAAACAATTGGGACCAGAGGCGCTGGAGCGGTATTTGATTTCGGAAAAGATCGATCCTGACTTTTTCTTGGTCATGGACAATCAGATCAGCATCCATTTTCTGATCAAGCTTCTTTCCGAGCTCAATCGCCAGGGCGTGATGACTCCCGCAAATCTGGAAAAACTCACCGAATGGGTCCGCGAACCCGCCGCTCACGGAAAGCTTCACCACCACTACGATAAAGCATCGAGCTCTAAAGACGCGCTTCGAGACCTGATTCGCAATAGCCAGCACTATGACTCGAATTTCGAGTATCTGCTCGCTGACGAAACCAAAGACAACCTGACTCTGTCGATCACTCCATACGACCACATCGACTCCAAAGACCTTCGAGCCGATACTCTCGATGACTTGATTTGCAGGTATAAAAAAGAATATTTCAAGCAATTTACAAAGTACGGAAGCTACGGCGAACCAGCCATCGAGCTCGTAGATAAAGAGTGCATTTTTCGAGGAAACTCGCGCTGCACCTACGAACTCCGCTGGGTCGCTTAATGCTCCACTCGGCACGCCTAGAAAATCTTTGGAAAACGCTTGCCGAAATCCAGCAGGCGCTCCACCTCTCCCATTCCCAGATGGCAGAGAACCTTCTCCTTTCGGAGCTCGAGTACCGAAGGCTTTTCCGAAGCAGGCAAAGCCCTCCGGTTTACTCCATGATGGAACTCGGTCTCCGTCTCGGAATCAGCTTCGACGCGATCATGACGGGCACGATCGATTACAAGTGTTTGGCTCAGACTTTTTTCTACGAATCAGCGAGCCTGCCTGAAAGGTACACGTTTAAGGCGCTCAGTAAACGCCGCACTGTAATCGGGATTCTCGACAGCATCGAGAACTTATTTGGCTACGATCGCCGCGCAACCGTCATGAGAAGGTTTCAAGTCAACGAGGCGATGCTCGCCGACCCGAATGCTCCGGTCAATCTGCAACTTTCCCTGGATATCGCCGAGCATTTCCACCATCTCAGCGGAAGCACCGAAGTCCTTCGAATGTTCGGCGAGCATTCTGTCATGACCAACCAAAACGGAGAGATGGGCCGTCTCATGCGAGACACCGACTCGAAGAAGCAGGCCTATGAGGTTCTCACGGATCACATCCTGCCCCGCTTCGTCGAGCAGAACTACACCTGGCGAATTTTAAAGATGGGCGAACGCAATATCCGCGTCGCCGGCATCCCGAACGATGAGCTTCGCCATCAGATGCTGCAAAAACCCGCCTCTCACCGCCTCGGCTGCCAAATCCGCGCTGGATTTATCGGCGGCGCCGCGGGCCTCGCCGGATTTTCTCCAATGACATCCGTCAAAACCGCGTGCGCATCCGAGGGATCGCCTTGGTGCGAGTTCGAATTTATCTCAACCGAGGCTACGCCGCTTTCGGCTGCTCGACACTCTTGGCATCCAG
>CAZCBS010000397.1:0-3557 GCA_964496965.1 uncultured Bacteriovoracaceae bacterium
GGGGGATGGGCTCCTTTATTCAAGGCGGGATTCACCCCGCCGATTTGGGGGTCCAGCTTGAGCTGGCCAAGCGTTATCCCGGCGTGATTTTTCCCTGCTTTGGGATCCATCCTTGGTTTGTCGCGGGTCGAATGGGAGTGACCGGAGCTGAGCTTCGAAACCAGATCGATCATGCACTTTCGGTCCTGCCTCGTTATCTTTCAGGTGTACCGGGAGCTGATGAAAATTCAGCGCCTCAAGCGGTGGCAGTCGGTGAGCTCGGTATTGATCTTGGGCCGAAAACCGATCCGGAGACTGAAGCGTTTCAAACCGAAGTTTTTGTTCGGCAGCTTGAGATCGCCCGGTCCGCCAACCTTCCCTTGGTCCTTCACATCGTTAAAGCTCATCCTCAGGCCATTGAGCTGCTGTCAAAGAACGGGCCTTGGCCTCGAGGCGGCTTGGTTCACGCTTTTTCTGGAAGCTACGAAATCGCTTGCGAATACAAGCGCCTCGGATTTACCCCGTCGATCGGCGGAGTAGCGGCCAAGAAAGGGTACGAGACTCTCAAACGAGCGCTGAAACGCTTGCCACTTGAGAATCTTGTCATCGAATCAGACAGCCCTGATCAAATTCCGGATGAATTTCAAGGCTTTGAACAAGGGGTGAATGACCCTCGAAGCCTTTGGACCGTCGCGGAGGCGATTTGCCAGCTTCGCCCGGAGGACGGCCTTAAGCCTGAGCAGGTTTTAGAGGCCAGCCGGCGGAATTTATTCCGGATTTTTGGGCTTGAGTTGGGCGCCATAAATCTTTAAATAGTCAGACTTTATGAGCGAAACAATCCAAGCCCCTACCCAAGAGATTCAAGAAATGACCGAGGCCGAATTGGATCAATACCGCCTTCATCGGCGTTTTGATCGAATGGGGCGTCTCATCGGAGACGAGCGCATGAAGACGCTCATGAACTCTCATGTGATGATCATCGGCTTGGGCGGCGTGGGCTCATGGGCCGCGGAATGTATCGCGCGCTCGGGAGTCGGTGAAATCACGATCGTGGATTTTGACGAGATTTGCGTGACCAATTTCAATCGTCAGCTTCACGCGCTTCAAGGCCTGGTCGGAAGCCAAAAGGCCGAAGTCGTCGCGGATCGTCTGAGAAAGATCAACCCGCAGGCCAAGATCAACGTTCACGCGAAGTTTTACAATTTCGAAACCGCGGAGGAGATTTTCGCTCAGCGGCCGGATTATGTGATCGACGCGATCGATCATATTACCTCGAAGACACACCTTCTCAATCTTTGCCGCGAGCGCCGTATCCCGATCGTCAGCTCGGCGGGGTCAGGCGGACGAATGGATCCGCTCAAGATCAAAGTCCGCGATCTCTCGCAAACCGAGAACGATCCTCTCGCTCGCGCGGTTCGAAAAATCCTGCGCGATAAGTACGGCTTTCCAGAAAAAGGCCCTTGGGGAATCCAAACCGTTTTCTCGGACGAGACGCCGATGTGGCCGGAGGAGCTCAAGTACGATAACGGAAAAGGTTTTCGCTGCGTTTGCCCGCAAAACGATAATCCGTACTTTAACTGCGACAACCGCAATCTGATTCTTGGAAACGCGAGTTTTGTGACGGGTACGTTTGGAAACGTTGCCGCGTCGCTTGTGGTTCGTGAGTTGATCGCGCAGGCTTCCGCAGGCGAATAATCGCACAGTGCCGACACTCGGTTTTTAACTCGGCACATCATGCGAAAAGTGCATAATAATTTGTATATATTGATTAACGCCAATCGCTCTGATACTCAATTTTTCCATGGCTCGAATTTTTGGGGTTTTATTGGGGCTGATGGGATCAATGGGAATGATCTCGTCTTTGAGTTGGGCATCTCCTCCGCAATCTTGCGAAGAATGGGTAGGGAATTGCGACTCCTATCTCTGTCGTGAATCCGTTCAAAATTGCGGAAAAGAAGGCTATTTCATCAGGTTTGTTCTTCGTTATTGTTCGCGGATATCAAGCGAGCTCGTTGCGAATGTGACTCGCTCTGAGAAAGCCTGGATTGCTGCCGCGCCGGCGTGTTTGCAGAGATCGATGGAAGGGTTTCCTCTTTATTGGTCTTGCTCAAGGACTGAAGATGCGGCGATCATCTCTCATGCGGCGTGCTATGTTCAAACTGGGTTTTGCTCGACTTCGATGTCGATGCGCCTCAGGCTTTTTTCGATGGTCTATAAAGAGTTGGACGATAAGCGAATGGTCGATGCTTTCATGGAGATCGTCAAGATCTGCGAGCTTCCGAACATGAAGAGATACTTCTCTCAGCCTCCGGAAGAGCTTATCCCTTAAGCTTAAAGCCTTTGACGACGCTGCCATTGGTGAGTGTGACGTAAAACATCTCGATCAGCTCTTGCTTGATCGCGGCGTCGACGACTTCTTTGCCAAAGCCAGCGCTCTCGAGGTCGCGAAGAGTGGGGAGCGAACCTTCTTTGGCGCGATGATCGCCGATGAACTTGACGATTCTGCGCGAAGTAAAAGGATCGAGCTTGCTCAAAGCCCGGCCTCCTCAAGAAGGGAGCAAAGCTCTTCCCAACGAGCCATACTGGTGCTGAGGGACTGGTCGACTTTGCGCTGCTCATCAGCAAGCGAAATCGACTTGGCTTTGTCTTCGTAGGTCTTAGGATCCGCCATGAGTTCGCTGAGGCGCGCTTGCTCAGCTTCAAGCTTGGAGATCTGAGCTTCGATTTGCTCGCGCTCTTTCACCCAGGCATTTTTCTGATTATTGGAAGGCCCAGCTTTTTTTGCACCGCCAGTCGCATTTGCGACAGAAGAAGCTGAGCCCGGTGTTGAGCCTGATGCCGAAGATTTTCCGACCGAGTTTCCTTGTGAACTGAGAGCAGCTTTGGCTTCGGCCAAAGCTGCGGTCTTTTTCGCCAGATAATCTTCGTAGCTTCCTAAGAGCTGCGTAACGCGAGAGCCATCTGGTGATGGCTCGATTTCTAGCACAGTATCTACGAGTGGCGAGACAAAGGCGCGATCGTGGGAAACGATGCAAAGAGTGCCTTCGTAGTCCAGGAGAGCGTCCAAAAGGACACCGCGCGATTCGACGTCCAAGTGGTTAGTTGGCTCGTCCAAAATCAAAAAGTTGGAAGGGGAGAGCAGAAGCTTGGCGAGTGCAACGCGCGCTTTTTCGCCTCCGGAGAGAACGGCGCATTTTTTCTCGACGGCATCTCCTGTGAAGAGAAACGCGCCAGCGATAGCGCGCACTTGCGCGACCGGCATATCGGGCGCGATCATTTCGAGCTCTTCGAGAACCGTTTTGTTGAGATTGAGACTCTCCGCTTGAATCTGAGCGTAGTAGCCGGGTTGTACGAGATGGCCGAGCTTGGCCTCTCCTGTGGTTGGCGCAAGTTTTCCGGATAAAAGACGGAGCAAAGTTGTTTTACCCGCGCCGTTCACTCCGACGATCGCTACGCGCGATCCGAGGCGAATGACCCAATCGAGATCGCGAAAAAGTGTTTTGTCGTCAAACTTTCCGGGCGATTTGCGAACCGTACCGACTTATTTTCCGATATGACAACCCGGTGGGACTCGACAA
>CAZCBS010000398.1:0-3551 GCA_964496965.1 uncultured Bacteriovoracaceae bacterium
GCTCGAAGTACTGGATGATTCGTCAGGAAAGATCGTTCGTCTTTTCGATCATCTCTCGTGGAAAATCGAGCTTGCTCAGGATTCGGAAAGAAAACAGATCTTCATCACCGGCACGGAGACGGCGCACACTTCGCATTGGCGCTCTCGCCTCTTTGGCCGAATCGCACCACGAGTCATTCTGAACCAGCTTTTCTACCCGAATCTCTTAGTGCTCGCCAATCCCGACACTCCGCATAAAGCGGAAGGAATCTTCCACGCATCCTTTTTGCTCGGACGATCGACCGTTTCGAGAACCGGCATCGCAAACGATACATCCGCCGGAGGTTGCTCAGGGGCTGCAAGGGGTTCGACCTCTGCCACCGTTTCAACTGCAACAGGCGCTTTCACCGGAGCAGGCACTTTGATCACGATCGATGGCGCCGCTTTTGGCTCGATCGCTTTGACTTCGATCGGAGGCGCTTGAACAGGGACTTCGATCGCTCCTGTGACTTCACTCAGAGACGCACGAAGCTCCATCAGAGGCTTCCACCCCGTGACCGTGCTTTTCTCACAAACGTAAGAGTCGCGCGGAAATGCTTTTCGACCCATTTCCGTTTTCAGGAACTTCTCAGCGAACGGCCCGTGAAGGGTGTCGCCGTCAAAAACCCAAAAATGGGCGCCATCTTCTAGCGTTCCACCGAAAAGACCGCTTTTTTCGATGGACCCACGATGGATCGATCCTTCTTGCCAGCATTCGCAGTCGAAATCGATTTCAAGCGAATAAAGGGCTCGCGCGATATCGCGGGCACTCATCGGGCCCAAGATCTGAGAGCCGTTGTTGACGTGCCAAAGCGACGTCTTTTCGATCGTCGGCGCGTCTGCTTGGCGAATTTCAGGATCGAGAGAGCGATTCCATTCTTTTACCCAAATTTTCTGCCCGGCTTCGTCGATATAGCCCTGGACTTTGTAGCAAGAGGTGAGATTTTTTAGAGCCGTCAAATTGGCCTCCGCCACTCTCTCACCCAAATACTGATCGGCAACCGTCAGCCAAAGCTCAGCGCTCGCAAGCAGGCTGGCCTCTAACGAAAGCGCGATTTGCGACAATGCTCTGGCTCGTGCGGTCACTTCACCCACGATGGACTCTTGCTTGCGCCCTTCAGGTCCGATAGGTCCCCAGAACGCGAGTCCTCGGTCCGCTCCCATGATGACGGTGAACGGATCGTAGCCTTCCGCTTTTCGGACATCGTTCCACTCGATGAACTCGCGGCGCAGCTCAAGGACGCATTTCAACGCTCCAGCCGCGGCTTTTTCATCGGTCCAATGGAGATAAAACGATCCCCCCGAGCTTCGCTCATAGTGGACTTGATGTTTTTCGGCCCAGTTGACGCCGATCGAATGAAACTCATTGAGTGCCTCGAATGCGTGTTCAGGGTTGAGTTTCTCTAAAACATGATCGTAAGACCATATCGCCACGTGAATCGAAGTCACCGTGCATGTATTCACATGCGACACGCTTGAAGTAGGAATTTCGCTCAAGTTGGAAAGAACTGGCTCGGCAATCATTTCGGGAAGCGCTTCGGGAAGCATTTCTGAAATCTGGGGAACTTCGACGGCTTCGCGCTGAGGCAAGGATTGAGGCTCAGGGAGAGCTTCGGGCTGCGATTTCGTTTTTGCCTTGGATTTGTTCTTTTTCGGCAACGCCGTTTGTTCACCTTTTCGGAAATTCTTCCTCAAAAGAAACAGACCCGCGCCTAACGCCCCAAAAAACAGGATCAGTGAAACGATGATTCCAGCAGAGTGTCCAGAAACCATAGGATTAGCCATTCATAAGCCTATCGGTCGGCTTTCGTCAGGACTCAAGATGTGTCAGGATTGACTCGCCCCATTGGAATTCTCTTTTCCTACAACCTATGCCAAACTGCCCGTATGAAATCATCTTTTAGCTCTCAACATCTCGGACAAGCCCGCTGGATCTTCGAAGCTCTGAAAAACGCCCATTTGTTGAAAAGCGAGCTCTCGCCTGAGTTTCAAAACCTTGGCTTTTCAGGAATTGTGACGGATTCGCGAAAGATCATCCCTGGATGTCTTTTCGTCGCGATCTCGGGAGAGACCTTCGACGGACATGATTTCATTCCATCCGCGATCGAAAAAGGCGCGCGCGGAATCCTCTCTCGCCATGAGCACCCCGCACTGACTGGCGTCCCCGCGAATGTCTGTATTTTTTCCGTGGAAGATACTTTAAGCGCGTACCGCGCGCTTGCAAAAGCCTGGCGAGCCCAGTTTAAGATTCCCGTCGCATTGGTCGCCGGAAGCAACGGAAAGACAACCACCAAAGAACTTCTTTTCGCTCTTTTTCAGGGAAAGTGGGAGCGCGTCTTGAAAACCCAAGGAAGCCAAAACGGTTTCGTAGGGATCCCTCTCACATTGCTTGAGCTCAACGAGTCGCATCAAGCCGCCGTCATCGAAGTCGGCATTGATGAGCCTGGGACCATGAAGGGGCACATCGATCTGGTCGCGCCCGACGTTTCGGTTCTCACAGTGATCCAGCCTGAACATCTCGAGAAACTCATCGATCTCGACACCGTCGAACGCGAGGAAGGCTATGCCCTCAGCGAAACGCTCGCGCGCGGCGGCGCTATCGCGGTCAACTGCGACGATCCGAGAATCGCGCCTCACCTCACTCGCTCCCCTTCCGGAAAAAAACTGGGCTATTCGCTCGAAGAGAACAATCAGAACCTTTCCCTTTCCCCTCATCATCTGAAAGGGAAGGTCAGTGGGAACTTTCAAACACTCGAGGTCAGCGGTTCCGGATTGACCGGATTTAAACGAACCGAGCTTTTTCCGCTTCCTCTGCCTGGAAAGCACAATGCGACCAACCTTCTGGCTGCCATCGCCTTGGCCCAGCTGGCAGGATTGACTCCCGACGAAATGCGCTTAGGCCTTTCTCGCTTCAGCGCGCCAGAGGGTCGCTCTCAAGTCAAAACGCTTTCAGATGGAACGAAAGTCATCTGCGATTATTATAATTCCCAGCCTGCTTCATTGCGCGCGGGCATCGAGCTTCTGCGCGATCTTTCTGCAGCATCCCCTCAGACTGAGCGCTGGCTTTGCCTAGCGGATATGCTGGAGCTCGGGCCGAATGAGGAATCCTTTCATCGAGAGCCCGCCGCATGGATCGAATCCTTAGGCTCAGCACATGTTCTTCTTTACGGGAGTCGAATGAAATGGCTTCAAGACGAGCTGAAAAAGCGCGGTTTTCGAGGACAGCTGGTGCACTTTCCAACGCAAGCTGATCTCGCTGCCGAGCTTGCGAGAGACGCAAAACCAGGAGCAGTCATTCTGATTAAGGGCTCCAACAGCATGAAGATGGGCGAAGTCTGGAAAGCGTTCGAGCAGATTCGAAAATGAGCGAGCACTCTTCCGCAAAAATCCTGTCCCCGACACCCGAGCATATTCGCCTCGTTGCGAAAGCGCTTCAGGACGGCGATGTCGTTGGCATGCCGACTGAGACTTTGTACGGCTTTGCTGGCAATGCCCTCAATCCTGAGGCCTTGGCCAAAATTTTGCCCGGCAAA
>CAZCBS010000399.1:0-3548 GCA_964496965.1 uncultured Bacteriovoracaceae bacterium
TTCTTCGGCGTCTGTCGCTGAGTCGTATTGAATGAGTGCCTGAAAATAGAGCCGCTCTGACGAAGGTAGTTTCAGATTTTGCGCGAACGTCGGTACATGTTTCAGGCGCAGTGGACGTTTGCCGTTTAAAAGCATGAGAAGAAGGGTGTGAGAACCGATTTGAAGCTCTCTCGCCCAAGCTCGCGCGGAAAACCCCGGCTCGTTCTTTTGACGAGCGCTTAAGCAATCCATCAAGAACTGCCGGGGATTCGTATATTGATAGACGCTGATCCGTTCCATGGCTTTACTGAAGGCGAATCGCGAAGTTTTTAATGGTTCGAGTTTCCATCGAGTAGATGATGATATTGACTTTCGCTTGCTCGTTTTGGAGTTCGGTAGCCCAGAGCTTGGCGTTTTTAATAGATCTTAGCTGAGTCGCAAAGTGCCTAAAGTAAGGTTTGGTCAGGACGCCGCCATTGTTTTCTTGTTTTTCGAGTCGAGCGAAAACTGCGCGGACCTGGTCTAATGAGGTGCTGGCGACCGGAGCGCCCACCGCGGCTTCGATCCAAGATTTCAAATCGCTTTCGCTCAGACGCGGAGCAAACTTCTGATCCGTGATGACGGGGCATTTGATGTTTGGTTGTTCAAGGCGAGGAAAGTCCTTCAGCGTAGAAGCGTAATATTCACATTTGAACTCGAATTCTTCATATTTGTGCAGATCTTTTGAGAATTCCACGTAACTATATGATTTCGTCAGAGTGAAATATCTTGAAAAAACATTGTTCAAGCTCTGAAGTGTAAATTGGATTGGATGGGCGCCTTCGGATTCGCACGTGAGCTGAAATGCCAGCTTTCCGTCAGAGGTTTCTCCGTATCTTGTAATGAAATTGCGACCAGCCTGTGCCAAATCGCTATCTTTCTTAATATCCGATGCATCGAGGATGAACCGTGTTCCTTGAGCGGCCACTGATGTTCCGGAATCGGAGCCCTCGCCGTTTTGGGCCTTTGGATCGAAAATACGAAATTCGCAAAAGGAAGAGTGCTCGTTTAGGATGAGATCCTCATTGTCGGACAGCGCGCTTCCTGGAGCGCGAAGATCGAGATAGGCGTTTTCATCGTCGATCATCATCGGCTGCTTAAGCGTGAGAGCGAGATTCGTCTGCTTCAGAAGGTCCGAAGTCTCTGCAAATGCGAGGGAGGATCCTAAAACTGTTGCGAGCAGTAGAACGAAAAGATGGGCAAAGGACGTTTTCATAAATCGAGTTCCTTTAAGGTCGAATTGTGTTTCTCATTCAACGCCTTCGTCCTTGACTCGAACTCTTCGAGCCTGGCTCTCCGTAAGTTGAAAACGTGCAAATCAACTGAGTGTCTTCTCGTGCTCAGTGTCTTTGGCTTTTGATGGGGGGTGATTTATTTCAAATGATGCAAGGTGACAAGCTTTTTGTTGCCATTTGCCATTTTTTAGTTTCCAGTAAAGGAACAAAAGGTGTCCGGCTACTATTGGTAGCGCAGGTGCGTTAAATTTACGCCCGATCCTGGTTCAGGATCGGGCGTTTTATTTTTGAACGGGATATCCCGCCGCAATCCAAGAACGCATTCCCGAATCACAAACATGGGCGATGTTTTTAGCTCCGACCGCTTCTAATGCAGCGTAAACACGTCCCGCTTTTCCGCCGCCACCGCAGTGGATGTAGACTTTACTGTAGCTTTTGAGTTCGTCTCGGTACTTCTCGGGCTCCGCAAGAATTTTGTCATGAGGAATGCTGCGACTGCTGGGAACGTGAACTTCGGCATAATCGTCTGCCTCACGAACGTCGAGAATCAATTCGTCAGACTTTAAGCCGGTTTGGAAGACTTTGTGGAGCTCGTCCATGTGAAGTTTCATAAGGGCTTTCTAACAGAGTTTGATGCTGTTTGCTTGTGTGAGCACGCGTCCTGCATTCGTCTTGGCACCTCTCAAAATTTGAGGTCAAAATTAAAGGAGCTCACTCAGATGAATTTATCCAATTGGCTGCTGGCCGTTCAAGCGCAGGTACAAAACGCGGCGAATGGCTTTGGAGGAAGCAAGAACTCCATGATGGCCGGCTCTCCTTTTACGGATTATACCGGTGCTGTCGTGATCTATGTGATCGCGGTCGGATTTTTGGTCGCTGTGCTTTTGATTGGCGGCTTGCTGGTGCTCAATCTTGGGTTGATGTCCAAACGCGCGGAAGATCGCACGGGCTCTCGGACTCCCAGCGATGTCGGCATTTTAAAGAACACGCTCTGGCCGGAGGAAACAGAGCCACCTGCGGTTTTGCCTGCTGAGGATGATGGCCAAGGCGGAGAAGGAATCGCCGCTCATTTTGAAAGCCAGCAGCCTCCCAGCCATAATGTCGATACGCGCGTGAATATCGCCGCGGAAAGACGAAAGCGCGAAGAATGGTCTCGGATCGAAAAAGAAGCCGAACGCCGGGAAGATCGTTGGGAACACGATGAAATGGAGAGAAGAGGACGAAGCGAGCGCCCTCCTTATGAGCCAGGAAGCAAAGCCGCTTAGGAAGCGGCTAGCTCCGCTTTACGAAGAGGCGCTTGCGATATTGCAAAAGCGCAAAGCAGAATCGCGCACCCGAAAAGAAAGGGTGCATGAGGTGCGAAATGATCGTAGGCCCATCCAGCGCAGGGTGGGCCCAATACTCGAGCCAGGCTGCCCGCGGATTGAAACACTCCCATCGTCGCTCCTCGCCGATCTTTTGAGGCGCCGAGCGAGGCTAAGCTGGAGAGCGAAGGGTGAAGCGTTCCGTGTCCGATTCCAAGCACACTGAGCGAGACCATGACAGCGCCAATCGTGGGAGAGAATGCGAAACCGAAAAGCCCCAGGCCGCATACGATCAGCCCAAAGTGAATGAGTCGCAATTCTCCGAATTTTTTTGCGAGTCTTCCAACTAAGCCGCCTTGCATGCCGACCATAATGATTCCGACTAAAGCGAGAAGCATTCCGGCTTGACGGGCGTCGAAATGAAAAAGCGCGGCCATATAGATCGCGAAAATCGATTCCATTTGAGTGACGGCGAAAGTAACGAGAAAAAATACGCCGATCGCAAGCCGGGTTCGTTGATCCCCGAGCGCCAAGCGGATGTTGGCGAGATCGAAGCGTTTGACTCGATTCTTCGAGCGTTCTTCAGAGGTGAGATGAGGCTCCTCGAGTTTGAAGTACGCGAAAATCAGATTGAGAGCCGAGAGTCCCGCAGCGAAAAACATCGGCAATGCGTAATTGTGATTGTGAGCGAGCGTTCCTCCGATGGCCGGGCCAAAAATAAAGCCCAGTCCAACCGCGGCGCCGACTGCGCCCATTCCCTTGGCGCGATTTTCCTCGGTCGTGACATCCGCGATGTACGCGTAGGCGGTGGAAATATTTGCGGCGCAGGCTCCAGCTAAAAGCCTTCCGATGAAAAGCCATTCCAGCGAGCGCGCGAAACCTAGAAACGCCATGGTCAGCGCGGTTCCGAAAATACTCACGAGAAGCACTGGCCTTCGTCAGATGCGATCCGAGAGTCTTCCCCAAAGCGGAAAAATAAGAAACTGCATGA
>CAZCBS010000400.1:0-3535 GCA_964496965.1 uncultured Bacteriovoracaceae bacterium
GGTGATGGAATTCGGCGGAGCCGCCGAAGATATCGCTCGTACGACGCATGCTCATCCGACTCTTTCTGAAATCATGAAAGAAGCGGCGCTGGCCGTCGATAAGCGCGCGATTCATATTTAGGCAGAGACATGAAGCGTCTGGTGGTTAAAAATCCATATTCCGGCGCTGAACTCGAAAGCCTCTCTTTTGCTTCGCCAGAAGAGATCCGTGCCGCGTTAGAAAAATCCGTTGAAGTCTTTCAAAGCTGGCGCGGCTCTCCGAGCCATGAGCGCGCGCGCTTGCTTTCGGATGTAGCAGCTCGTCTTCAAAATCAGAGCGACGAGTTTGCCAAATTGATTTGCGGCGAGGCGGGAAAGCCGATTCGCTATGCTCGCATCGAAGTCGAGCGTTGCATCGGAGTTTTGCAATGGGCCGCGGCAGAGGCGCAAAGATTTGCAGGCGAGCTTTTACGAATCGATACAAGTTCAGGCGGCAGACCTGGATTTGGCATTGCGAGCCGTTTTCCACGCGGGCCAATTCTTGGGATCACGCCTTTTAATTTTCCTTTGAATCTGACTGCGCATAAAGTCGCGCCCGCCGTGGCCTCGGGTTGTTCGATTCTCATAAAACCATCGCCTGCGACTCCACTGACCGCGATTCGATTCGCGGAGCTTTTTAAACAAGCTGGAGCGCCTGACGGATTGGTCACCGTTGTTTTGGCGGATGATGACGCGACTGCGACGCTGACTCGCGCGCCCGAGATCAAAATGGTCTCGTTCACTGGTTCGGCGCGAGTAGGAAAACTGATTCGTGCGCAAGCGGTGGATAAGCCTGTCACACTTGAGCTCGGCGGAAACGCCTGGGTGATTGTCATGGACGACGTCGCGCAATCCGATCTCCCAGCTATCGCGAAGCGAATCGCTGGTGGCGCGTTTGGATATGCCGGTCAGTCCTGTATTTCAGTTCAGAACGTAGTCGCTCCGATTTCCGTGCATGCAGCGCTTGAGAAAGCCTTAGCGGAAGTCACGGAGAGCGTGGCTTATGGGGATCCCACAAACGCTGAAGTCGTTTCTGGGCCCGTGATCAATCAAGCGGCGGCACAAAGAATTCAAAGAGAGCTTGGCAACGCTCCGTCGGGAGCGGAGCGGTTTCAATCGAGAAAAGCTTTATCTGTCGGTAATGCGGGACTCATCCTGCCTCCAACGCTGATTACTTTGCCCAATGAGCAGAGCTTTTCTTCAAGTCTGGTTCAAGAAGAGATTTTTGGCCCCGTGATGACCCTAGGATCCTATGCGTCTTTGGATCATATGATCGCGACTCTCAATTCGGGTCATTATGGACTTCAAGCCGGTGTATTTACGCAGCACTGGCCGACGATCGAAAAGCTCTATCGCGAGCTCAATGTGGGTGGATTAGTTGTCAACGATGTGCCCACGACTCGTTACGATCATCAGCCTTATGGCGGAGTCAAAGACAGCGGTCAAGGTCGTGAAGGAGTTCGCTACGCGATGGATGAGATGACGGAGCCGAAATTTTTGGCGCTCTCTTCGGTGATTCCTAGGTAGGTCTGCTAAAAGACCACCAGAGACGCTGCGGCATTATCCGAGTAATTGCCCCGGCGAAGCATCTCGATTGCCTCATTCAAAACGTCTCGCGATGAACGTCCTGAAGAAAGCGCTAGAGTCTGAAGAGTCGCAATCGCTTCACGAGCCTCAGCAGTCAACCCGTCCGTCTGAAACAAAAGCCAATCCCCTGGACGCATCCGATATTCAAAAATCTCCGGCTCAAGGTCATCCGAGATCCCCATCGCCATCAAGGGCACCTGAAAATCCGCGTGATGATCAGGATGAAACGGATCGACGAGACGAGCGTAAGTTCGAGGCATCACAAGCTCGCGCGCCTCGCCTTCGCGAAACAGCCAAGCCGAACAAGCCCCCACGCTGGCGATGGCTAAAAGATCTCCATCCATAAAGCCGGCCAGAACCGAAGCGCCGCCTTTTTCGTGAACATCCTTGCCGGTGTTCAGCTTCTTTACCTTCTTGTTGGCGTGAATCAGCGCATTGAAGAGCACGTTCCCTGCCAATGAAAAATACGAGCGGAGCTCAAACGGCAAAGTCGCGTCCAAGTCTCCGGCTTCCTTGAAAAGAAAGTTTTTTACCGCCTCACAGGCCGTTTGAGACGCCTTGGCGCCTGGCACAGGGCCGCCAAATCCATCCGCGACGACGAAGATGCGCTTATCTTCGAGCGCAAGCACGTGATCCTCTTGATCCGAACGAGATCCGGCATGAAGAAACGTCGCGCTTGCCTGAACTTTGAATTCATGATTTTGGCTCATTGGGCCGCTTCCTCTCCCCTGAAATACCGGGCAAGTTTTCTGACCGCTCGCTCATGATACAAAGTATCTTTCGGAGCGGTCTCTAAGCATTGTTGAAATTTTTTCTTGGCGGTAGCGAAATCGCTGTAACTTTCCGCAAGCACGGCTTCCGTATAAAGCGCTTTAGCTCTCTCGCTTAAAACCGCCTTCACGCGCTCGGACCCTTTGACAGCCTCACTGGACTCGGGCTCGATGGACAAAGCCTTATCATAGGAGGCCAATGCGCCCAGGAAGTCCTGCGCATCCTCTTTTTCTTTCGCTTCTTTCAGCGCGGGCTCATACTGACTCCGGATCTCGTCATGAATCTTTTTAATCTCTTCGACTGCCAGTCGTGCCGGACGGGCATCGACCGCCCCGATCTCTTTCACTTTGCTTAAGACGGCGATCGCCTGACGAAGCTGTCCACGGCGATGAATCGCCAATCCTTCTTTGTAGACTGCCCAAGCTTGGTTGCTCACTTCAACCTGAACTTGTTTTTTCTGAGCCTCGACCCTGAGATCTTCCTCGTGCTCACGAATCTTGGCTTGCCATTGAGCGACTTGGGCATTCTCGGGGTCGATCACGAGGATGTCGTTGAATACGGAAGTCGCATCCGCGTAGCGCTTCTTCTCCATCAATGCTCGGCCCTTATTGAGCAGCTCAGTGATCTTTCGAGCTTTCGCCTCTTCGGCCTCTTTCTTGGCTTTTTCCTCGGCAATGACTTTCATCTGTCGGATTCCGTCTTCGGCGTAGCGCTCGATCTCGCGCGAGTCCTCGAAGTCGTCGACATATTCAAAAATAGGCTTGATTGCGGCCAGTGCGTTAGCGAAGTCTTGATGCTGAAAGTACTCGAAAGCAAGCTTATGCTGAGTACGAACGAAGTCTTGCTTTTCCTTGATTAAAGAGGAACTCGCTCTTCCCGTTTTTTTAGCCCGGGAATCGTCTCCATTGGCGGGCGGTGTTCTTTTTTTTTACTTTTTGTCACAACTACGAAAGTTTTGGGTTGAAAATTCAGTTTCCCCCCGCCGCTGGCACTCCTGGCGGCGGCGGGGGCGGCGGTTTGGGTAGTGACCGTCGCAGCCGGCCTGTATCCGGCGCGTTACGCGCCGCGGCTCGTCCCCGCCGATGCGGTACACGAAGAATAACCATAAGTAACCACGAATGTCTGAGAACACCCGCAATATTGCGATCATCGCCCACGT
>CAZCBS010000401.1:0-3521 GCA_964496965.1 uncultured Bacteriovoracaceae bacterium
TTCGAGATCGACGTCAACCACACCGAAGGAAGTCCGGAACGCTGGAAGGCGTCCTACGATCTGACCCTTGCCATCGATGGCAAAAGAGGCTCCATCGAACATCACCTCATCGTTCGCACCGACTTGATTGACGTAGACGAGAGGCACCCCCAGCTTGCGCGCGATCTCGGAGTGAATTTCTTCTCGGTGGACGCGCTTATCAAACATGTACGGGCTCGCTGAGAGCGAAATCAAAAGCCGCGGCTTATGTTTTTCGTAAGTCTCCACCGGCGTGTTTTCAAAATAGATATGACGGCCCGAAACCAGATCTTCGGACCAGAGATCCTCGCAAATAGCGATGGAGATCGTTTTTCCATCGCATTCCCAAGAGCGAATTTCTCGAGCAGGCTCGAAGTAACGAGCCTCATCAAAAACATCGTACGTCGGAAGAAGTGTTTTAGCTTGGCGGAAAACGACTTTGCCGTCTTGAAGAACGCTGATGACGTTTTGAGCTGAACGTCCTACTTCAGACGGATTTTTGGCAACATGCCCAACCACAAGCGCACAGGCTTTTCCCTGCGTGAACTGAGCGAGCTGAGAGAGAGCTTTTTCATTTCGATCGAACATCTCAGGGCGTTCGATCAGATCATGCGGAGGATAGCCGCAGATTCCAAGCTCGGGCGTCAAAAGCAAACGGGCCTGCTCAGCGCAAGCCCGTTCATATGCTTCTTGAATTTTGCGAACGTTGGCCTCAAATGCGCCAACGACGGGATCAATCTGTGCGATTGCTATCCGCATTCGATCAATAACGCTTCTGAAGCTCCGAGCGATCGAAGAAGTAAGCAAGTTCGCGCTCAGCAGAATTTGGGCTGTCAGAGCCGTGAACTGCGTTTGCTTCGATGCTGTCAGCGAAGTCCTTACGGAGAGTGCCAGGAGCTGCCTTAGCAGGATCGGTGGCGCCCATGATTTCGCGATTGAGGGCAACTGCGTTCTCACCTTCCAAGCACATCAGAAGAACTGGGCCGCTGGTCATGAAATGAACCAGGCTTTGAAAGAATGGGCGATCCTTGTGCTCGATGTAAAATCCTTCGGCCTTCTCACGAGAAAGACGGGTGAACTTTGCAGCAGCAATACGGAGGCCGCGCTTTTCAAAACGGGTGATGATTTCGCCGATGACGTTCTTTTCGACTGCGTTCGGCTTGATGATAGAAAACGTACGTTCGATTGCCATGAAATGGACTCCTTAACAGACGGTATGACAACAGTATGCCGACCGTGGTAACGCAATTCGATTGGAATTGCGAGTGGTTTAATCTTAACCTTTCATTGCCGCAACCAGGGCTGTTCCCAGGTCCGCAGGGCTCCGCGCGATTTTAACGCCGGCTGCTTGAAGGGCTTGGAATTTCTCTTCAGCCGTACCTTTGCCGCCCGAAATAATGGCGCCAGCATGGCCCATGCGTTTGCCGGGAGGTGCAGAGGCTCCGCCGATAAACCCAGCGACAGGCTTCTTCATTTCCCGCTTGATGAACTCCGCGGCTTCTTCTTCGGCCGATCCGCCGATTTCGCCGATCATGATCACGCCGTGTGTGTTCGGATCGCGATTGAACGCCTCGAGAACATCGATGAAGTTAGTGCCGTTGATCGGGTCGCCACCGATGCCAACGCAAGTGCTTTGACCGATTCCGAGCTGAGTGAGCTGATGAACCGCTTCGTAGGTCAGCGTACCGGAGCGAGAGACCACTCCGATATTTCCAGCCTTGTGAATATGGCCCGGCATAATGCCGATCTTGCACTGGCCTGGAGTAATAATACCCGGGCAGTTTGGACCAATCAGGCGAGACTGAGTGCTCGCGAGATAACGCTTGGCCGTCAGCATGTCACGAACAGGAATCCCTTCCGTGATGCAAACGATGAGCTCGATTCCCGCGTCTGCCGCTTCGCAGATCGAATCCGCAGCGCCTGCTGGCGGAACGAAAATCATGGTCGCATTCGCGCCGGTTGCCTGGACGGCTTCTTCGACCGTATCCCAAACTTTGAAGCCTTCAACCGTCTGACCGCCTTTACCTGGGGTCACGCCGCCGACGACCTGAGTACCGTAGTCTTTGCAGCCTTTAGCGTGAAAGAGACCTTGCGCGCCGGTGATGCCTTGGACCAGGAGCTTTGTATTCTTATCGACCCAAACTGACATTTCGATTACCTTCTGAAACCTTTCTACGCAAATTCGGCACCGTGGGTGCCTTCACTCAAGCGTACTTTGCTAAAAGCTATAATTTTCCGGAAGCAGCAGCGACCGCTTTTTTAGCAGCATCCGTGAGTCCATCCGCAGGGGTGAGCTTGAGGCCGGATTCAGCCAAAAGCTTCTTTCCTTGCTCGACATTGGTTCCTTCGAGGCGAACCACGACGGGAACTGTAAGCGAGAGCTCACGAGCCGCTGCAATGACGCCTTCAGCGATGACGTCGCATTTCATGATTCCGCCGAAGATGTTGACGAGAATCGCCTTCACTTTCGGATCTTTCAGAATGATCTTAAATGCATTGGTGACTTTCTCTTTCGAAGCGCCACCGCCCACATCGAGGAAGTTAGCCGGAGAACCACCGTGGAGCTTAATGATGTCGAGAGTCGCCATCGCAAGTCCGGCGCCATTGACTAAGCAACCGATGCTGCCGTCGAGCGCGATGTAAGCGAGGTCGAATTTAGAAGCTTCGACGTCTTGCGCGTTTTCTTCTTGAATGTCGCGCATCTCAACGATGTCTTTGTGACGGAAAAGCGCGTTGTCATCAAAGTTGATCTTGGCATCGAGCGCGGCCAGATGTCCGTCCGCGGTCACGATCATCGGGTTGATTTCAACCTGGGAGCAATCGAGATCCATGTAGGCGCGATAGAGTCCACCGAAGAACTGCACCGCTTCCTTGGTTTGCTCCGCCGTGAGGCCGAGCTTCTTCGCCAAAGAACGTCCGTGGAAAGGCATGTAGCCCGTCGTCGGATCGATCACGGCTTTAAAGATTTTCTCAGGATGTTTCGCCGCGACTTCCTCGATTTCCATCCCGCCTTCGGTCGAAGCCATCATCACAACCTGCGAAACCGCGCGATCCGTGACAATACCGACATAAAGCTCGCGAGCGATCTGGGAGCCTTCTTCAATCCAAACTTTATGGACTTTTTTGCCTTGTGCGCCGGTTTGCGGCGTCACCAAGGTTTTGCCGATAATTTCCTGTGCAGCGGCTTTAACTGAAGTGATGTCTTTGCAGACCTTCACTCCGCCCGCTTTACCGCGCCCACCCGCATGAATTTGCGCTTTGACCACCCAAACGGAGTTTCCACGCTCTTTCTGCAGATCCTGAGCCGCCTTTTCCGCGCGACCCGCGACATCGGATCCTTCCTCAACCAGGCGCCCTTCAGGGACGCGCACGTTGAACTTTTTGAGCAGTTGCTTTGCCTGATACTCGTGGATGTTCATGAATTTCCGCCTTAGTCGAATAAGACCATTACACTCTCGGACCGGCTACGCCTGTCCTGGTCACTACACTCTCGGACCGGCTAC
>CAZCBS010000402.1:0-3518 GCA_964496965.1 uncultured Bacteriovoracaceae bacterium
AAGCTCAGCCTCGCGCAGCTGTGATTGTCCCGAGCCGCGAACTCGGTGAGCAAGTTTCGAGAGTCTTCAAGCCATTTACTCACACGACGCGACTCAGGGTGCGTACAGTTCTTGGAGGAACCACATTTGAAGTCGCAAGACGAAATGTGAGTGGACCTTTTGAAGTCTTGGTGGCGACTCCTGGGCGTTTGGCTCAGTTGATGGCCAAAAAGCTGATCAGTTTAAGCGATGTCAGAATTCTTGTCTTTGACGAAGCCGATCAAATGCTCGATCAAGGTTTTATGGCGGATGTGAGCCGCATCACGGGAGATTGCCCGCCGGATCGGCAGCTCGCTCTTTTTTCGGCGACGGTTTCGCCCTCGGTTCAGAAACTCATGTCGGAACTTTTTTCAGATGCCGAAGTGATTCGGAGCAAGGGAAGTCATCAAGTCGTGGCAAGCCTGACCACTCTCAACCGAGCGATCGTTGACGGAAACCGAATCCCGCATCTTGAGGCAGTCCTGTCGGAGCCTGCCAAAGGTGGAACATTGATTTTCACCAATACTCGCGAACAATGCGACACGTTGGCGTTAGAAGTCAAAAAGCTGGGACGCACTTGCGTCGTCTATCGCGGAGAGATGGACAAGGTTGAGCGTCGAGCCAACCTCAAGGCTTTTCGAGACGGAAAAGTAGATTTACTGATCTCAACCGATCTTGCCTCGCGTGGGTTAGATGTCGAGCATGTGGGCCGTGTGATCAACTATCATCTGCCTCAGCAGATGGAAAACTACCTTCACCGCGCGGGCCGCACCGCTCGGGCGGGCCGAGAGGGCGTGGTCATCAATTTTGTGACGAAACGGGATCAGCCGCTCATGGACAAACTGGCCGGAGTGCCGTCGGCACCTAAAAAACCGAGAGGCCCGAAGCGTCAAGCTCCGCCTTCAGCCCGAGCGCGTCGTCGTCGCTGACGGCGATTATCGGGAGACGGCGCCGGATTGTGATAGTTTTTTTTATCCGCGCGTTTTGACTCCGTAGGTTTTGCGGAATGTTGTTTGCCGGGACTTGTTTTGTTTTGATGTGAGTGAGGCTTTCTCTTTTGTTTGAACGATCCCTCAGCGGCCAAGCCCTCAGGCGTTGGAAGCACCGGAATCCTGAGTCGGATCAGCTTTTCAATATCGGCTAAATATGCACGCTCTTCGCTCGAGCAAAGCGCGAATGCTGCTCCCGCTGCTCCTCCTCGTGCCGTGCGGCCGATGCGATGGACATAGCTTTCGGGCATGTTGGGGATGTCGTAGTTAAAAACGTGGGTGACGCGATCGATATCGATTCCGCGAGCCGCGATATCGGTGGCGACCAAGACTCTGCATTGTCCTTGTTTGATTCGATCCAGCGCTTTTTCGCGGGCCATCTGAGATTTATTGCCATGAATCGCATCGGCTCGAATTCCAATGCCGTTGAGCGAGTTTGAAACCCGATTGGCGTCGCGTTTGGTTCGGGTAAAGACGAGCGCACGCTCGATTTTGAGCTTTTCCAGCAGTTCGATCAACAATGCGGTCTTGTGACGCTTGTCGACATGAAAGACAGCTTGATCGATTTTTTCGGCTGTCGAAGAAACAGGCGTCACTTCGATTCGAACCGGCTTATGCAAAATCTGCTCGGAAAGCTTTCGAATCTCAGGCGGCATCGTCGCTGAGAAAAACAGGGTTTGGCGGGATTTTGGGACCGCGGCAATCACGCGTCTCACATCGTGAATAAATCCCATGTCCAACATTCGATCCGCTTCGTCCAATACCAAAACCTGCAGCCCTCGAAATCCGACAAGTCTTTGGTTCATCAAATCTAAAAGTCGGCCCGGCGTTGCGACTAAAATGTCGACGCCTTGTTGGAGCGCTCGGACCTGAGCTTTTTGAGGGACTCCGCCAAAGATGACCGCGATGCGAAAAGGCAAACCTTGACCATAGCTAGAAAAACTCTGTGCGATCTGGGACGCGAGCTCACGCGTGGGCGTCAGCACAAGGACGCGGATATCGCGGGACTTCGACTCCCGTTTTGTCGACTCTTGTTGAGTCAAAAGCTGTAAAATCGGCAGCGCAAACGCCGCGGTCTTGCCCGTGCCCGTTTGAGCGCAGGCCAAAACGTCTTTTCCCGAAAGAACGAGAGGAATCGCTTGAGTTTGGATAGGCGTCGGCGTTTCATAGCCTTCCGCTTTGACTGCCTTTAATAGATGGTCGATCAGGCCGAGAGTTTCAAATTTCATAGAGGAATGTACCGTACCATAAATGCAGTCCAAGTATTATCTAAGTTCTAAGCGCTATTCTGGTTGACCACACCGACTGGCTGATTTAAACCGAACTCTTTCGGGGGAAATATGAAAAAAATTGCTCAGTCTTGTGGTGTTGTGACGCTTTTGGCTCTTAGCTCGTTCCAAATGTCAGCTAAAGCTGCAAATGATTTGAACGCGGGAGGAAGAGCCCGTGAGCTTCTTCAAGATTTAGCGGCAATGACGATCAAATGCGCGATTCGACCTTATTCAATCGGATTGAACGGGAAGAAAACCTATTCTCCTCTCGAAAGTCGCTGTCCACAGCTCCGGATCACTTCTTCAAGAACGGCGCTGATTTACCTTGAGCGTCAGACCTACTATGCAGAACTTTTAGAGTCGCGCGACTCGGATGGCGGAGACTTGGATGATCTCTTCATCCTCGACTCTTACGGTCGTAGAGTCGCTATGCGTCATAACGTAGCAGCGTTTGACGACGTCCTGCTTTCTCTTGCAGGGGGTCGTGAACAGGAAATTCCAGAAATCAGAAAATAAGGGCGCTTACTCCAGCGCCCCGCTGCCGCTTCCTTGACCGCAGACTGCGCCGTTGATGACGAGGAAGCCAGAGTCATGTCCTTGTCCTGAAGGATTTCGATGGACCCAGTGTAAAATGGCTCCGTCGGGAGACGGGGGATAAGGCCCCGACTGCGCGATTGAAGTAATGTAGTCTCCACATGCTTCAACCGGCATGCCCGGAGAAAGAGCGGGGAGTGCGCCGAAAGATTGGTTGTACACAATCTCCAATGTTCCATCGGAAGTCGGTGCTATTTGAATCTCAAAATGCGTATGTCCGTTATGATCCGGATAGAGGCGCGTGAGAGTTCCAAGAACATGGGCTCGGGCGAGAAACTGATTTGCCGTCGAGTGCTTCCATGTAATGACTTGTTGATTGTTCACAGGAATGGCCTGTCCGCGGTCCATGCAGTAGAGAGCCGCGGCATAGTTCTGCGCCGATGCGCTCACGCTGGTTAGCAGTAGAGTACTCAAGATCAAACGTTTCATATGCGATTCCCCCGAATGGCTTGAAAGTTAACAGGCCATTCGAGAAAGTCCACGTCAAATTTGCGTTAGGTCTTTGTTAATGAATTAAGCGCGTTCGAAGGCTTCCTTCAGCTTCTTGTGGTCGAGTTAGGCAATCTTCTTTCGTTTTTTATGTTCCTGTTGGGCTTCCCATAGATCATGATTCGTCTGAAGATTAATCCAAAACTCAGCGGACGAA
>CAZCBS010000403.1:0-3514 GCA_964496965.1 uncultured Bacteriovoracaceae bacterium
CGGCGAGTTTTACGGCGCGGTAACCGACGCGCGACCCCTTCAGTCCGGCGATCTTATCTTCAGAATCCGCAGCTTGGGCACTCACACTGGCAACAGATCCATCCCGGAAGACAGCCTTACGAAAACGAATCATTAACCGCTCATTGCCTGAGTTCCCGTTTCCTACTAGCATCGTACCGGCTTCCATAAGCGTTTCACCCGCTACGATCAAAGGCTCTTTCAGCTCAGCCTTTACGGGGCCATCCGAAGCCCCTGATAGCAAAACGGCGCTGACCATTGAACCAGGAGGAATCAGCACATTTCGAGGACGCCCCACGACCTGTGGACCAGGAAACCTCATTAGGCTCCTAGTACGCTCGCGATTTCCGGTCGGCGCGGAAACGCTCTTCGGCTGTGAATCCACATGTGGAATATTCATCATTGGAACAGTCGGAACCGTTTGCGGTATCTCAACACCGAGGAAGTGACTTGTTTTGTCGCTCTTGTCCTTAGCGGGGCTACCGCTTAAAACGACAGCGGTCACAGCAACCGCCAATCCTACGCCGGAAGCAACCGTAACCTGTGTCGAAACCTTAGATGCGTTCTGATAAGAGAAGCGGCCCTTGCCAAACTGACCTTTCGTACCCGGCTCCGAAGCGATCTGGACTTTTGGTTCGTCGCTCATAATAAGCCTCCATCACTTCTTGGAACGAAGAAATCCGTCCACGGAGACTTGATTTTCGCGAGAGTCACGTACTGTAATTATCGGGCAGCCGCCGCCCATGATCGTTGATAGTTCAAACGTGAATCTCCGGCCTTCGAGGTAAACATAGAGATGCGACTTCGAGCCCGCACTTAATGGGGAAACGGCAAGATCCGACTCGACATATTCAATTCCAAACGAGCCTTTTCGTCCGAGGATGACCTTTGATGGCTTCAGTGGGAAATCGAGCACGGTGCCATCAACTGCGATAGCAACCTTAGCGACCCCACGATTGTCCAATCTGACAAGACAGCGATCGACGGGCTGCGCTCGCGCATTAGCTACTGAACAGCCCATTAGTGCAGTAGTAGCGGAGATAAACGGCCAAATGTTCATGCCAATAAGTTTCGGCGATCTCATTTCTTACCCCCGTTCGAATTTTCTTCAGATTTCGATGCCGACACTTGTAGCACCGAAAGACCGTAGGGGTTCCCATCGGTTCGAGGGACCGTTCCAAGTGTTAGAAGCAGCGGAAACGGCAAGACCGAGCGGACAACACCAACAGAGAAGATACGATCCGATTCCACTTTGATCGTCTGTCCGTTTACGATGACGCTATTGACGACGAGCTTCTGACTCATTTCTCTTTTTTTGAGCTCCAGTTGCTCTTGAATTCTGAACTTCTCTTCTTCCTGTGAGAGATAACCTGGTTTCACTTGCGCAATCGTGTCGAAACGACTTGCTAGCGCTTCGCGAACAAATGCTTCGACTTCTGCCTGTGTCCTTTCAGGATCGGTAGTTGCGAGCGCACGCGAATAACAGGACCGCTCCACGATCAAAGGCTTCTTCCCCGAGAGCTTAACCACCACGATCGAAAGGCTAAAAATAACTACAACGAGACAGGCCGAGACAAATTTGAGTGCCAGATTCTCAGAAACGACATTAGCCCACGCCACAGTAAAACGCATAATCACATCTCCCGATTATTTCTCGCGGATTGATCCCGCGATTCATTGAAGAGCGCCCGCTGAATAGGCTGCTTTTGATACTCGGTCCGGTTTACTGGGGACTGATAACTTCTGATGGCAGACTTAAAAGATACTGACACGTTGGAATTTTCACGCGGCGATGGCGTTGTCGCCCTCGTAACAATCGGAGCCGAGACGCTCGCGGATTCCGCCGCTGATCCTGCGGGACTTGTAGACCGTGAATTCCAAGATGTCGCTCGGCCTTTAGTAAGACTCGACGATTTCTTCGGAGGTGGCCCTTTAGAATTGGACTTCGTTTCCGGTCTGGATGCCGAAAAACTGTGACTATCATTAATATAATCTTCGGAATTCCGATCCGAAAAGTTCGACCAGGGACGAGAGCCGCCAGTCGGTCCTCGATCATTATCGGTATCCGCCGAGTCACCCTCTTTCTTTTTAAACATGTTTTTGGCCTGCTTCGTGAGAAGCTGACCGGGGCTAAACATGGAGGCTCCCGCAGCGATCCCTGCCGTTTGCGCCGCGAGGCTCGCGATTCCAGCGCCAGCTAATGCATTCACTACAAAAGGCGTCATCAAGAGAGATCCCGCGAGAATGAGGTTGAAGGAAACCGCCGTAATGAAGTTGACGTTGTTCTCGGGTTGATTGATTTGGCTAAGAGCGGCACTCCATAGGAGAGTCGCGAGCACCGACCAAACGATTTTCCACGCTCCAACTTCAAGCAGAGATCGATAAAGCGCTTTAGTCGCCCCGGATGTTGCAGGGAGCACATAAAGCGCGATCAGTAACGGTGAGAAAACATAGAGCAGAACCCATGCATAGGTAATCGCCGCGTCCGCGATGTAAACGGAAATGTAGAGCAAAAAGAAGGTCACGAACGAAATGAGCATCAATACCGAGTCTTTAATTGAGGTCCAAGACATATGGAACTGAAGCAACTTGTCGTAATACTTCGCGCAAACAACTTTAAACGTCGTCAATGAACCAATCTGATTCGCCAGTGAATCAGTAAAATCCGCGATAATATTACTCACCTCGGGATAGGAATTAAGCAGCATTGCCGCCACCAGAAATCGCCCTGCCAGGTGGGCAAACTGAGGCATGCCTCCCAACGGCAGCTTAAAGTATTCCGTCACGACCCCGATCAAAAGAAGGACAAGCGCGAGACTATAGAAAATTGAGCTGAAAAGCGCGTGGAGCGTTTTCGCCTCATGCGATAGCCAGGATAGATCGGCCATGTAAACCTCGCCTTCAAGGTTTGACGGCTTCGTTTTAGAAGCGCGGAGTCTCAAATTTAGGTGTCTGCTGATCGAGTGACGCCTTGAGGGCATCGCTCAGTTCTGCTGTTTCGCGACTTGCTTCCTTATCTTTGTGATTCTGAAGTGCCACGACCTCTGCCTGAAGCTTAAGGCTCGTCGCCTGCGCACGAAGATTCTGATTCATCACGTGAAGCATGACACCCATACTCTGGGCCGTAAGTTTCTGTGCTCCACCGGGAGAGACTGAATGGCTAAAGTTCTTTATTTCTTCACCGATCGCATCAATCTGTCGGGCGTAATCATAAATTGCATTATTCAGAGAAATGGCTTCGGCGACGCTTTGGTCGGCACTTTTCTGGACGTTTGCGTCCTTCGACTGCACGACATCCCCAAAGAGATCTGTCACCGCGCGAATCGCGTCGGACGCCTTCTGCCAGTCACGGAAAATTCCGGGATCGGTATTGTGGCTAATGGTCTTAAGTAAATGAAGCGAGTCATTGATGCCCCTATTGATATCGCGAATCAGGTTAACCTGATCGGCTCCAGTCTGAAGGATCATTCGAAGCTGATTGAGCTGTTGAATGGTC
>CAZCBS010000404.1:0-3462 GCA_964496965.1 uncultured Bacteriovoracaceae bacterium
AAAAAAACGCAGATGTTGCATCCCCTAAAGGCCCCGTCCAAAATCTAAAAGACATTGCCGATCTGGTCTCCCTGTGCAAACGCCGGGGATTTGTTTTTCCGTCGAGCGAAATTTACGGCGGAATCAATGCTTGCTGGGACTACGGTCCGCTTGGCATCGAACTGAAGCGCAACGTGAAAGAAGCTTGGTGGCGCTCGATGACGGATCGCGAAGACATCGAGGGAATCGATGCCGCGATTCTGATGCATCCAAAAGTTTGGGAAGCCTCGGGCCACGTGGCAGGATTTGTCGATCCGTTGGTTGATTGCAAAAAATGCAAAGGCCGGTTCCGCGCCGACAAACTCGATATGGCTCACTGCTTGGAGAAGCCAAGCAAAAAGCCCGGCGAGGGTCCTGAGTGCGCTCTCACCGAGCCACGTCAGTTCAATCTCATGTTCAAGACCCATATGGGCCCGCTGGAAGACGCGGCGGCCATCGTTTATCTGCGCCCGGAAACCGCTCAAGGCATTTACGTGAACTTCCTGAACGTGCAACAATCCGCGCGCCAGAAAGTTCCTTTCGGCATCGCTCAGATCGGAAAAGCGTTCCGTAACGAAATCACTCCCGGCAACTTCATTTTCCGCACGCGCGAGTTCGAGCAAATGGAAATGCAGTTCTTCGTCAAGCCAGGCTCCGATATGGACTGGTTCGAAAAGTGGAAGCAGACCCGCATCCAGTGGCATCTCGATAACGGAATCCGCCGCGAGAAGCTTCGTTTTCACGAACACGGCCATGGCGAGCTCGCGCATTACGCGAAAGCGGCGTTTGACATCGAGTACGAGTTCCCGTTCGGTTGGCAGGAGCTCGAAGGCATTCACAATCGCACGGACTTCGACCTTGGACGCCATCAGCAGTTCAGCGGCAAGAAGCTTGAATACTTCGACGAAGCATCGAAAGAACGCTACGTTCCGTACATCGTCGAAACCTCCGCGGGCTGCGACCGCACCTTGCTCGTAGCGCTCGCCGACGCCTATCGCTTTGACGGCGATCGCATTTGGCTCGCCCTGCACCCACGCCTTGCTCCGTATAAAGTCGGCGTATTCCCGCTCATGAAAAAACCTGAGCTCATGGAATACACAGATAAAGTATATTCTGACATCAAGAAAAGATTCCGCGCGACCACCGACGATGCGGGATCGATCGGCAAGCGTTATCGCCGTCAAGACGAAATCGGTACCCCACTCGGAGTCACGATCGATTATGACACTCTCTCCAACAACACCGTCACAGTCCGGCACCGCGACAGCATGGCACAAGAAAGGGTCAGTGCTGAAAACCTCGTCCGCTACATCGAAGATCAATTCCAAAACTGGAAAAATGGCTAAAAAAAGCGGCAACGAGCGATTGGTTTACTACTTCGGTGGCGGCAAGGCGGATGGCGCGGAAACCATGCGCGACTTGCTGGGAGGCAAGGGCGCCAATCTTCACGGCATGACGAAGCTGGGACTTCCTGTCCCTCCAGGCTTCACGATCACGACCGAAGTCTGCACTCACTTTTATGAAAGCGGAAAGACCTATCCGCGCGCACTCGAAACCCAGGTTAAGAAAGCGCTCGCACAGGTCGAAAAGCAGATGGACCGCAAGTTCGGATCGCGCAAGAGCCCGCTTCTTGTCTCGGTGCGGTCTGGCGCTCGCGCTTCGATGCCAGGAATGATGGACACGATCCTCAACCTCGGCCTCAACGACGACACCGTTCAAGGCTTGATCGATGAGTCGGGTGATGCGCGCTTTAGTTACGATAGCTATCGCCGCTTTATCACCATGTATTCGGATGTCGTCTTGGACATTCATGCTAATCAGTTCGAAGCGGCCCTTGAGGACATGAAGCATTCTCGCGGCGTCGAGCTGGATACGGAGCTCACCGCGGAAGATCTTCAGCAGCTCGTCCGCGAGTTCAAGCAAATCGTTCGCCTTGCCGGAAAGCAGTTTCCCGAGAACCCTTGGGAACAGCTTTGGGGCGCGATCGGCGCTGTCTTCGGCTCTTGGATGAGCCCACGCGCGATCACCTATCGCAAGCTGAACGAGATTCCTGAAAGCTGGGGCACCGCTGTCAACGTTCAGTCCATGGTTTTCGGAAACATGGGAGACGACTGCGCGACGGGAGTTGCCTTCACTCGCGATCCATCGACCGGTGAAAAGAAGTTCTTTGGCGAGTTCCTCGTCAACGCCCAAGGCGAAGACGTCGTGGCAGGCATTCGGACTCCACAACCGATCAATGAATGCTCTCGACATGCAGGAGCCGAGAAGCTTCCTACCCTCGAGCACGTGATGCCTAAGGCATACAAACAGCTCGTCACGGTCTATCAGAAGCTCGAGAAACATTATCGTGACATGCAGGACATCGAGTTCACCATCGAACGTGGCAAGCTCTACATGCTGCAAACTCGTAACGGCAAGCGAACCGCGACCGCGTCTCTCAAGATCGCTTGCGACATGGTTCGAGAAAAGCTGATCACTAAAGACGAAGCCATTTTGCGCGTCAATCCAGATCAGCTCGACCAGCTCCTGCATCCGACGCTCGATCCAAACGCGAAAAAAGAAGTCATCGCCAAGGGTCTGCCAGCATCTCCTGGAGCGGCCACCGGTCAGATCGTGTTTGATCCTGAAACCGCTGAGCGCTGGGTCAATGAAATGAACCGGAAAGTCATTCTGGTTCGTCTCGAGACATCGCCCGAAGACATCGGAGGCATGTCCGTCGCGCAAGGGATTCTCACCGCTCGCGGTGGAATGACCTCGCACGCGGCAGTCGTCGCACGCGGCATGGGCAAATGCTGCGTATCCGGCTGCAGCGCAATCAAAGTCAGCTATGAGCGAAAAGAGTTCCATATCGGAAATCGCATTTTTAAAGAAGGCGATTACATCACTCTCGACGGTAGCGCAGGCGAAGTCATCAACGGTCGCGTTCCAACAATCACCCCTACGCTCAATAAAGATTTTCAAGAGCTGATGAAATGGGTCGATGAGAAACGCGAGATCGGCGTTCGCACCAATGCGGACACCCCGAACGATGCTCGTGTTGCGCGCGGCTTCGGTGCCGAAGGCATCGGCCTTTGCCGTACGGAGCATATGTTCTTCGAGGCCGATCGCATTGATGCGGTTCGCGAAATGATTCTTGCGGACACGCCCGCGGGACGCGAGCGCGCGCTTGAGAAGATCCTCCCGATGCAGCGAGTGGACTTCAAGGGAATCTTCCGCGAAATGAAGGGACTTCCGGTCACCATTCGCCTTCTCGATCCGCCTCTCCATGAGTTCATCCCGCATTCGGATGAAGAGCTTCATGCCTTGGCCAAAAAGATCGACGTCTCGTTCGATCGACTCAAGCGCAAGGCCGAAAGCCTGCACGAGTTCAACCCGATGCTCGGCCATCGCGGTGTTCGACTGGGTATTAGCTATCCGGAGATCTACCGCACTCAAGTCAGAGCC
>CAZCBS010000405.1:0-3461 GCA_964496965.1 uncultured Bacteriovoracaceae bacterium
GTTTGTGTAAGTGGCAGAACTATTTGGAGCGGGCAAAGAAGTACCAGATATTTTTTCAAATCGTGATCGCTTTGATTCTGAAGGGTTGAGTTCTAAAAACCGTATTCGATTTTGAATCGCGACGGTTGCTATTTCATTCAAATACATGGGATTTGGATTTGAAACTTCTGGCGAGAGAGCTTTGAGGAATTGCTCGGCGGACTTTGAATTCTGGGCAGCCTCTCTTATTACTGCGATACCTGAGTATACCGTCGAAATCATTTTCTTTAGGCGCTTGATTTCAGAGTCTGAGGGTTGAAGACTTACGAAACGATCAGCGAAGGAACTTATGAGCTTTGAGATTTCGTTCTTATAGGCTTCGCTTGGATTGGAAACGCCAGGAGAGATTGCTTCCAAAAATTCACCCGCTGATTTAGATTTTTCGATGGCCCTTGTCATCAAAGTGATGTTGCTATGAATGTCGGAAGATATCTTTTTGAAACGATTCATTTCCTTCGCGGTCGGATTGAGCTTCGCAAATTTTTCAACTGATTGCTGAATCAATGCTCTAACATCTTCCGGGTAACGATTTTCCCTTTTGAAAATTCCAGGGTTTACCGCAGCGAAAAAGTCTTTTGCGGTTTGCGCGCGAGCAATTCCCTCTCTTGCTCGCATCATTCTAGTCTCGAGGCGTTTAAGTATGGAATTCAGTCGTTTGATCTCTGACTCTGAGGGCGTCAATGCCATAAAACGATTAACCGACTGACTGACGAGATGGCTTACGGCTTCTTTATATTCGTTGCTGGGATTTCGTGTCTCCAAATGAATTGCATCTAAAAACTCTTTCGAAGATCTCGCTCGTGAAATGCCAACTTTGATTAACTCGATATTCGTGTCGATCCGATTTGATAGAGTTCTAAGACGCTCCAGATCGCTCAGGCTCAAGTCAGCTTTTGAGATTTGATAGACAGAATCTTTCATCAAGGTCGATATTGCAGCCTTGTAGGCGCTATTTGGATTATTGACAGCCGGATCGAGTATCGCCGTCACTCGACTTGAGCTATCCGCTTTTGTCAAAAGGTGCTTCATTCCTTCGATGTTTGCAGAGATGTCCTTTGAGGAACGCTTGAAGACTTGAAAATCTTCATCGGATATTTCTTCTGGAGGAAGTTGAAGCAGGAGATACTTCCGGTCGACGGGTGATTTTGATTTTATATTGCCAAGACTGTAACCGTTTCTTGCTAGCACATTCAATAATCCATAGTCGCGAAGAACTTGGATGGTCTTGGCAGTGTCCCTGCCAGTAGACGTGTGAAACTTCGTCAAGGCCTTCTGAATCCAATAATTCCCTGGTTCTATTTTTGAAATTTCAGAGTTGATCGCGTGATGAAGCGTTTTGGACGTCTCGCTATCAATCTCAGTAGATGGCATATCGTTAGCAAATCTGAGCGCTCGAAGCGCGAGGGCGCTCTTCATATTGTTGTTAAGTAATTTCGTACCACCTCGAAACTTTATGAAAGTGAGCTCAGATACGTCGACATAGTTTAACTTCCCGTTGTAGAATGCCCGCAAGCCGCCCAGCGGATCATCGATTTGATCAGGACTGACTCTGACTTTTTCGATTGTTGGCCCACCGGCTTGAACGCTCTCCTTACTGAAGTCTTTCGTCAGGATGTCCCAATCTCCGTATTCGCGCAGGTTTTTCTTGAACCAATCGGCTCCCACCTGATCATGAAAAAGGTCGAGATCGGCATCTTTTTGAATGAGAAGTGCTTGAGCGGTAGGCACATTCATTTGCTGTACTTCTTTAAATGAATGATTTCTTAATTTCTCCTCAAGCCAACGGAGCAAGCCACGCAAAATTCCGCCGCCAAGATAGACCGGTTCATTATATTTCGCTCGCCACGACCATAAATTTTGTAGTTCAGGGATCTGAGCCGATTTCTCCTTCACGAGCTGCTCAAATTGCTCATAGGTAGCGTTCTGGACAGGGGCCGCATGGAGGGGCTGACAGAGCGCCAAAATAAGCGCAATCACCAGCGAATAAATTTTCGCGAAATAAAAAATCCGAGTGTGCGCTCTCGCTTTGAGTAGATCGGCCTTGTCTGGTGAATGTTTAATCGTATTCATACGCTTGCGTTTATTCACTACTTCTGTGCATCGGTCGTGCCTAGGCAAATTTGCGTATAAGTACGAGTACGTGTCAATCGCGACACATATCAATCTATGCGCAGTCGTCCAAACTTTAGTCCCATTTGTTCCGCGCTTGCCGAACTTTTCGCGCCTTAGCTAACACCTTAAGGATGGGCCTTATTATAAATCTCAAAAATTTCGCCCGGCGCATGAGCCCAATGCGCAGCTCAAGGCTTGCGCGATCCGTAATCAGATCCTAAACCGCCGAAGACGTGATGAAGGACTACGGGCGTAAGAAGATGTCCAAGGCTTAGGGATTTCAGATCTCAGCCTGAGATAATGGCGTCAGGTCCAGCTTAGGACAGCGTCGTTTCAGGAAGTTCTGCAAATCTTCTCGCTGTGGGAATTTGAAAACACTGTTCGCGGGTTCTTCGGGATTCGTTTTTACGAAATCGAAAATCTCTTTGTTTCCGACTGTGCATTTTTCGCCTGCTCGATCGATGAAAGTCGATTGATTTTGAGGCTTGATGGTCACGGTGGAGTGGGTCCAGCCTGCGTCGAGGATAATTCCGTTGCTGTAGCTTTTAATCTCAAGTCCGCCCTTGTTCGAGTCGGAGCTCTTGATCGCCTCGAAGTAATCGACGCCCGTAAATGATTTGATTTTGAAGTCCTTGCTTAAGGTAATCGTTTCCCCGGAGGAATGCCGGACCACGAGCTCACCGGTTTGCGCATCGACTTCGAAGTCCGAAGTCCGTCGCACAGGCAAGAGATAGTAGGTCCGGGAGCCATAATCCTTGGACACGTAACCGGTCTTGGCTACTTCCGCGAAGACGAAAAACTTTCCATCATGATCGGTATAAGATCTGCCGTAGTCGTTGTTTCCAAAGCCGGGAAAACTGAGCGCGCAGTTTTCGTCGAGCTCAATGGTTTGTCCTTCGAGATGCGTTTTTTTAGGAGTACATGGGTTTTCTCTGCCAAAGCTCGAAGACGCCGTCATCGTTAAGAGCGAAAGTCCAAGAGTTAAAAGTTTCGTATTCATATTTAATCTCTCTTTGAGCTGCTTGAAATGCATCGCGCGTGCCGCGGTAAAATGACCTGCGATTCTGCGTGCGTGTCGACTGTGACACTCGTCAATTTTTGTGCGGATGGCAAGAATTTCTCCGCTCAGAACGGCTCACGCGATAGTCCCATTTGTTCCGCGCGATAGCGATTGTGTGCTCCGCAACGTAAAGTAAGATTCTCAGCGCTGTTTTGTCCACCGAGACTAAATGGCACGATGTGGTCCAGTTGGAGTCCGTGCTTGGACTGGCAAACTCGTCCTGTTTGAGTGTTTTTGTGGGTACAGCCAT
>CAZCBS010000406.1:0-3456 GCA_964496965.1 uncultured Bacteriovoracaceae bacterium
AGCTGCCAGCTAAGGTCGAGAGTCGTATCTCCTAGCGCCGTGCCAAGAATTATTCCGCTCAAGCTAATCGACCAGGATGAGAAAAAGGCAACGTTCGTCGGTCAAAGCGTGAAAGTGATCCTCGATAAAACGACGCTCGAAGCGACGATCATTCTAATGAGCGGCACCGTTTCTTATTGCAAAAAAATTCCCAAGTAATCCGAGAGCGGATTATTGCCCGCTTCGGCAGTTGTTCTCGGTGATCGTCCAAGACTTCTCACTCTCTTTTGAGAGGACCATTTTGCAGGATTTCGCAACGGACCAGATGGAGGCTACAGGAGCATCGGTATTGGGCTTCATGTCGAGCTTCGCGATAAAGGTCCCGATCGGGAGCCCTCGTATCTCGGCTTTTCCTGCCTTTGCTTCCAAATTAAATTTCAAGGGAAGAGGTGACCCGTACCATGCTCCATTCAAGTCAGGGTTATTGACTTCAATCTCGATCCCTGGGTCTAAACGTTTATCGGGCAGAGAAAGTGACAGGCTGTTCAGTCCTAGACCAATCGAGCAATGATGATTCAGCCACTTCTCGGTATTTTGTTGAGAGGGGCTTTTGAAAGAAATGTAAAACTGTAGGATCTGTTGAGTCGCTTTGGGTAATGTGGCCGGGTTTTTCTTTCTGAAGTCTTCGAAAAACTTGCGATAGGCTTCAATGATCTCTTTTATGCGAGTAGATTTGATTTGGAGTTCAGTATTCGATTTGAATATCAAGTCGTTTTTCAAATCGATATCGATCGCATCCGCGATTTGAGCGGAAAACTGTTCGAATTTTGGTATCGAAGCTGATTTTTCCGATTTTTGGACGATCTTGAATTTCCAGGATTCTGAGTTTTCTGAAACGTAGCTCCAGAAAGGATTGGTTGGTCCTGCAAACTCGATCCTGAATAAAGCTTGTTTTGGGTCAGCCTCTGAATCGCCTGAATCAAGATAGCATGGATTTGCTAGGCAGATCTGCGAGAGCAGAAAAGTGAGAGCCCATATCAGAAATTCGTGACGCATAGTTAGGACCTATCCTTCATTTCGATTCGCATATCGATGCAGGGCTGATCGGAAGAAGCGTAGCGAAACCTTATTGGTGAGTGGTTGTCGCGATGCGTCTGTAACTATTTGACCTGGATGCGCTATTAAATAGATTGAAAATACATAAAAACTATTGAATTATGAGAGTACGCCATGAAAGACGCAACAATGCCCGCGCTACCCATACTGCCAGGAAGACTTCTCATTGTCGATGACGAACCCGGATTGAGAACCATTCTTGAAGAGGTTCTCAGAAATACGGTTTCTCAAGTCGAGACCGCATCGGACGGGAAAGACGCGCTTCAGAAGATTCGAGCCGGTTCCGTCGATGTCGTAATTTCCGATATCAACATGCCTGTCATGGATGGAATCGAGCTGCTTGCAAACGTGCGAGATCTTCAGATCGAATGTCCGTTCATTTTCCTGACGGGCTACGGCGATAAGGAAAAAGCCGTAGAGGCGCTCAGGTTGGGCGCGACCGATTTCTTGGATAAGCCGTTCGACCCTGACGAAATCATTGCAGTGGTTCGCAAGGCGATGGAGCTTGCGCTTGCCATGAAAGAAGCTGAGACGGAAGTCGAAAGCATGTACGCGCAAGGTTCGATTCCGGCTGATCGTCGCATCAAGCTGCGCAAGATGAGACGTGCCGTGATGATGATGCGCCGGACTGCGAATATCTACTCAAAGAAGAGTTAAGTCGTGGCAAGCGATCGTTCGATCGTCATTAACAACGTTTCGATAGAGTGGAAAGAGCAGGGGCGCGGCTTCACTTTCTTCGGAAGAGATTCCATCATTTTTTGGAAGAATCCGTCGCTCATCTCGATTCTCGATCCGTTAAGGAAGGAAATCGGGGACGAGCTTTTTCATTTGATCATCGCTTACGAAGCCTCGAAGGGAACCTACGAGGACTATCACGGGATGGTCGGAACGCTTGGGCAGAGCTTTGAGGAAGGGTTTCTCAATTGGGGAAAGGCCGTCAGTGGAGCGGGTTGGGGTTCTTTTTCTATTTTGACTTTAGAGTGGGGAAAAAAAGAGGCGTTGATTCAGATCGATGATCCTTGGGAGCTTTCCGTTCTGCCAGCCCGAAATCCGAACGAGAGCGTTCCCTTTCTCAATGGAAAAATATCCGGGATTTTCAGCCATGCGTTTCAGACCAACTGTCGATGCGAGGTGATGCAAGCTGTCGCTTCTGAGCAGGGCACAAGCCGAGTGGTTCTGAAAGTCGCGCCTTCCAAGGAGACGCTTGAGGAAGCGCTTTTAAAAATCGAGGAGAAGAGATCCGGTTCCGAGAATACGCAGCTTCGCGCGATGAACAGCGCATTGCAGATCGGACAACGGAGGCTTCTTGATGTCGCCGATTCGATCGGTGTTTTCATCTGGGAACTGGATGAGCGTTTCGGAATCCGCTATGTGTCCCCGGGAATACAAATCGTGCTGGGCGGAGAGGCGCGCGAATACATGGGCTCTTCCTTGGTCGATTTGATTCATCCAGAGGAAACGACGGCGTTCGTAAACGAACTCGAGGCGGTGAAGAAGGGAAGATTGCCGTTAGCTGAATTCAAGATTCAGGCGAAGCGAAAGAATGGCGGCTACGCCTGGATTCTCGTCAGTGCTAAGCGTTTGACTGATTTTTCTGGAAATCATTCCGGTTTTCTTGGATCGGCACGAGATATTACAACGAACGTTCAGTTGGAACATCAAGTCGAGGAAGAGAGATTAAAGTCTGCTCAAGCGTCCAAGATGGCAGCGCTCGGGGAGATGGCTGCCGGGATCGCTCACGAAATCAATAATCCTCTCTCGGTTATTAAAGCCAGAGCCTGGCAGCTTCGGCAGGCACTCGAGCGCGGAGTTTTCAACCCCGAGAATTTTTGTGCTGCATTAGACGAGATCGAGGGGACGTCGACGCGAATCGCGGAGATCATCAAGGGGATGCGTTCCTTTTCGCGCAGTGCCGATAACGACCCCCTGCTTGCGCATTCGTTGAGGTGCATTCTCGAGGATACGCTTGTCTACTGCCGTGCGAAATTTAAGAACCATGGAATCGATCTTCGACTTTCTTTTCCGGAGCGGGATTGTCAGATCAAGTGCCGGCCTTCGCAAATCAGCCAGATTATACTGAATCTGTTAAACAATTCTTTCGATGCCGTATCCGTTCTTGGGGAAAAGTGGATTATGTTAGAAATCACTGAGTCCCAACGCGAAGTGCTGATTCGAGTCACCGATAGCGGCAAGGGAATTCCCAAAGAGCTTCACGATAAGATCATGCTGCCTTTTTTCACGACTAAGGAGCCCGGGAAGGGGACTGGTCTGGGGCTTGGTATCGCTCGCAGTATCGCCGACGCGCAAGGTGGCCAGCTGCGGCTTGAGCCTTCGTCACTCAATACTTGCTTCGTGCTGAGT
>CAZCBS010000407.1:0-3449 GCA_964496965.1 uncultured Bacteriovoracaceae bacterium
GCCGTGAATTGCTGATTAGCCGAACCCGAGTCGCCCGAGTTCCACATCGGCGTGGAGCCAACACAGCCCGCGGAATCGCTCGACTGCCAGTAGCTGTTGTAAAAATTATGATTCGCGCCCCAGACCGCGAACATGGATTTCGGCAGCGCGGGTGACTCGCTCGTCGCGGCGAGCATGCGATCATATGGCTTCATGCCTTCCAATTGCCTGACATCTCCGTCGCACATGGGCAGAAGGACATTCCAAGCGGTGCCCGACGCGTTCAAAACCATGCTGCTTTGTCCATCGACGGGACCGATCTCGAAGACACCTCGGAAAGTCACAGGGTCCGCGATATCGGTTCTCCAGTGACTCGACGAATCTCCATAGAGATTGTACGCCGCGCGAACTCCCTCACCGCCGCGCGAATGCCCAAGCAAGCCAACCTGACTGAAATCCAGTTTTCCGTAAAAATCCGTTCCAAGCGTGGAAGGAGTCGTTCCAGAATTTCGGTTCCACTGACTGAGAAGCGCGAGATGCCGAAGTACGAGGCGTCCACGCGCAAGAATGAGCCCATTATCTCCCGTGGCCGGATTGCCGCAAGTGATTCCCAAATTCGCGTTGATCGAAACAACGACATATCCGAACGATGCGAGACGATTAGCTAGATATCCATAACCAAGATGGCTTGGGATCACGCTTTCGTTGGAACCGCACTGGCCGGTAAACGTATACTGACAGCTGCTATCTTGAATCGGCATGATGAGCCCGCTTCCGTCCGAGGCCGCAGTTCCGCAAGTCGCATGGTTTCCATGGAGAAAGATCAACACGGGCCGAGGCGAATTGCCCATATTGAGAGGACGATAAACCGCCGCCCACGCTTCGGTCTGCGCTCCAGGAAGAACATCCGCATCCATCGTAGCGGGCAGATGGTATTCGGATTGCGTCGTCATGTACGGGCCCAAGTAGGCATCGCCTCCGGCAATGTCAGTAGGAGTAGGGTTAGGAGCCGGATTGCTAGTATAGGTCGAAGTGGGCTGCGGAGTCGGAATTGTGGGCCGGGATTTGGCCGAAGCGAAACACTGACTCGACATAGAAGCCGAAAAAGCCAAAAGGCAAACCGTGAAATAAAGAAATTTCATAAACCACTCCGTCTCTCAAGCCCTGAGAGAGCAAGCGGCATACCGACAACAAAATCACGCGATCGAGCGAAATTTACCTATTATTTCAATTCTATGTAAATAATAACTTTCGCTATTTTCGTCGAAGCTTTAGACAGGCGTTTACGATTATTCGACATTTTCTATTCCGAAATCAGAATCCCTTCCGCAGGGCAACTCCCCTCGTTTTTGACCAAAGTTCCGTCTTTCTTGCGGGTCGGCTTGTTCAAATAAAGCGATTCGCGCGCAGGAAAACTCATGTACTTCTCGCGATCGAGCGAAATATGGATTTCTGAGAAATAAGCCTTTTTGGCTTTGCGATCGCGCTGGCATTCGATCGTGACCGAATCCCGAATGGCTGGACCCAGATCCTTTTCCAACGCTTGAAGGAAATCTTCTCGACTTAAGCTCTTACCGGCCGATTCGGAAATCAGCTGATTAGTGGAGATGAGCTTCCAAAACTGGAATGTCAATGAGCTTGCGCGCATCAAATAGTCTTCGACCGATAGTCCTGAACAGCTTCCATGCGCATACCATTCGTGATTATAGAGACAGGACTTCGCTCCTGGCATGGCTAAAGACAGGACTCCAAACTCCGTCGGAGTCAGCTTGTTTTTTACTTCGAGCTGCGATGAGCACCAGTCCTTGCCCACTTGCGCTTCGGAGATATCGCAATAACCGTATTTATGTTGAGGATCATCGTCTCGGTTTGGCCAAAGTCCGTGAAGACCCATTCCACTTGCGATCGTGCCGGACTTGCACTCCTCCCGATCCGAATGGAATTCGCAGAAACTCTTTTGATAACTGAGCGCGAAGACGAGGCTATCGAATTCTCCGACGACGGGTGATTCTTCGATGGAAACACTCTTGTTCTCCACCGTGTGAGCCAAACACGCAAATCCCGCCGAAAAAACGATGGCTACAATAATGTTCGGGAAAACTTTGTTCAGCATCTTCGCTCCTTCGTCTATTTCAGACTCTCGAACGGGGGCGTAAGCAAGGCTTGAACCAATGAGATCGGAGCTGCACTCAGCGCTAAGCGCTCATATTTTCTGGCGCGCTTTTGCACCGCCTTGCGGCGGCGCTACTTAAAACGAACTCTTTGCGAACAGGTGTCTAAATTTTTGACAGCGTTTTTGAGACATGAAAATGAATGAAGGCTCCGAAGGTCTGGACGACCCTGGAGCCTTCATGAGGAGTGGGTGGGTACAGCAGTTTAGCGCAACTTCACGTTACGCTACTTTTTGAACACCGCGGCGCTTCACGTGCGCTTGATAGTGTTCGAACTTTTTCTCGTAATCTGAAACTTGCTCGCCAGACTTTTTGATCAATCCAAATTTGAAGTGATCATAGTGCTCGGAGCAGAAATCGAATTGTTTCGAGTCCTTCTTGCATCCCCAAGCAGTGCATTTGCCTGCGACGCCTTGTGGGCCTTTGGCCTTTGAATCAGGCTTAGGAGCGGAATGCTGTTGTTGTTCGTGACCTTCTTTTTTTGCTTCAGTACCCTTGGACATTGAATTTTCTCCTCTTGGATTCAATAAACTCATCGGAGCCGGGCGAATAAACTTTAGTAAATTAGTCGGAAATTATTTTGTGACACAGGTAAAAGCCTAGCTATTTCGTTAGTTTATTTAACTAACCCCCTTGCGAGCGAACGGCCCCGGATCTATGCTGAAGGCGTTTTCAGCAGTGAACTTTGCCTGGGGGAAATATTGGAATGGAATCCAAGAAGATTAGTCTCTGGTTCGGCCTTGCACTCGCTCTATTAAATATATCGTATTTAACAATCGCCCAGGCTTCCGTCCAGGAGCCCACTCGGGACTCTAAAGCCGCACACACACATCGCTTTATTCAAGTCGCCGCGAAAGATAAGTTCGAGCGAAGCGAGATCGCGAACCTAGGAATGAGCATCGAAGCCGTGCGCTCCGATAGCGTCTGGGGCTTTGCGAACGAAATCGAGATCGAGAATCTTCAGAAAAAAGGCTTTAAGATTTTAGGGAATTTTCCGCTCGAGATCGGACGCGGCGGTCACGAAGGAACTTTCGATTTTCCGGCGAACTACTCGGCCTACCATAATTACGATCGCCTTCTTAAAGATCTCGCCGCTCTTCAAATTCAAAACCAGGATATTATGCGATGGTTTTCGATTGGAAAAAGTCTTGAAGGCCGCGATCTCATCGCGCTTCACATCAATACCAATCCAGCCGATCTCGCTTCCAGCCGTAGCACTAAGCCCGGCGTCATTTTCAGTGGCTCGAGTTCCTCCGCGAGACACCTAAAGCGACAGATGCGCTTTAGATACCCGCATAT
>CAZCBS010000408.1:0-3430 GCA_964496965.1 uncultured Bacteriovoracaceae bacterium
TTGGATGGCGAAGGCGATGGTGAGATTGCTTTCTAAAGCGGGCAGCCCGACGAAGTCATCTCTCGCCGCATGAGCGAGCTTGAAAGAGAATGGGATGTAGATCGAGCTTTGATGCTGAACTTCGGCATCATCGGAGGCGTTACCCTTCTTTCAGGTCTTATGAAAAATCGACGCCTGCTTTATATGCTCGGAGTGCAACTCAGCTTTCTCACGCTTCACTCGTTTCGCGGCTGGTGCCCCCCGCTACCCCTTCTGAGACGTCTTGGATTTAGAACCCAGAAAGAGATCCAAGCCGAACGCTATGTGCTTGAGGCGATTCTTGCCTCGCGCAAAATAGCGTCCTAGCGAGACACTATTCAGCCTTTTTCTTAGGCTTCACACTCACTCGCACCGTGAACTCGACCTCATTACGCGAAAGAAACTCTTGAACCAGTGCAACAGGATCGATCTTTTCGATCACTTTTTCGCGAACGTCGCGGGAGAGGTTTTGAAGAAACTCCGTCTTCGTCTTATTGGCGGAATCTAAAATCCCGCCGATCAATTCTTTGGGAAGCTTCGCCTCGCCCACCAGGGAGCGCAGCCCTTCTTCCGTTAGAAAAAGCGCGCCCACGCCGACGGTGAGCGCTTTCTTCATAAACGAGCTGGCGCGACCGGAGGCACCGGACTCGCCTTCGCTCTCATTCTCATTCCCATTTTCATTCGGATCAGAAGGCGATTTTACTTTGGTCATAGACGGCTAACCGATCGATTATTTCGCGCGTTCAACAAAGCTTTTCACCATCGGTGCCAAGCTTCCTTTGACCAAGCGATTGAGGATCAGGCTCGGGACTGGAAATTTAAACTCCACATCGAGCTCGTAACGAACATCCGTCTTGCCGGGGCCCGCGGATTTGAGCTCCCAACGGCCGATATTCTTTTTCATGAAATCGCTCTCAACCAGCGTCCACTGAACGACTCCGGCAGCCTGATCTTCGACATGATCCAGAGTGTAGGAAATCTCCTTTATCATGTTCACGTGATAGGTCGCGCGCGCCTTGCCTGGCGCCTTTCGCTCTACTTTCACGCTCGAGCATCCGGTCACAAACTGAGGATAATCCTCGTAACGCGTAATGACCGCAAAAAGCTTGCTGAGATCGACTGGAAAGACTTCACGGAATTCGGCGTTTGCCATTTCTCTTCCCTCTGATCCCTATTGTAGCGATCAGTACTTCGGTTTGCGATCAAAATGATGATCTGTTTCGATGTAACGAACAGTTCCTGATTCTGAACGCATCACGACGGAATGAGTATTGGCTCCACCACTGAAGAAACGAACGCCATTCAAGAACGTGCCTTGCGTGACACCTGTTGCGCAGAACATGACGTTTCCTTGCGCAAGCTCGTCAATCTTGTAAACCTTATCCAGATCAGTCACGCCCATTTTGCGAGCACGGACTTTTTCTTCGTCATTTCGGAAAGCCAGCTGTCCTTGGAAATCCCCACCCATGCAGCGAAGCGCGGCAGCAGCGATCACGCCTTCAGGCGCGCCACCGATGCCCATGAGAACATCGACTCCGGCTTCAGGCTTACAGGTCGCGATCGCGGCAGAAACGTCGCCATCGCCGATCATATAGATTCGAGCGCCACTGCGACGAACTTCCGCGATCAGATCCGCATGTCTTGGGCGATCCAAGATGATCACGGTCAGATCTTCGACATGGCATTTTTTCGCGCGTGCGATGTTTTTCAAGTTTTCGGTCGGAGTGGCCTTGAGATCAATCGCGCCTTTTGCTGATGGTCCCACAGCAATCTTGAGCATGTAGGTATCAGGCGCATGAAGGAACTTTCCTTCTTCAGCGATCGCGATCACGGAAAGGGAGTTATTGCCGCCACGTGCGCAGATTGTCGTGCCTTCGAGTGGATCGAGAGCCAAGTCCAATCGCGTTCCGGAACCTTTACCGACTTTTTCGCCGATGAACAGCATCGGCGCTTCGTCGCGCTCGCCTTCGCCGATCACCACGGTTCCATCGAACTCGATCGAATTCATCATATTGCGCATGGCTTCGACAGCAGCCTGATCGGCGGCTTTTTCGTCGCCTCTTCCCATCCAGCGGGCGCTAGAAAGAGCAGCAGCTTCGGTGACACGGACAAATTCGAGGGCAAAGTTTCTGTTCACGTTGAGGTTCCTTCTTACAAAAGGCTTTTCAAAAGCTTACTGAGGCAGGCCGAGCTGCCTCACGCACCATTTCTTTAAATCCTGAGGAAGGTTAGAACTCAGGATGAGGTCTTTTGCAATGCTCAACTTGTCATGATCCGGCTGTTCATCCGGGGCAAGAACCATGGTCTCAAATTGGACAGCCCCCCACTCCTCACCGAGCTGATCCCGTCGGTCTTCAGATAACGCCGCGCGCCCAGTTTTTGTGCCCACTTCTTCTTCCCACTGCACGAAACTTCCCAGCACGAAGAGCGTGAAACGACGGTAACGCCCGTCCAGGGCTCGCGCAAACAAAAGATCCGTTCCGCCTGGCCCATGATACCAAAGCGTCGAGCCTTCCCCGGCTTGGACGTTGTGAGTTGAGGGAATCGGTCGAAGCTCGCGCCCCAATTCCGCCGGGTCCAAAAATTTTTCCAACGCCGCGCGAGCGCCTTCGCTTAAGTCAACAAATTGACAGCCCACGGTCTCATTCCGCAGATGCCTCACCTTGACTTGAACCGAGTGTTTCACGCCCCGAAGATTTAAAATGCCGGAGACCTGCGCGGCCACCGGAAGCATCGACATATCCGCAGAATCTAAAATCCGAAACGCCATTCCATCCGTTGAAAGATCGATGACCGAAAAAAGCTTTCCAGTCTGATCGATTCGAAACTGCTCGGACGCCAGGTGAATTCTCGGTTTTTTGCGTTTTTCTTGGGAATCTTGGGCCTGTTTTATACCGTCAGAGATGACTTCGAGGTTGGGGGATTTGGTCATTTGTAGATCGTCCTGATCCTTGGTTTTCGGGTGTTGACTCGAGATAGGATCGCATGCGTTTGGCGGTAAATTCAAAGACTATTTGAGCACCTTGTTCAAGAATGAACGCAGGAGGCCAGGTCCGACCCTGTTGATTCCCACGCATATAAACCATCGTGCCTTGCGCGCTCGGCGAAGAATTTCCTGTCTGAGGCTCAAAAAAAATATCGCCCGTCATTCCCGTAAAATGACCTCCGACGATCTGAAAATGAATCCAACGATCGCCTTTTTCCTCAAAGTGAAGAAGGGAGCTCAGCTTCCATTTCCAGATCCCTCCCTTAAGCTCCAAAAGATGCGTATCGGGATGATAATTAGCTTCATCGACGTAAGGAATCAGTTTGGAATAGAGCTGATAATCCGTCAGTGTCTTTCGAGTCCGAGTCATCCCCGCGCGCGTCAGCATGGCGGCGTAGAAGGAATAGTCCCTCAGTGGCGGTGTCG
>CAZCBS010000409.1:0-3423 GCA_964496965.1 uncultured Bacteriovoracaceae bacterium
AGGAGATTGTCCAAGCCCGTGCTTGCCTGAAAGTGCGCGCAAATTTTTTGCTTGAAGTACCTGTGGGCGTTGGAAAAACGCATCTCGGGCTTGCGGTTACGGCGGAGCTGGATTTGCCGGTTTTTCGCGTGGACGGAGACAGCCGCTACTCGGAACAAAAACTTTCGGGCTGGTTTGATCCTCCCACCGTGATTAAAAAAGGATTCGGAAAAGACGCGTTTGTCCCCGGACCACTTGTTCAGGCGATGCAAGAAGGCGGGATTCTTTTCATCAACGAGCTCAATCGCCTGCCCGAAGGCGTGCAAAACATCCTTCTTCCCGCGATTGATGAGCGCATGATTCTGGTTCCTCGTTTGGGCGAGATTCGCGCAAAAGAAGGCTTCTTGGTGATCGCGACTCAGAACCCAAAAGAGTTTGTTGCGACTTCGCATCTGAGCGAAGCGATCTTAGATCGCTTTGAGCTTGTGGTTCTCGACTATCAAACGGAAGAAGAAGAAACCGCAATTGTGTCTGAGCGCATTCAGCCCAAAGGTTCCGATGAGAAGTCACTTGCGCTTGCCGCGGTTCGCATCGCGCGCATGACTCGCGAGAGCCCGAAGATTCGACGTGGAGCTTCGGTTCGCGCCGCTTTGAGCGTTGCTGAAATCGGAGCCATCTTTTTGCGCCAAGGCGAAGATCTTGAGTCCGCGTTTTTGAAAGCCGTGATCCTTGCGCTTCCGACTCGTATCGAAATGGAGCATGAGACGGAATCCGCTCGCGAGGCCCGCGCAGAGCTCGAAAACACTCTAAAGGAATGGGCTCGTTCCGTTCTGGACGATCTTTCCGCCCCAAGCTTAAAAAAAAAGCCATAGATTCGAAGCCTGTTGAGGACGCTCAAAAGAGCTCCTTCCGAAGCATTTTTGCTCCCGGTGATCAGACCTTCCAGAATGCGGCACCGATGTTTCTTCCGCCTGAAGCCTTTGGGTCATCCATGAGTCTTCATATGAACGATCTTCCGGATGATCTCAGCGGCGCAAGCTCGTGGGATGTGGCGATTCGATATCACGAACTCAAGTCGCGCCCGTCGATGAGTCAGAGGATCGGACATTTAAGAAAACTTTCCGCCCAGGCGATTTTAGATAAGGCGCAAGAGATTTTGGGTTCTGTCGTTCATCCTTCCGAGACGAGAAACGTCCCTTGGGATGAGCTTCCTGGTAATGCGGAGCAACCTGATTTCGATCTCGATGACACTTTTGAAAATTCGCCTCTAGCGATGGCAAGCGTTGCGGGTCTCAATGTCGGGAATTATCCGCTCACTGGCGCGGATGTCTGGATGACATATCGAGTGCCCCGTAAACAGCCGCTCGTTATTACGGTGGATACCAGTCTTTCGATGACTGGAGAGAAACTGGCACTTACGGCCGTTGCTCTTGCCGTTGTGCTTTTGCAATTTCCGGATGATCCGGTCGGGATTGTTGCTTTTGAGAACGCTGCTCAGATTTTAAAGCGGCCGACTGAACGGATTTCGCTTCAACAGCTCGTCGAGCGGTTTTTGGATGTTCCAGCTCAGGGCTACACTCATCTTGAGGATGGAATGATTGCGGCGCTCAAGCTTTCGCGTTCAGCAGATCTCGGGCATCAGGGTAGACCACCCTCCACCGTTCTTCTGACCGACGGAAAGTATACGGCAGGTCGAGATCCTGCCTATCTTGCGCCTCGTTTCCCTCATTTGGTGGTGATGAAAATGGGCAAAGAGAGGGCGAGTCTTCAGCTTTGCCGAGAGTTGGCGCAAAAAGGAAATGGCGCGCTGCGAGAAGTCCCAGAATTGGAAGCGCTACCGCAGGTCATGTACGGAGTCGTGAAAGATCTGCTGCGTGGACGTTCTCTCTCGTGATAAGATGAGAGGACCTGACTAAGGAGATGATTTATGCGTGACGATTACAAAATGGTCGGCCCGACTGCAAAGATTGAAATCGAAGTAGAAAAAGAAGTCGCCGATAAACTTGCAGCGATGGAAAAGCACGCCAAATTGACGAAGTCTGAGCTGACCAATACGGCGCTCAAGCGCTTCATCACGGCCCACAAAGATTTTCTTCCGGCCGATCAACGCGGCTAAGCGCGAACTCCCGATCAAGGCGCATCAGGCGTCATCACGGGATCGATCAAGTGGCGAGAGTCCTTCACGCGAAAAGAGATGAAGATCTCTTCTGTCCGCGCTAAGAGCTCTTGCCGAGATTTGCACTCTTCTGTTTCGCGCAGGCTGAGGAGCCAAGTTCCTTCATGCGCGGGTTGAACGTCAAAGCGGCAGTTTTCCGCACGTGCTTGATCGACGAGAGCCTTTGAGTCCAACACCACCCAAGCCTCCGCTGGATAGAGATGTGCAGAGTGCTCGAGTGCAAACTCGACTTTGCCATTTTCTTTAAAGCCGATCAAATTACCGGCGCCATTTTCATTCGAGGCCAGACGAATGCGAGTTTCTTCTTTAGACTCGGATTCGTCTCTGAGGCGGCGAGCCTCTTTGTCTCGGACGAAATGTAATTTCAGCGGAGGCTGCTTGAAAGTAAAACTCGCGTCGACATTGATACCACCGCCGTTAGAACTGCTGGACGCGCTTCCTGACTGCTGCTGAAGACCACGAAGCACGGCTCTGTCGATGCTTGAGACGTTTGGACTACATCGGCTCAGTGAAATAATCAGAGCTATGCTGTAGAGAATCGTTAAAAGCACCCGGGCGTCTGTCATCAACATAAAAACCTCTTTTGAGCTGTCGCAGAAATCGCATCAGCCCAGCGCCGCCATGTCCAATCTTCGTGCCATCCTAAACTTCACGGATGGGGCGGAATGGCTCTAAGAGAGTTCGAGAGTTAGTTGATGATATTTTTTAGCGGCTGTCTAAGATTTTGACAGGTGGCTGAAGATCAATCAAGGGCGCGAACTTGGGATACGAGCGAGCAATCCGGACGCATCACTGCCTCGTAACGAGTGGTGCCTCGTCGACCATGTACGGAAACCTCGAGGACTAGATTTCCGTTTTGGGAGGTACGCGACAACGTCGCGTCCGAAAATCTAGGCTTGCTGCCATAGTGATCGAGATACTTTTCGCGTGCAGCGGCTTCAGCTTCTTCGACACAAGAAGAGGCCTTATTAGCGCCGCGTTCTCCAACGGCATATGCCCAAATGCTGAAATGATCAGAATTAGATTCAAAGAGAGACTTAGAAGTAGAGCGAACCGTGAGTTCCACTTGATTCCAGCCAGCACGCAGATTTTCGACAGGAATGAGATAACTGCCGCTGTAGCCATCTTTCCCTTTTTGGAGCGTGAGTTCGCGATTACCGGCTTCAAGGATAATTTTTGAGCATTTGCGCGATCCGCGAACGATCACGGTTATTTGATTGCTTTGATTACCTTTTAGGTTTGAGGAAAGGACCCGGCCTTTTGCTTCT
>CAZCBS010000410.1:0-3050 GCA_964496965.1 uncultured Bacteriovoracaceae bacterium
TGCCACTCCCCGCTTTGTCAAAAACTCTTTGGTTTTGGATGGGTCTGAAGTTGCCTTTAAGTCTGATTGACCCAGCAAAAAAACGGTCTGCGATCCTCATGCTGGCGCTTGATGAAATCCTTCGCTGCAGCGACGAAATCGTCATCGCAAGTCACCATTCGCTTCCGAGTCAACGGGCCAGTATCCTCGATCTTTTGCTTACCTACGCGACCAAATCGAATATCGACGGTAGGATCATCCTCCTCAGTCGCAAAACATCTCAGCACCCCACGGGGGCCAAATCGCTTTCTAAAGTCTGGAAAGTCTTTTTCGTTCGGATAGTCTGGATTCTCGGGATCCTCCTCCGCGTTCAAGTGGTAGAGATTTCCATAAAATTCATCAAAGCCGTGAACAGTCGGCAGATACTCGTTGCGATCACCCAAATGGTTTTTTCCAAATTGTCCTGTGGCATATCCCAGAGGCTTCAAGAGTTCCGCGATCGTCGGGTCTTCCGATTGAAGACCCACGGCCGCGGCGGGCACGCCGACCTTAGTGAATCCTGTTCGATATCCGCTTTGGGCGGTAATAAATGAAGCTCTTCCAGCGGTACAGCTCTGCTCTCCATAGGAGTCTGTAAATCGCACCCCTTCTTTTGCGATGCGATCGATATGAGGTGTACGATACCCCATCAGTCCGTCGCTATAACAACTCAGGTTCGAGATCCCGATGTCGTCTCCAAAAATCACAAGGATGTTTGGCTTTCGATGAGATGCTTTTTCTTTTTTCTTGTTCGCCACGATTGAGCCTCCGGGACACTTTCTTAAGCTGGCTTAAGCTGGTTCTTTTTCGCGAAAGAAAATTGCAATCCGGAAACCAACTTCTCTGCAATGGCGTGGCGTCATTTATGCACCCCCTCTCGAAAAAGAGGAATTTATTCATGAGAAAATTGATGCGCAAAACAATGTTAGCAAGCTTGGTCGCCCTAACAGGCAGCACCAGCTTTGCGGCGAACCTCCTCGTCTATCCGGAAAAAGGACAGACCGCTCAGCAACAGAGCCAAGACAAATATGAATGCTACCAATGGGCAAAAAATCAAACTGGTTTTGATCCCGAGTCGGCTGCCGGAACCGCGGGCACTACTCCTCAATCACCTAACACAGGAGCAGGCCGTGGCGCGGCAAGAGGAGCAGCGGCGGGCGCCGTTGGCGGAGCGATCGCTGGTAATGCCGGTAAGGGTGCGGCTATCGGAGCTGGAGTCGGGGGAGTAGGAGGCGCAGCAAGAAGGCGCGGCCAAGAAAACGAAATCGCCCAGCAACAACAACAGGCCCAAGCCCAACAGCAGCAGAAAATGGCTTCTTTCAATAAAGCCCAATCCGTCTGCCTCGAAGGCCGTGGTTATAGCGTGGGATAAAAAAATCTAATCGGACTTCAGATTCTCTTTAAGCTGAGCCAGTGCAACCGGCTTGATTTGTATCCATCCCCTTTGTGGCTGATTAAGATCGGCGATGACGAAAAGCGTGAGCGATACGATAATCGTGAACATTCCGGTAAAAGCAGTATGGCGGACTTTTGACAGGCCATAGCCAAATCCAATCAGTCCCAACACTAAAGCGGAGGTCAGGCAAATCAGTATCACGATGCTACGCGGAATCCTCCGCGAATAAGCAAAGTCTTGCTTACCTTGAAGATCGATCGTTTGGTTGAGGGAAGTCAAAAGCAGGCTGACGATCACCGATGGATGATCCCGCTTGAGGCCAACTCCCACATTCCAAAACTCGGTTTGAAGAACCGATGCTTTACGGTGAGCCTCACTTACTTTCGATGGCTCCGCTCCCCCTTCGTAGAACTCAATGCGAGCATCCAAATACTGCCTCAATAAATTCTCGAGCACTTTTTGAGGCTCCCCTGGAAAGAGTCGCGCTCTCAAATAGGAGGTCCCGATCGCGTTGGCTTCGTCGATCAAAATCGAATTTCTTTCCTCAAACCTAGACTCGGCCATTGAGACGGAAAACGCGAGCAATAATGACAAAAGCGTCAACATACCTTGTTGAACTGTTTCCGCGCTCTCCTGCTTTGCGATCGGTGCTTTCGATATGCCAATTCGATATCCAAGCTCGGCAACGATGAGCAAACCGAAAAATAACCACATCACCATCCAGATCGCATCAGATCCAAAGACAAGCGGTGAAAACGACATATCTTACGCAGCCTTTCGCCCTCTCGTGATGCCCTGTCTTGGGCCGCGGACTCCCTTTTGCAATTCTTCAGTCCGCGCCGATCTCTCAGTCGAGAAGTCGGAAAATCGGACGTTTTCTACCGCGATTTGATCCGGATTCTTTTTGCGCCATGTTCGAATCAATTCCGATAACTGCCTTCTTTGTTGCTCATTCAAGACTTCACTCGCGATTTTCCAGATTTGCTCGGAAGAGGACTGAAACTCCTGGGTCATTCGCGCGCCTTCGGCTTTGAAAACCTTTGGCACCCAATATCCGTTCCATGCGGCTTGGCTCAATTCAATAAACGCGACCATATCGAGTAAATTTGCCTGAGGCGACGGCCCTAAGCAGATATCCAGCGCCGAGGAATCATAAATGAGACGACGAAGCAAAGCCTGATCACGAAGGCGCGAATTCGAGGAGCTCTCGATATCTCTCAAACCATCACGCACTTCTCTAGAAAAGTGATTCATAAATCGCAAAATCTGTTCCTGCAGCTCACCTTCGGTCATTTTTCCTTCAATATTTTTTCCGGAAGCAATATTGACCTTTTTCTTTTGCTGGGGAGTCGGAGTGGAGCAAGCTGCTCCCAATAAAATAGAGAAGACTACCACGCCTCGGAACCCTGCTTTGATCACCTGATAAACTTTCATTTTATATACCGGTAGAAGTGCGAGGCAGGACTTCTTTTTCCGGAGGAAAAAGAAACTGAACTTGTAGGCGCACGGACCAGTCCGGCCCCTGTTGCGGAGAAGCGATTTCGCCGAAACCTTGAAGCTCGCCCTTGATCGGCTGCGATCCGATTTTAGAAACTCTGCCAACCCCTCCGCCCACGGGCACAGTCCACTGATTTCC
>CAZCBS010000410.1:3060-3418 GCA_964496965.1 uncultured Bacteriovoracaceae bacterium
CCCCCCCATCCCCCAGGTAAAGTTCACTTATTTCACTTCGCAGCTTTCCAGTTAGCGGTCATAATCGGTGAACTTGCCAGATACCAGGCTCCCGAAAGATTGAAATAAAGAAACGGCTGCAGCTGCATTTGGCTCACCGCAGGCCGATCATTATACGTTGTAAATGACCAAAGTTGGTTCAGAAGAAGACCTCCTACCCAATCGCCAGACACAAGAACCGCCGTGGCCGTGGGGCCTGCGCTCCACTTTCCGCTTCCTAACTCATTGGGATAAGCCGAAGGCACCGAGACTATCGGTCCGAAACCGAAAATGAATCCCGTAGAATTCACGGAAGTAAAATAGGCTTGATATTGAATAT
>CAZCBS010000411.1:0-3394 GCA_964496965.1 uncultured Bacteriovoracaceae bacterium
ATAAAATAGGAAGAAGCGCGGCGAACCCAATAATGAAAAAGAGACTGACCGACGTGACGACGAAAAGGGGCGAAGCAATGGCCTTCGATAGCACCGAGGCTGGATCCAAACAAATATCCAATGTCCCTACGTCCACACTATATTGCTGAATGGCGTGATGCTCAGCCAGGATGCAGGTAGAGTCTTCAGTTTCCAATGGAAACGAGAATATAGGACGACCTTGTTCTCGAAATACGGTTGATCGAGCTGGAGGCTGTCCGAAGGTTCGGCCAAGTTTTGACAACCGCAGCCAGTCTTTATGCGAAAAAATATCGGCGAGCTCGGGAGCCCAAAACTTGAGATTGCCTTCAATGGAAGAGTGCGCTCGATTGAGTTCCGAGACATAAGAAACGCCAAGCGCGATACCCGCACCGACCAGGGCCACCGTCAAAGCGATCCACCACTGCCGAGGCAAGGGATACTTTCGAATGGTCGAGTGTCTCATGGCGTACTCTCCATTAATGCGATGTTAGGAAATCCGCTAATTTGGTCGCTCCAAGAGATGTTTCGAACCCACTTTGGATAATGCTGGGCTGTATCGAGTTGTCCAAGCGGAATGACATAGCCGCTGTCCAGCAGAAGTTGATGGGCTTTTCGATAGATTTCGGACTTGGTGGAAGGATCGGTTGCCTGGGCAGCAGTCTTAACGAGATTTGCCAGTCCAACCACCGGTTGAGTGATCAATCGTTCAGATCTTTGCTCTCGAATGAAGCTTTCAAAAAAGGTCGCCGTCTCCGCATACGCGGAAGAATCGGAAGTAGAGCTATCAAAGCCAATCACGGCTGCAATCTTGTCGTCGTGAAACATTTTTTTCACAAGATCGTCTATGGTTCCGTACTCATAATGAAGAGGAATGGGTAGCTCTGACTGAGCCGTCTTCATAAAATCGCGAAGAGTGTCATTCAATTCAGGGCGGTAATTCAGAAAAGTCATGTTCCGCGAAGACAAGACCGGGGAGCAGTTTTCTTTTCGCTCCTTTGTCAGATGAGTTTTCACGCCGTCTGAACCCTGAAGACCCGAAGGAAGAAATCCTTCCGTAGGCTTCAGCGATAGCGCGAGAAGTGAGAGGAGTTTCTCGGCCGGGAAACACTCGGAAAATCGTTTTCGTAATGCCTCAACGGGATAGTTTACGACCACAGCGTAAGATTTAAAAAACGGCCGAGAAATGCGTTGAAACTCATGTTCGACGCTCGCGGGAATGACAACTTGCCCGGTGTGGTTGAAGTCAAAAACGCCATTTGAGTAGTCTTTAGAAAAATCGGTGAACTTGCGAAACTCGATGGTCTTGAAGTTTCCCTGTACGCGACCTGGATTTGCTTCCAGAGTTAGTCTATCGGGGGCATGCGATGCAATATGGTACGCGCCGAGTCCGAGAGGAAATCCTCCCGACGAACGGGTGGGACTAGTGACCGTGCTAGCGATTCCGGTCAGCTTATCAAAATACCTTGGATCGGATTTCTTGAGCGTGACTTGAACACATTTTTGAGAAGACATGATCTGTTCCACGGCGGGCAAAAGCTCTTGTCTCTGATGTGCCTCCCGAAGAGAATACTCGAGGTCACCAGTCGCAATACCAGTTCCATCAGAGAAACGGGCGTCATCGCGTAAACAGAGTGAGAACTTTTTGAAATTGGAGTCCGCCGCTCGTGTCGATTTCAGATCGAGGAATTCGCTGGTTAAGCTCCCGTCTGAGGAGTGCTGAAATAGCGGATAGTAAAGTTGAAGCGCAATGAAATGATCCGTATTGATCTGGCTTGTATGTGGGTTCGTTGTCTCCGGAATATATCGGAGGGCGGCGCGATAGACGGACTTACTCTCTTGATGCGTACAAGAGAAAAGGCTGAATATTGCCGATCCCATCAATATAAGTGACGAGGTTCCTACCTTCATACTGCCTTCTTGTTGAGCCTCAGCATTCGTCGTTCAAAGCCAAGCGATCGAGCCAAACGCAGCGCGGAGGAATTGAAGCTATCAAAACTCGCGTCGATTGCTCGAGATCCCTCCGACCAATCGAAAAGAGCCTGGAACCAATGGCGCTTTATCCAACGCGCCTCAGCTTGAGACAACTTTTCGCGGTCGTATCCCCAATATCCAATATGAAGCGTGGGGACCTTAAGGGCAGGGTGGGGATCGTATTTGTTCGTAAAAATCGTACCGACAATCCGTTCACCTTTTCGATAGACAAGACCCTGCATGGACGGCCAAGAGAGATAAACTGGTGCGAAACGGACGAACTCGTCGATCGACGATTGCGGATAGAATTCCGTATAAGTCTCATAGTAGTTCGTTTTTACGAACTCGATGACAGCGGCCTGATCATTAGTGGTCAGGGGCGAAGCAACGACGTCGTCAGCAGAATCGGCATCTTGATTCAGATGGGACTTAAGGTTTTTGGGATCGAGCAGTTCTGTGTAGCCTACGATATATTTTTGGAGCAAGACGCTCTCTTTTTGGCCGTCAATGGAGTCTTCAAACGGAAGGTAGATAGTATCATCGCTTTTTCGAGAGATTTCAGCGATCGATGGTAACCCTGGAGCGACTTGCCCATAAAGAAGTGCGCAAGGATCGCATGGGTTTTGGAATTTGAGACGCGATAAGTCGAGGCCAAGGCTATGCGCTTGTTGAGCGAATGTTCCGCTCGATAAGTCTTTCAAAAGTCTGTTGGACGAGTATTTCGAAAGACTTTCTGAGTAAGCGTAATCCGATGGAATCTGGTCGTCAAAGACGAGGGGCCCGCAGCACGGAGAAAATCCCTTTTGGGAAGTATAGATTACTTTTTCCAGATCCGGAGTCCGACGTTGGCTCGCGTCTAAAGATGGGCACGTCTGATGAATTGCGCGGGTGTCATGCCATGCTGAGCCTTCCTGCGCTCGTCCGCTTTTGATGAGTCTCGAGGTGTGGACCGTGACTCCCAGTTCCTGAACAGGCGCAAGATCCGCTAACTCGTGGATGTCCGCGTAGACAAAATTAAAGCTCACGTCGATTTTTCGAGACTGAAAATGGCGGATCAACGGAATGATCTTCTCTAACGAAATAAATGGCGCGTGAAAGCGATCATGAGAAAGAACGACTGCCGCCAGCGGTATTTCGTCCAAATAATGAATCGATCGGTCGGCAAACCAGCCGTTAGTGGTGATCACAAGCGGCATTGTTCGGCTGATCTGGGCTAAAAGCTGCTTAATTTGTGGGAGAAAAAGTGTTGGCTCTCCTCCTGTGAAATTGAGCATCTGAATGTCGGGTGAGCGATTGATCTCATCTGCCAATAGATTCAACGAGTCATCCGTAGGAACCCAGCGCTTTGCTTGCGGCCCAGAGCTGTTCAGGCAGTGGCTGCATGAAAAGTTACACCGATCCG
>CAZCBS010000412.1:0-3380 GCA_964496965.1 uncultured Bacteriovoracaceae bacterium
TAAGCTCCATGATGATCGCGGAATCAAGATCGCCCGCAGCGCCCATCTTGAGCGAAAGAGCACAGATCGCGGCCCAGAAAAGCAGGCCGAACGCGCAGACGATTTTCCAGTTTCCGCGAGTTTTACTTTCCATAGATCGCCTGCTCTAAGAGCGAAAGCCCATCGAGAATTCTCAAACTAGGTCGCATCATCTCGTCGGCTTGAATGACTTGAATTTGCCTCGATCGCACGGCTTTCATTTTAGAAAATCGTTGCCAATCTTTTGCGGCATTTTTAAATGACATGAGGTTGTTTTCCATTCCCAACAAAAGGATGACGTCGGGATTGCGTCGAACAACATCTTCAAGGGTGGGTTTCGGATAGGGTTTGCCGATATCCGAATACACATTGCGAGCGCCTACTTTCAGAAGCGCTTCGTTCAAGAACGTAGAGCTCCCTGCGACCACTAGCGGATTGGTATCGAGTTGAAGCAAGACTTGAGGTCCCGGCTTTCCACTTTTTCTTCGCTCCAAAGTGCGAGCTTCGATTTTTTTGAGTCCATCGCTGAGGCGTTTTCGAATGGAGTCGCCAAGCTTTTGCACATCGAGTGCCTGCGCAAGAATCAGTATCGACTGATCGATATCCGCAAAGCTCGATGTCTTGACAACGACAACAGGCAGATGGAGCTCGCGGAGATGTTCGATTTGATCACGAGCGTTTCCGTCGCTCGTTGCCACGACAAGGTCAGGCTTGAGAGCCACGACTGTTTCGAGATTGAAGCGAGCAAATGACCCAACGCTTTTAGCCTTGGATAAAACGGGAGGATAGTCCGTATAATCGCTGACGCCTACAATCCGATCGAGCGAGTCCCCCAACAAATCCGCGGCAAGTTCGCCTAAAGAGGGCGCCAACGTTACGATTCGAACGGGATGATCCGCTATCTTGACGTGAGTGCCAAATGCGTCTTCCAGATTGCGCGAAAACGCAGGCACGGCGAAGCTGATGCAAACCGTGATCAAAAATAGCGATTTAACCAAACTTATTTTCACGGTTCTCAAGCATCCTATCCAAATTGCCTTCGTGGCGAATCAAGATGACAAAAAGCATTGCGGCCCCCGCCCATGCTTGGGCGCCGACGGGATTCATCACGAGATAAGCGGCCGCGGCAAAAATCAATCCGGTAAGGCTTCCCATGGCCCCTACTTGAGTGAGCATGAAAGCGCAGACAAATCCGATCACTCCGGCCAAAGCCGAAAGCGGCGACAAAACCAGGATGACGCCGACTCCGGTCGCAACTCCTTTGCCACCCTTAAAATGAAGCCAAGGTGAAAAACAATGTCCAAGAACGCAGAAGAGACCGACGGACCAAATGAGCAATGGCGTGACCTGAGCCGCGCTCTCTGGAACTTGCATGAGAGAACCGAGCGATTCGGCAAGGCCGGTATATGCGATGAGCGCGACGGGAGCCGAGCCTTTCACGATATCTAGAAAAAGGGTAAGAAATCCCGCTGGCCAAAAACCAATCACGCGCGAGACATTGGTCGCGCCGATGTTTCCGCTGCCTCGTCCCGTCAGGTCTTTTACTTTGAACGCTCTTGCGACGATCAAGCCGAAGGGAATCGATCCCACTAAAAACGCGCCAACTAAAATCGCCAAGTGAAACCAAAATCCCATCATTGGGCCTCCGTTACAGGATGCATTTGACGAAGGCGCCGATAAAGAATCGCGCCTGCCAAGGCGAAAACACCGAGTGAAATAAACTGACTTGTCGAAACGACTCCTCCGATGACGAAGCCTCGGATTTCATCGCCTCGGTAAACCTCGATCAAGCTTCGAATGAGCGGATAGGCCATGAGATAGATCAGCATGGTCTGGCCGTCGAATTTCTTGGTCTTTTGAACAAAGAGTAGGCCGACAAAGAGCACTAGAAGAGAAAACGCTTCGTAAAGCTGCGTCGGATGCAAAGGGACCCCGCGAAGCGCCGGATCAACCAACATAGAATAAAATTTCACGCCGAAAGGCGAATCCGTAGGCTTGCCATAGCAGCATCCGGCGGAGAAACATCCTAGGCGGCCAAAGAAATGGCCAATGGTCAGTCCGGGGGCGCTGACGTCTCCCATTTTCCAAACGTTCAATTTTTTTTTGCGCGCAAACCAGAAAAGCACGGGGATAGCAGCGATCGGTCCGCCGTAAAAAACGAAGCCCCCTTCCCAAACTCGAAATACCGAAGCAGGATCCGCGGCAAAATCACCGAAGCGCGTGATGATATACAGCAGGCGCGCTCCGGTAAGTCCCGAAATCAAACAAAGAAAAGCAAGGTCGATCGCGTTTTCAACATTGATTCCATCCGCAGGCGCGAGCTTCTTTAATACGAGTAGCGCGGATAAAAATCCGGCCGCAATCATCACTCCGTAAGTATGAATGGGAAAAGGTCCCAATTGAAACAAGAACGGATGCATTACCAGCTCGATCCCCACAAAACGATTCCCGACTGAAGCTTGGTTTGAAGCCCAGGGTCTTCTGTTCGAATTCGTTCAAACTTCTCTGGCGTCCACGCCACGAGCTCGATGAGCTTTCCTAATGGGTGGCGCGCGGCGATTTCCATCGCCTCGCTTGGAGTGTCACTGACAACGAAAAGGTCGTAGTCGCTATCCGATCGCGCACGCCCGCTGGCTCGGCTTCCAAATAGAACCGCTTTCGAACACACGGGTTGAAGCAGCTCTTTGAGACTTTCTAGATCACAAATCGCGTTAAAGCGTTTCAAAAGCTCAAGACAAGCCCCGTCGTCATGGAGCCGGACAGCTCGATGATTGTCGACAAAATCGACGAGCCCCAGTTCATGCAGCTCGTTTAAAATTTTCGTGAGCCCTTCGACTCCACCCAAGCCGCGAACTCCCTTGAGCTTGGATGAGATCACGCGAAAAGTGAAAGACGTAGTCGGCTCTGAAAGAAGAAGCCTCATCACCTTTTGCTCAGGCGTTGAGAAAAAAATCGAATCCAGTGTGGGTTTGGCTTTTTTTACGCGGGCCATAGTTCTCCCAATTGCTGCGCAACGGCTCTCACTGATGCTTCTTCTTGAGGGCCGAAAGCGTGAGGAATATGACTGTCGATGTCAATCTGTCCCAGAATTTTTCCGCCTGGGTCACGAATTAACACGACAAGCTCTGATTGAGTCTCCAGACTGCAGGCCAGGTAGTTATCCGACGCGTTGACGTCCGGAACGTTTTGATCTTCGTTTTTTGCAACAGCAGTCCCGCAAACACCACGACCTACAGGGATACGCGTATGATCAGTTGCTGCGCCAATATATGGCCCAAGCTCTAACATATCGCCCTTAAGAATATATATTCCCGTCCAGTTGAACTTGGGAGAAAGCGATGCGAAGTATCTCACTTCCGAAA
>CAZCBS010000413.1:0-3367 GCA_964496965.1 uncultured Bacteriovoracaceae bacterium
CCCGTGGGACATATTTTTCGATTACAGGCCCTGTCAGCCGAAATAAACGGTAACCGAAATTAACCAGCAACTCAGCGAGTTGGGCGCAAGAGTGCCCGAAAGCCAGCTGACGCTCTTCCTCAAACTCGATAATCAGCGGCGGGCGATCTGAGCTGGTTAGGAGGCTTCTCGCTCCCAGCAATGCCGCATATTCGCCGCCCTCGACGTCCATCTTTATAAAGTGGATTCCAAGCACGTTCGAATCAAGCTGATCGCGCTTCACGAAGCGGAAGCGGGCGTCGCCTCGGGAGCTAAACTCAACCGCGGCATCACGATGCTCGCATTGAATATCGCCAACAAGCGCGTTCGCAATGTCTGGAACATCGATCTCGGATCTGTTTCCAAGAACTACGACTTAAGCGATCTTTACATGATCGACTACGTTTTAGATCTTACGAAACCCAAGGTTGCCGCGGCTTACAACGATTTGATGCAAAAGAAGGCGGTCTTCAAACCGGTCGAGATGGCCCTTCCCGTCTCTCAAAGAAACCTACTCCAAAGCACTTTAGTGACCGACTTCAGTGAATTCGAAACACTTTACAAAGAAAACAAAGAAAAGCCGGAGAAAGACCGCGACGTGAATCGCCTCTTCGAAGGAACGACTGTCGTTCAATCCGCTAAGACAGGTTTCAATTTCAACATTTCCGCATTTAGACTGAATAGAGAAACGTTTTTCTCCAGAAATAAGATCGAAACCAAAGACTCGAACGAAAAACCGGTTCACTATCTCTTTGATACTTTCATTGCCTCAAGTGGCCGCAAAATGCCCCTCCATCTCTTTGACCGCTCCGAGCTCGTCAACAGCAACCTGCTTTTCACAGCGACTGAGAATTACAATCCAGTCGCCTTTGTCGGTCTTTTCCTCAGTCGCGAGATTCGCGCTCAAAGCTTGAGTCATGTTGGACTTGAGAAGATTCGTAATCATCTTAGAACGACTTTACCGGCACACATTTTCGCGCAAATCCCAATCGACCATTGGGATCTTTCGGGGCATGAAGGCGTGAACGTCTACTTCAAACATGAGGTCTTTTTATCAAGCGAAGCGCTCAAGGCAGTCCCAAACCACGATCCAGTGCTTTTGAAACAGAAATACCAAGAATTCTTAAGTACACTGCCAACGATCGACGCCGTCCCCAATCGAGCTCCTAATCCTTTTCAAGAGAATGATATGGGACCCTTTAAGGCGGAAATCAAGCCAACGGCAAACCTATACGACTTCGACTTGGATACTATCGTTAAACAAATCTCCATCATTTTTGAACCGAAGACCGATATTTCCGAGCTCCATGAAGCTTTCATCAAGCTGAAAAACAACGATCTATTCGTAAAAACAGGCGCAGGTTTCTTGATTTACCTTCTCCCTCAAGACCGTCTCAACGACCTCATCGGCTATTCGATGATCCTGTCCGGAAAAGATCTGGAAAAGATCCCATTTAATTTCGGTAAACCCACTCAAACGAACCTTTATCACTCGATGTTGTATATCCAGGACTTGCTGAATTACCGCACCGTGAACCTGCGCCTGCTCGAAGACATCCAAAAAACTAGCGCTCAGCAGAATTCGCCCGCGATAGTTCCTTAGAAGCCTGGGAGATCCACTCTCGATAGGCATTGACTCGAGTGTAAACGACCTCGTGTTTACAATCATCCGGCGCAGTCACGGGATATCCGCGGCTGGTTACTCCCATGAGATAGTACTTGCCGTTGGACTCCACAAAAGCGGGTCCACCCGAATCTCCGTGACAAGCACCTGAGCCACGGCGTTGATCCAGAAGGATTTCCGTCTGACCGAACTCAGGCTGATTGACCGTCACGGTTGCCTTGCGAAGAGTCCCAGAACCGGACTTTTTCGAAGCGTTGGTGATCCCATAACCTGCGAGAACCACCTCATCGCCTTTTTCAAGCTTCCGTTTCGCAGGAAGCAAGTGCGCAGCATGATACCCCTTCGGGAGCTTTCCTTCGAATCGCACCAGCGCGATATCGCCCGCGTCTTCGCTTGCCAGATTCCGATGATTCCACTCTTTCGAGATCTCGGCATCCGCCACACGGAGAATCTCACGATCGTCCGACTCGATTTTCTCGCCCAGGATCACCGCCATATGATCCACGCCTTGCTCCACGCAATGGGCGGCAGTCACCGCGATATTCTTAGCGATCAGAGTTGCAGTACAAAGCATTCCTCCTTGAGAGGTCTGGCGATAAAGCGCGACAGTGGTGTGAGCGATATCATCCTCGGGAGCAACTCCCTCTCCCCCCACGATATCCGCCTGACAGAGCGAAGCTTGTCCCAATAGGATCGCGATCCCCACGATTGAACTTTTCAACTGATTCATATTCATTTTTCCTTTTCTTGGTTTCTATGAGTTAGGTTTTGCCGCTCTCGCGGCTCCTTCATGACGAACGGCTGTGCACGGACCGCGCCTGATTTGGCACGTTCAGCTCGAGTTCAGCGTCCAATCCCGAACAGAAGAACCGACTTCTGGACCTCAAAGATTTATGAGATACTCCGAACATGGCAGAGACCCTCACCGCCCAGTCCCGCACACAGCCTCAGAAAAAGACCCAAGGCGCCTATTTCGTCGCGCTTGGAATCCTTTTTAGTCGGATCTCCGGACTTCTTCGCGAGAGCGTGTTTGCGCACTACTTCGGGAACTCGGACGCAGGCGATGCGTTCAAGGCGGCCCTGAAAATCCCGAACTTCCTCCAAAATCTTTTCGGAGAGGGAATTCTTTCCGCCTCGTTCATCCCGGTTTATTCAGGACTTTTAGCGCGCGGAGAAGAGGAAGAAGCCCGAAAAGTCGCGGGCGCCATCGCCTCGCTTCTTGCTCTCATGACCAGCTTGCTCGTTCTTTTGGGGGTCTTTGCGACCCCGGCGCTGATCGATCTCATCGCGCCAGGCTTTCAAGGGGAAAAACGCGAGCTCACGATTCGCTTGGTTCAGATCTTCTTCCCGGGTGTGGGTTTGCTCGTGATGTCGGCCTGGTGCCTGGGAATTCTCAACAGCCATCGGCGCTTTTTTCTGTCCTATGCGGCTCCCGTGATTCAAAACGCCGCCATCGTCAGCGTGATGGTCGTGATGGCCGCTCGCGAGCCTGGTATTTTAAGCGGCACCGGACAAAGCACGCTTGCGACTCATGTCGCCTGGGGATTGGTCTTGGGAAGCGCGCTTCAATTTGTGGCGCAGCTTCCGACCGCGCTCAAGCTCTTAGGAGGACTGAAGCTTCATCTCCAGACGCGCCTTTCGTCCGTTCGCGAAGTGATTCGAAATTTCTTTCCCGTGGTCACGGCTCGAGGCGTAGTCCAAATCAGTGCTTATATCGATAATCTG
>CAZCBS010000414.1:0-3355 GCA_964496965.1 uncultured Bacteriovoracaceae bacterium
TCCTAACGAAGATCAGCACTGGACCAAGTATACGGTGAACTTGCTGATGTTCAGCGCTGTGGGCTTGATTTTTACGTACGGAGTTTTGCGCCTTCAGCAGTATCTCCCCATGAATCCACAGGGCATGGGAGTCCTCAGTCCGCATCTCTCCTTTAATACAGCCGTCAGCTTCACGACGAACACGAACTGGCAGTCCTACGGTGGTGAGAGCACTCTGAGTTACTTTTCCCAAATGGTAGGTCTCGCGTTTCACAATTTCGTGTCGGCGGCGGTTGGTATGGCCGTGGCGGTTGCCTTGATTCGAGGCATTGCGCGAAAACAAGCGAAGGGAATTGGAAATTTCTGGGCGGATCTGATTCGAGGACATCTGTATATCCTTCTACCATTTTGCGTGATTTATGCGGTTTTCTTGATCTCTCAAGGCATGATTCAGAACTTCTTGCCTTACACTGAAGCGATGACCCTCGAAGGTGCGAAGCAGGTCATCGCCCAAGGGCCTGTCGCTTCTCAAGTCGCGATCAAGATGCTCGGTACCAACGGTGGCGGATTTTTCAACGCCAATGCCTCGCATCCATTTGAAAACCCCACGCCGCTTTCAAACTTCATTCAGATGCTCTCGATCTTTCTCATTCCAAGTGGTCTTGTCTACACCCTGGGAAGAAAAATCAAGAGCTGGAAACATGCTCATGCGGTTTGGGCTGCGATGGCAGTTCTTTTTTTAGTGGGCGTCTTTACGACGGCTCATTTTGAGTACAAAGGAAATCCTCTCCTGACTCAGATGGGTTGCTCGAGCCCCGCCAATATGGAAGGTAAAGAGACACGCTTCGGGATCTTTAATTCTGCGCTCTTCGCGACCATCACGACTGACGCGTCTTGCGGCGCCGTGAATTCCATGCATGACAGTTTCACGCCTATGGGCGGCTTCGTTCCGATGCTGAATATCATGTTGGGCGAAATTATTTTCGGTGGGGTAGGCGCGGGTCTTTACGGAATGATGAGCTTCATTCTACTGACGGTATTTATCGCCGGTCTGATGGTTGGAAGGACTCCGGAGTACATCGGAAAGAAAGTGGAGGGTCGCGAAATCAAGTACGTGATGCTCTCGATGATCGTCATGGCGTTATCGATGTTGGGACTGACGGCCTGGGCTTCGGTTGATTCCACCGCACTTGCGGGACTCGCAAATCCGGCGAACCACGGCTTTAGCGAAATCCTCTATGCATTTGCCTCGGGTACCGGAAACAACGGGAGCGCATTCGCAGGCCTCAATGCGAATGTGCCATTTTGGAATCTGACACTGGCATTCGCCATGTTCTTCGGACGCTTCTTCATGATGATTCCGATGCTAGCGGTGGCTGGGTCCCTAGCGAAAAAGAGAATCCATCCGGGAGGTGAGGGAACGTTTCCAGTCGACGGCCCCCTTTTTGTCGGATTGCTCATTGGTGTGATTCTGCTCGTTGGAGCGCTGACGTTTTTTCCAGCGCTTTCGCTCGGGCCGATCGCGGAGCACTTCGATATGCTTCAAGGACATTTGTTTAAGTAAGGACGAACGAGGAAACGAGTATGGCTCAGTCTTCAATTTGGAATCCTGCACTGGTACAACCGGCGATTCGAGATTCGATTAAAAAATTGAATCCACGCATGATGATGAAAAATCCTGTGATGTTTGTCGTGGAAGTAGGTAGCGTGTTGACCACGATATCCTTTGTCTACGACCTCGTGCATCACCAGGGGAAAGAGGCCCTGTTCAGCGGCCAGATCACGCTTTGGCTTTGGTTTACCGTTCTTTTCGCTAACTTTGCCGAGGCCATGGCTGAAGGTCGAGGCAAGGCTCAGGCGGAAAATCTCAGGAAAGCTCGAACGGAAACGAAAGCGCGACGAAGAACTTCGAGCGGTCAGATCGAGACGGTGAATTCTTCGGAGTTGAGAAAAGGCGATGTCGCAGTCGTCGATGCAGGACAAGCGATTCCCGCGGATGGCACAGTGATCGATGGAGTGGCATCGGTCGACGAAAGCGCCATTACAGGCGAATCAGCGCCTGTGATTCGCGAAGCCGGCGGTGATCGAAGCGCTGTCACGGGCGGGACAACGGTTCTTTCCGATCGCATCGTGATCCAGATCACGACTAATCCAGGCGAGTCGTTCTTGGATCGGATGATCTCGCTTGTTGAAGGAGCAGTTCGACAAAAAACACCGAACGAGATCGCACTCAATATCTTACTGTCGGGTTTGACCATCGTCTTCTTGCTGGCGACCGTGACGCTGCGGCCCTTCGCGATTTACGCCAATACTCAAGTCTCGATGGTGATCTTGGTTTCGCTGCTGGTTTGCCTGATTCCTACAACGATCGGTGGACTCCTCTCGGCAATCGGTATTGCTGGAATGGATCGCCTCGTTCAGCGAAATGTATTGGCGATGTCGGGACGAGCTGTCGAGGCGGCTGGTGACGTCGACGTCCTGCTCTTGGATAAAACCGGAACCATTACGGTTGGAAATCGAATGGCGGACAAATTTTATCCCGCCGACGGGGTGAGTGAAAAAGAATTGGCTGAAGTAGCGTCCCTTGCTTCGAGCTCGGACCTGACGCCTGAAGGACGATCCGTAGTCGCTCTCGCTTATAAGATGAATGTGATCGCGACGCCTCCTTCGAATGCCGAGTCCATTCCATTTACCGCAGAGACTCGCATGAGCGGAATCAGCTTCGCGGGTACAGAGATCCGAAAGGGCGCGCTTGATGCGATCCGAAGCTGGCTGAAGGCCACGAACGGTTCACCGATTTCAAAGGAGGTCGAGGAGCACGTCAGCGCCATCGCTAAGCATGGCGGCACTCCGTTAGTTGTAGCGAAAAATGGCAAAGCGTTGGGCGTGATCTATCTTAAGGACATCGTGAAGCCGGGAATTCGTGATCGTTTCGAGAGAATCCGGGCGATGGGAATCAAAACCATCATGATCACCGGAGATAACAAACTCACGGCAGCTGCGATCGCGAAGGAGGCGGGGGTCGATGACTTCTTGGCTGAGGCGAAGCCTGAAGACAAGCTCGGGCTCATCAAGAACTATCAGGCCGAGGGCCGAATGGTGGCGATGTCGGGTGATGGGACCAACGATGCTCCAGCGCTCGCTCAGTCAGACGTTGGCCTTGTGATGAACACTGGGACGCAGGCAGCGCGTGAAGCGGGGAATATGATCGATCTCGACTCTGATCCGACTAAAGTCATCGAGATCGTGGAAATCGGTAAACAGTTGCTGATTACCCGTGGCTCATTGACGACGTTCAGTATCGCTAATGACGTGGCGAAATACTTCGCGATCATTCCCGCGATTTTCGCATCGACCATGCCGGCTCTTGGGGCTT
>CAZCBS010000415.1:0-3354 GCA_964496965.1 uncultured Bacteriovoracaceae bacterium
TTTTGAAATAGCGGAATAGTTCAGTTGGGGATAGGCCGGGGCCCAGGAAAGCACAAATCGATTTAGACCAAAGAAATAGAAGTTAGCGATGTGAAAGACGAGCGCCAGGCCCATCATCGCCAAGCATAGCCACTCATTTGCAAGAGCAAGAGGAAAGGAGCACTCAAAAAGCATCACGGTCCATGAAGCAATGAGCACGAGCGGCCGACTCTTTGCGATGGTCGTTCCTAAAGGATCGGGACTGAAAATCGTTGACGTTAGAAAACCTGAAAGCGCGGTTCCGTTTCGCCAGTTTTCTCGCCGAAGCTTGATGATTCCCGCGACGAAATACGAAGTGCACGTTTGAATCGCGATATACCAAAGACATGCGCTCCCGATCGAGGCGCTTTCCTTAAACGCGGAACCCACGCAAAGAGCTGAAAGCACGATCAGGTTCATGAAATCGCTTCCGCCGTTGAATGAACCTCGCCAGCGCAGCGCGATCAACAGGGTGGTGATAAATACGAGGGCTGTCGGGACGATATGGATGGTGAAAGCCATCGCGATCGCGCAGATCAGCCGGATCGCCAAAACAAATAGAAATCCCTGGTACGAAAGAAAAGCATCTAATGTCGTTCGAACTGGGTGTGGAAATGCCGAGAAATCCTGACGGATGACTTTCCAACGCCAGACTCCAGTCTCGTCGATGGATCGCCTGATCGAAATGAGCTCCAAGGTTTGAAAAAAAACAGCCACGCCGGTGATCACGGCTGTCCAATGAAGCGCGCTTGCGAAGGAGAGGGTCATTTCTCTGCGCTCCTTGCCTCATAGACGGGAGAGATCAAAAGATCTTCGATCACGCCAGCGATTTTGAACTGATAACGGGAGGCTTCACTCGGCAAATGAAACCGAACGAGGTTTTTCATCAATTGATAGGACACGAGGCTCTCGATGGCGCGAGAGTCGGTGTCCGTGCAATCTTGGATTTCGCTCAACAGCTGCTGAACGAGTGAGCCCGCCGCAAGGACGTAATTGGCTTCGGGGCTATAGAACAAGCCAATGGCAAGACGACGAGGACGTCCGAGGCATTTCAACCACTGCCCAAGCTCATTTTGTGTGAGTTCGCTGAACCGAATATAGAGCGCAGGGGCCTCGTCGAAGTCCTCGAAGAATCTCCAGGACGGAAAAAGCGCGCGAAATAGATAGAGAGTCTTTCCAGGAAGCGATTTCCTCTTTGCTAGAGAGAAGGCGAAAATCACTAGGAAATAGCAGAAAAAAACGAGAGTGCCGGGCAGAGTTAAGAAGTTCACGCGTTTGAATTGATTAAACAACGTGGATGACCGACAGGCAAGCGCTTGTACGTTTGTACCATATTTTTGACACCGATTTTTTCGCTTGTGGTTTTTTTACGGGGTTTCTGTACCGGAATTCGTACATTTTTCCCTCTATTTTCTTGGCACACGGCTTGCTCTGATCGGGCGTCCCAAGAACACGATTTAACAAGGAGTATGAAAAGGAATGGTGAGAGTCGGAGCGAGTTCTTTATCTCTGTCGCAAAAGTTGAACTGGATGGAAACGATGTATTCGCGAATTCGAAGTCCCAGAAAGTTCAATGCAGCGATCTCGCGCATGCAAGAAAACTCCTGGCAGCGCGATTTCGCGGCTTCTGTCTTACGATCTGTTTTGATCGAGGGGATTTCGTCTCCGTTGTTTGAGCTCGGTATCCCGAAAGGAAAGAGCCCGATGCAGGAAACCATGCGACGTTTTAGAAATTATTTCGAGGCCCCAGGTTATGATGCTCGGGACTTGAGAGAGTGGCTGTTATCTGTATCGCGCCAGGACGATTCCAAACGCTTGAGCGAGATGTCGGAGCAGGAGCTATCGGCATTGATCGATTTGGTTCAATCGACCGGACCCCTCTCTCTCGATGAGTTGAGCTGGATTCGAAGAGCGATGGCGGATGCGATATTCTCAATCTCGCTGGAAGTATCTTCGCTAGTCTCCCCAAAGCAGATCTTGAACGGGGACGTGGTCATCAGCGCGCTTGATTTTCAAATCGCTTGCAGGCGCATGCCCGCGGGGGACGAGCGGCTGCAGTCCGCTGCGAGCCTTTGCCTTCAGGCCCTGCAAGAGTGCCGCGATCATTTCGAGAAAGAGGAAGAAAGTTACACCAGCTATGAAATGGATCGGGCTTATGCGGCGATTTGCAGAGTAGAGACGCTAGTTGCGATTCTTTCATTGACCGATAAGTCTGCCTTGCCTTCATTGATTCGCGGACTGATTGTCTCTTTGGTGGACGGGTCCGTCTCCGATCGCAATTTCGGAGCGCAATTGAAAAGACAATCGAGTCGAGTCTCGCACGACCTTGCCGAACGAATGGGAATTGTGGGGGAGCACTATATCGCTCGAAGCACGAAAGAATATCTTGGGATGCTTCAGCGCGCGGGCGGAGCGGGCTTGATTACCGCGGGAACGATTGTTGCTAAATACGCGATGGCATCGATGAGCTCCGGCTTGGTCATGGGCGGCGCGCTTGCCTCGATCAATTATGTGGGTAGCTTTTTGCTGATGCAGCTTTTTGGTTTTCGGCTTGCGACCAAGCAGCCTTCGCTGACGGCGTCGGCACTGGTCAATCGATTGAAATGTATCCAGATTCATCTGCATAAGCCTCATAAGAAAAATTCCGCTCTTACCGAGATCGCTGACGATGTTGCGTCGATCGCGCGCTCTCAGGTCGCCGCGGCACTGGGTAACTTCGGAGTGGTGATTCTGGCGACTGTTCTTTTTCACTTTGCGTATCGTTGGTATCAAGGCGCGGGCTTTCTTTCGGCATCGACCGCACATCACGTTCTTGAGTCCTTGAACCCGCTTCATACTCTGACGGTGCCGTTCGCGATTTTCACTGGATTCTTGCTTTGGCTTTCGACTCTGCTGGCAAGTTCTGTGGAAAGTTGGGCGATCCGAGCAGGGTATGTGGACCGGAAGTCGAAAGCGTTATTTGGCATAAGCTCTTGCGTTATCTTGGGGCTTTTGCTTGCGATTGCACCGGCGATTGGCGCTGCCGTAGGTTACCCGATCGACGTTCGACATTTTACGCTGTCAACGGGATCTCTCACTTTGGCGGTGTGCTCTTTGGGAATCCCTAACGCTCTTCAAGCCGGATTTATAGCGAGTTTGTCAGGCGTTCTTTTGATCGGGATTTTCAATTTTGGAATCAGCTTTGCTTTGTCTCTGACGTGGAGCGCATTGGCTCGCGGAGTGCGCAGAGCGCATTTGACTCAAGTCTTCGGCATGGCATTGCGCTTCCGCGGCTTTCCATCGCACTTTTTTATCCCATCATAGGCTTCATCCTAGCGAAACCTCACCTCAGTGGAG
>CAZCBS010000416.1:0-3349 GCA_964496965.1 uncultured Bacteriovoracaceae bacterium
ACGTCGCTGGTTGGCGCGTTTATTTTCCTGCATTTCTTTGGTTTTACGCTTAACACCTTTACGTTGCTGGGGCTTGCTCTCGCGATCGGGATCGTAGTGGACGATGCGATTATGATGCTTGAAAACATCGTCCGGCATCGCGAGTTGGGAAAGAAGCGGAAACAAGCGGCACTGGATGGCTCAAAGGAAATTACTTTCGCCGCGGTTGCCGCGACTGTCGCAGTCGTCGCGATTTTTCTCCCTGTCGTTTTTATGAAAGGCGTCATCGGCCGATACTTTTTTCAGTATGGCATCACGGTGACGGCCGCCGTACTTCTTTCCTTGCTGGAGGCGTTGACGTTAACGCCGATGCGTTGTTCGCAGTACCTCACTTCGGGCGACCGGCAAAATCGATTTGCTCAAGGGGTGGACCGAGCTTTTCATGGCCTGGCTTTGCGTTACCAGTCCGCCCTGCGATTCGTTTTGTCTCATCGAATCAAAACTTTGGTGATTGCATTAGGTGTCTTTGTCGGCGGATTCTCGATTGCCAAAAAGCTTCCTAGCGAGATGATGCCCGCTCAGGATCAATCTCAGATCTTGCTCAGATTCAAAGGACCTGTTGGCGCTTCGTTGGGATATACGGACGAGCGAATGAAAAAGGTTGAGGCTTATCTGCAGTCTTTGCCGGAGGTGGACGGAGTTTTTTCGAGCGTAGGCGGATTTGGCGGCGACGCCGTCAATCAAGCGCAGGTTTCCGTGTCGCTCGTGGATCGCTCCAAAAGAAGGCGTTCCCAGGCGGAGCTGACTCATCAGATTAGGGAATATTTGAATCAAAACGTGAAGGGCCTGAAAGTCAATGCGCAGGATATGTCGCTCAAGGGTTTTGCTCAGACGCGTGGATTTCCGGTTGAGTTCATTATTCAAGGTCCCGATTGGGAAAAGCTCGAGGATTTGACTGAGCAGTTAACTGACGAACTGGAAAAAACGGGAATACTCGTCGACGTCAATACCGATATCCAAAAACGCGTGAAAGAAGTCCATGTCGTGCCTGATCGCGAGGCATTATCACGCTATGGAGTCTCGATGACCTCGGTTTCTGGAGCGCTTAACGCTTTGGTCGGTGGGGCGCTATTGAGCGCGCAAACAGCCTATCCTAAGAACGGACATCGCTATGAGATCGAGGTCCGTTTGCTAGCCTCGCAGCGAAATCAGACGGAGCAGCTCAATCTCATCCGCCTTCGCAACAACCGAGGCGAAGTCGTTCCGCTTTCAAAGCTTGTCAAGATCGAGAGCGATGACGCTCTACAATCCATTACGCGCCTCAATCGCGCGCGCTCCATTACCATCTACGCCAATCCAGCGCCAGGACACGCGCAGCAAGAGGCATTGAACGTAGCTGAGGCTGTCGCCAAGAAAATCCTACCGCAAGGCTATTACTATAAAATGACAGGTAGCTCGCAGAGCTTTAAAGAATCGTTCGACAGCCTGGTGATCGCGCTGCTCCTGGGAATTTTGGTTTCCTACATGGTCCTCGCTTCGCAGTTTAACAGCTTTATTCATCCGGTCGTGGTGCTGCTCGCGCTTCCGTTCAGCTTCACGGGAGCTTTTGCTGCGCTTGCGCTCTGTCATCAATCGATCAACATCTACAGCATGATTGGCTTCATTCTTTTGATGGGAATCGTGAAAAAGAACTCGATTCTGCTGGTTGATTTTACGAACCAGCTTCGACAGCAAGGGGCGGATGTGCACCGCGCGCTTTTGGATGCATGTCCAGTGAGGCTCAGGCCGATTGTCATGACTTCGCTTGCTACGGTCGCGGGAGCTCTGCCAGAGGCGCTTGCGATCGGCCCAGGATCGGAAACGACTATTCCGATGTCGATCGCGATTATCGGCGGAGTGATCGCTTCGACCGTTCTTACTTTGTTCGTAGTGCCTTGTGCTTATAGTTTGATGGCAAAACTCGAAAGACCCGACGAGCTCGAGTCTGGCGCTTGAACGAGAGAGGGGCTCAGGTCTCTGTACGGAAAGTCTGCAAAGCCCCGGCACGTGTAGGCCTAATCACTAAGAAGTGAAATGCGGATGCTGAAATCAAGCCGCAGCAGAAAATCACTCCCGTCATAGGTAGCATCGTTCCGTTGTGAAGTCGACTCACGAGAAACGACGCAAGCGAAGCGACGCTCCATTGAAGTGTTCCGTAAAGCGCCGATGCCATGCCTGCGCGATGCCCCTGATGGGCAAGCGCTCCCGCGATCGAATTAGGGCCCACATAGCCTAAGCTCGTGATGAAGCAAAACAGCGGAACGAGAACAGCCCACTTCGAGGGAATGAAAAAAGGCAGAACGAAAAGAAGTGTCGCCGCGCAGGCCGCCGCAGGAAGCATTCTGCGAAGAATCGCTTCCGAGTCCATTCTCTTCAATAAAAAGCGATTTACCTGCGTCGCGCTGATGATCCCAAATGCATTGGTTCCGAAGATCCATCCGTAGTTTTCTTGGGGGATGTGAAAAAGCTCGATAAAGACGAAAGGAGATCCCGCGATATACGCGAACATTCCGGCGCGGATCGTGGCGTCAGGCACGACGTATCCAACGAAGTGCCGATCTTTGATTAGAGATACGTAGTTTTTTACGATGTTCTTGATCTTCATCGCTGTTCGGCCGGCGTGATGAGTTTCAGGAAGGAAGGTCAAAATGCAAAGCATGCAGACGAAGTTCGCCGCGGCCAAGATCCAAAAAATCGCGCGCCATCCCAGCCAATGATTGATATATCCGCCCATCAAAGGAGCAAGGATCGGAGCAAGTCCCATCACGAGCGCCATAGACGAAAAAAATTGAGCGGACCTCTTCTTGTCGAACAGATCTCGAACTACGGCTCGAGTGACGACCATTCCGGCGCAACCTCCGAAAGCTTGAAGAATCCGGAATGCGATTAGCATCGCGATGTGAGTCGACATCGCGCACCCCACGGTTGCCAACATGTACAGTGACATCCCGAATAGAAGAGGTCTCTTCCTTCCAAAACGGTCAGCTAAAGGACCGTAAATAAGTTGCCCCGAGGCCATTCCGATGAAAAAGGATGAAAGTGAAAGTTCTACAAGAGAGTAGGTCGTGCTCAGATCCGTTTGGATCGTCGGGAAGGCTGACAAATACATATCGATTGAAAGAGGGTCAAACGCGGTCAGTGCGCCCATGAGGATGACGAATGCGGGGCTGTTGAGAAACTTGCTTTTAGGGTGCTCTTGCAAGGTGGACATGGTCATCTTAGTACTCTAATCTTGTAATGACGAAAGGAAATAACGAAGATGAAAAATCTTTTCACTTTAATGGCGGTTTTCGCTTGTATTGCAACGATCGGTACATCCACTGCTCATGCT
>CAZCBS010000417.1:0-3348 GCA_964496965.1 uncultured Bacteriovoracaceae bacterium
AATTCCCGTCCTGCGAAAACTGATTCTCAGCCAAGAGATAATAACGGAACGGATCGGGACCGCTCACCGCCATCACATCATCGGGCGCGACGACGTTGCCCGAGCTCTTGGACATGCGATCGCCTTTGATCGTGATGTAACCGTGCGCAAACACCGCCTCAGGCAGCGGAAGATCCAAAGCCATCAACATCGCAGGCCAGTACACGCAGTGAAAACGCGAGATGTCCTTTCCGATGATGTGAAACTTCGCTGGCCAGCGCGCATCAAAAAGCTGCGCTTCGGCACTGTCGGGCTTTTTGAGCTTCCATTCCATCCCGGCGGCCGTGAGGTAATTGAGAAGCGCATCGAACCAGACATAGACCACATGCTTCGGATCAAACGGAAGCGGCACGCCCCAGGTGAACGTCGAGCGCGAGATCGAGAAGTCTTTCAACCCTGCTTGAATAAAATTAACGACTTCGGCGCGACGATACTCAGGCTGCAAAAAGCCCGGGCGATCTTGAAAAAGCTTCAGCAAAGCGTCCTGATACTTGGAGAGCTTGAAGAAGTAGTTCTCCTCGGAAACCCATTTCGGCTTGGTCTTATGCGCGGGACATTGGCCGTCGGCCAAATCCTTCTCGGTGTAATAAGCCTCGCACCCTTCGCAATACCAGCCTTCATACTTAGCCGAATAAATATCGCCCTTGTCGAAAGCCTTCTGCACCAGCTGTTGGACCACCCATTCGTGGTCCGGATCAGACGTCCGAATAAAGCGGTCATAGCTGATGCCCATTTGACGGAGAACCTGGGTGATATCCTCGGCCATTTTGTCGCAGTAGGCTTTAGGCGCTAGCTGTTGCTTTTCTGCGGCGCGTTGAACGTTGATCGAATGCTCATCCATTCCCGTGGCAAAAAAAGTCTCTCGACCCATCAACTGAAGTCCTCGAACCAGCCAATCGGCCCCTAGGCATTCCCAGGCCCAACCGATGTGAATTCGCGCATTTGGATAGACAATGGCAGTTGTAATATAGTCGATCGAATTCTTTCTCATAACCCTTCTCTATCTCTAAGGCCCAAGCCTGAGCAAGCCGATAAGAATATGTGATGAGATTAGGCAAAATCATCGTCCTCAATGATAACCGGTTATCGCGCCAAAGGATGACCGAGCTGACGCGCATTTTAAACATGTTCCGTCAGTACGCCGAGGTTCGTCTTTTGGACGGCAACCTGGACGAGGATCAGTTCGTTCAAAAGATGGAAGAAAACCAAGGCGGCCTGTTCTTGATCCCCTGGTATCGCTACCTGTCTTGGAGCAAAGCAGAAGCGTTTTACGGTCTCACCCGAACCTCGGGCCCCACGATCGCGGGCTATCATTTCGGTGGAATCACGGTCGATGACCTGGGAACTCCGGAGCACCTGAGAACGATCCTATTGGACTTTGCGGGCCCTTCGCCGGCCGATGTCTCTCGCATCGTCAAAAATCTTTTAGTCGAAAATCAAAGAAGCGGAATCCTTCCCCTGCTGGACGGCAAAGGAAGAAGCACCGTTTATTGCGAGAACTGGATGGACCAGCAAGGCTTGGGTCATCGCATGGATGCGTTGATGAACATCCCGGAAATCGGAAAAACGGATTGGATGGAGAGATCGGGAGCGATTCGGATCATTCTGGGCGCGCTCTGGAGCCTGATCTATGAAGAAGGCCCAGGCAAAAGCGAATTCGCGCAAGCTCTGACTGGCGGCCAGGCCAAGGCGTGGTTTCAAGTCGGCGCGAACTCAAACTGCCTCGCGCTGAGACTCACCTACTCCATGCCAACCTGGTCTCCGAAGGACGCGCTCCTCCAGTTTTGGCCGAGCAAGGAGCGCCCAGGATCGCCCGCACAGCTTCTTCGCCGTTACTGCGACCTGCTTCGCGTTCATCGAATCTCGGACTCGACCGATATCGAAGTCACCGCGGTATTTTTCAAGGCAGCTCCCGCGGAAAGATCTCCCGGAAACATCCAAACTCTTTGGATCGAACCGATCTCCGCGCGCCTGTTTGAAGAGACTCCCTATGAAAAACTGGGGCCCGACCTCCCGCATTTGAAGCCTCTCGCGCTCGCCATCCCCGCTCGTCCGGACGAGGCGCAAAACTCCGCGCGCGAGAAAGCTCTTGCGGACCTCGCACTTCAAGTCAGAGAGCTTCGAAAAGCACTGAGAGACCGTGAGGTGAAAATCGAAGAGCTCAAATCCGGAGGCGTGGGTGCCCCCCAACCTCCCGCCGTCGATGCCGACGGATTGCTCGAAGCCTTCTTGGAGCGCTTCTACGATTCTCACGTCAAAAAACAAGACCTACAGGAAAAGATCCGCGTTCTCAGCGAAAGCCCTTATAGTCCGAGCAAGACAGCGGATATCGCGCAAATGGAGCGACAAGTTCAGGCGTTGCTCGCTCAAGAAGAAGCGTGGATCAAAAAACTCGCCGAGGCCCTCCGCTATTATGCGGAAGAACGCAAAAAGCTGCGCTCCGCGGCCTGAGGAAACTTTTCGATATGAGCATGGCCCCCGGATACACCGCGATCTGCCTGCTGGAAATTCCCGACGGGGCGCCCGCAGTTGATCTTTACTATCCGATGAAAAAGCTCGTTCGCGTTCACCCCGCGGGAATGGATCTCAGCCCCGCTCGTCGCTCACAAATGCTTTCTCGCGAGATCAGGTTGCTTTGGATCCGATCGACCGATGAGGCCACCTTTCAAAGCAGCCTCCTTTCAGCGAAAAAAACTCCGCTTTCTCAAATCGCTCATTGCCTGCTCGATGCTTGCCTTTCAGCGGAAGATCCCGCTCGTTACGAAGCTTACGCGAAAGGCTCGCTTGAGATCATCAGTCGATGGATCAGTTTTCAGGGCAGCTCGGGTACCGCTCTTTCCCCGGCTTGGGGCGAGCTTTCGCAAATCGCGCTCGCGCACGATCTCAGCACTCACGCAGGCCGCGTAGCGACGCTTGCGGTTCTATTCGCAATGGCCTTTGATCATGTCGATCCGCTTTTCTTATCCGAGCTCGCGGTCGCGGGTTTTCTGCACGATCTCGGAAAACTTCAGCCAGGAATCCCGCTGGAATCGCATCCAAACGCCTCCGTGCGCTTGATCGAACGATTTTGTCCTGGAATCGGAGAGCGAGTGCGGCTTTGGATCGGACAACATCACGAAAGATTTGGCGGCGGCGGATATCCCCTGGGGCTTGAAGGCTATAAAGTCAACGATGTCTCGCAGCTTCTCGCGGCGGCCGATCTTTTAGACGAGCTCGCGACAGGACAATGGGACGAGAAATGCCGCGGACTGCGCGGCGCCTTCGATGCCCTGGAGAACTTCGATCGCCAGCAGACTTTTCCTCAATACT
>CAZCBS010000418.1:0-3346 GCA_964496965.1 uncultured Bacteriovoracaceae bacterium
ACGCATTCGCCAAGGCCATAATGATCTAACCCTCTCATGACCATCTCCGAATCAGGCCCGCCAGAATGCCTTCGATGTGAAAGCGTCGCTCCGGGTCCACATGAATCGGTGGATAAGCAGGATTCGCGGCATGAAGCTCGACCTTGCCTCTCTTGCGCTGATATCTTTTGATCGTTGCCTCATTATCGATCAGAGCAACGACCGTTTCGCCGTTTTCAGCCGAATCTTGTTTTCGAATGATGACGTAATCGCCATCCAGGATTCCGTCTCCAATCATGGAATCCCCTTGGACCTTCAAAATGAAATGCTCCCCGCTCTTCTTCAAAAGCGATGTCGGCACATCGAAAAGTTCGGGAGCCTGAACCGCTTCGATCGGTCGCCCCGCAGCGACTTTTCCGAGCAGAGGAAGCGATTGAACACTCGCCTCTTCCGACAAAGTCGGCGCTGATTTGGATACCTCATGGCTCACACTCAATCCTCGGCGCGCATTCCATTCTTTTTTCAAAAAACCCAGCTCACCTAATTGATTAAGATAGTGCTGAACCGTTCCCAACGAGCTAAAACCAAACTTTGCGGCGATCTCTTTCTGAGAAGGAGCGTACCCCTTTTCTTGCTGATGAGCCTGAATGAACTCGAGAACCTGCTTTTGCTTTGGAGTAAGGAATTTGCTCGTCATTTTTGACCTCTAGTTCGTATCTTATTCGTATGTTAGTCGTAAGTTATTCGTAAGTCAAGCACGAGCGACCGAAAAAATATCGCCCAAGCGCGAGCTTACGTCGGCAATCACGAAATGACTCATGCAGGCAAACCCTCTCGCCAGAAAAAACCAAACCTCCCTCATCAACACACGCAGTAGAACAAATCTCAACTCAAGCTTTATTCACGCCCTGAACCGACAAATCAAAAAACCATAATCTCTCTATTTTTGCCTTGTTTTTGGCTGTTTTTTTAGTAAATAAGAAGTCGATTTTACATTTGCACTTGATGGTCATCGTTTAATTTCCGATTTACTTTTTCCGCCCATCAGTACTGATTCACAAAACAACTTTTTTAACGATCATCCAAAGCGATGATCAACTCGGAGCCGTCATGCTAGCTCAAATATCCCTCGCGGATGAAATCCACGGCCGCGCCATTGAAATCTCTATCCGCTACAAGCGCGCGGAAGCCGATCTCGTTGATGTCATTCAACAGGTTGAAGATCATCGCGTCTTTTTGAAGCGTGGGCATGCCAGTCTCTTTAGTTATGTCGTAGGCGAGCTCGGCATCAGCGAAAGCATGGCTTACAGTCTCATCACTGTCGCTCGAAAAGCTCGGCAGGTTCCAGAGTTGAAGGCTCGTCTTCAATCCGGCGAGATGACTCTTTCTAACGCTCGTCGCGTGGCTGCAGTTCTTACGCCGCAAAATCAGGACGAATGGATTGCTAAAGCAACAGAACTTTCAGGTCGCCAACTTGAAAGAGAAATCGTCAAACTGCGCCCTCAAGAAGCAACTCCTGAGTGCGCAAGCTACGTTTCTTCAGGACGTGTTAAACTTGAGGTTGGATTATCCGAGGAGGAAATGATTCGATTGCGACGAGTTCAAGACTTGGAGTGCCAAGCTCAGCGAAGGGCCGTGAGCTTGGAAGAAGTCATTGCAGTTTTAAACTCCGAATATCTGCGTAGACATGATCCAGTGGAAAAAGCGAAACGACATCGTGTGCGGCATCCATCGCCTGCTGGAGCGACGGCCGAATCTGTTTCAACAAATCAAAACAAGCAAACAGATCAGAAAAACCAGACTGAACCAGTCGAATCACTCGTAGCGCTACGAGAAGTGAAAAGTCAGAAACGCATTCCGGTCCCAGCAGCGATTCGACATCAAGTAAATCTTCGAGATCAAAGACGATGCGCTCATATTCAACCGGATGGCATTCGATGCAATCAAGCGAGATGGATCGAGATTCATCATAAAATTCCCGTCAGCCAGGGAGGACTCAATACCGTGGATAATTTGATCACGCTCTGTTCAACTCATCACAAATTTGCGCATCTTTAGATAGATCCACAGATCCATAGACCCGCAGACCCGCAGATCCGCGGCCCCGTGAATTCACCGAAACAAGATCACTCAAACAAATCTATCCAAACAAGTAATGATGCGAGACCCCAACAAAGCGATCCGGATTCTCGACATTACAAGAATGCCCCTGATGCTCCAGAAGCTGAAATCTACCCTCCGGCAAAAGCTCCGCCAAAGACTTCGAACCTTCAACAGGCAAGATATAATCCTTCTCGCCATGCAAAACCAAGGTGGGATGCTTCACGCTTGTCAGCTTGCCGGCAACGTCAACGCCCGCAAGCTTTTGAAGAATATTCGCCCAAACGACCGCATGAGTGGAGTAAGCCTGATCGACCAAAGCCTCAAAATAAGGCGAGCTCGAATCGTTTTGGTAGATCACTTGATTCAAAACTGTTTTCACCAGCTCGCGATCGCGGCTCATCTGGAGAAACGCTGCTTGCCTCTCCGCCGTGAACGGAAGCCCGTGAGCAGGCACCGAGTTCAGAAGCACCGCGCGCCGAAAGCGCTCAGGAGCCTGCATCATCGCATGAAGCGCGATCATGCCTCCGGTCGAATGACCGATCACATTCGCGCTCTGAACGCCCAGGCTTTCCAATAGCTCGACGTAATCGTTTGCAAGCACCGGAAAGTTCATATCGTCTTGCGACGATGGCCCAGCGCTCTTTCCGCAGCCTCGCCACTCGGCCATAATCAAAAGACCGCGCCAAGGCTTTGAAGGATCTTCAACCTCGCTTTTAAGCTTGGCCCAGCTATTGACCGCGGGCTGCCACCAAAGATTGGAGGCAATGTTGCCGTGAATCAATAACGTGTCAGACGGAACCATCCCCCGCAGCACTTCGTAGTGCATGCGGAAACTTTCATACTGGAAATAGGGCATCGCGAGACCTTAGTTAACGAGCGCGCCGTCCACGCTCAGAGTAGTACCATTGATGTAAGATGCCTCGCTCGAGGCAAGAAACAGACATGCGTTCGAAATATCCGCGGTCATCCCCATTCGTCCTGCGGGAATCTTCGCAACCATCGCATCAAGAACTTCCTTGGGCATTTTTTGAGTCATCGCCGTCTGAATAAATCCAGGAGCAATCGCATTGACGGTAAATCCTTTTTTGCCGAACTCGCGCGCCCAGGTCTTTGTCATGCCGATCACGCCAGCCTTGGCTGCGACATAGTTGGTTTGCCCAAAGTTGCCGTAGAGAGCCACGATGCTGGCGATATTGATGATCCGCTTATTGCCCGAATCCGGATTGAAGCTTTCGAAGACGCTTTTGGTCACATTAAAAAGACC
>CAZCBS010000419.1:0-3335 GCA_964496965.1 uncultured Bacteriovoracaceae bacterium
GAAACGGTTTAAGGAGGTTCAATTGCCCCATGGCCCACTGATTGAAATTGAATTATTGGATAAGGTCGTAGAAAAACTGAAGGACACTTACGATAAGAAAAAACGAAGTGGCCGAGACAACCATATCTATCTGCTTTCGAATTTACTTTTCTTTGAGGACGACACGTCCTTTGGCGGACAGCCAGGAAAGAATCGCGAATATCGCTATTACTACAACAAGAAAAACAAAATTCGGATTCGATGTGACGAACTTGACCCCATCATCATTCGCAGGTTCAAGTCATATGTCAAAGATCACGATCTCTATCAGGGCTTAGTTCAGCAAGCCATTAGACGCCGTCAAACTAATCTGCCCAAAGTAGATGCGCAGATCCAGACTCTTCGAAAAGCATTGGCCGACCTAGATGACGGAGAAGCCAAACTGCGTGGAGAACTCTTCAAGCCTGGTCAAAAAGGAGACGGCTTTATGCCGTGGCTGGAAGAGCAGGTTTCAGAAACAAAAAAACAACGAGAACAGAAGTTACGGGATTTGGATGCCCTGGAACGGGCGAGGAAGGAAGTTTTAGAGCAGGCAGGATTGAGTGATTTGGACAAGTTGCTGAAGGAGTTCATGGACGGGTTTGACGACCTGACTCCCGTTCAGCAGCGCAACTTTGTCGAAAAGTTTATCAAGAAGATCGTGGTCAAGCCTGGAAACAAGATTGACCTGCATCTTTACGGAGAGTCACCGCTTGGGGCGAAGCGGAAAAAAAGTACGGATAGTGATTTATATGGTCGGGGTGGCGGCCAAAGCCGTAACCCCCTGTAACCATTAGATATCGAATATCGCAAGAAGCAAAAAGAAGCATGACTTCGGTGCAGCCTATAAAGACCATTTCAACGTCTTACAATCGTGAAAACCTGCGCTGTAGAACCCTCTTCAGGTAACTGGTAGCCCAGATTATCCGTTGCTCCCTTAACATCGACCCCTGCTTTCCTAAGATAGCAGTTTGTCGTTTTAAGCTGGCTATGGCCAACGATGGCCATGACCTGAGCAAGCGGGACGCCCCGCGACAAGAGGTTCGTTATAAACGTCGCCCTCAAGTCGTGGAACTTCACAGATGTAATCCCAATAGCCCCACAAAACTCCCTTGTGATTCGAGCTTGCTCGCCGTTCTCCCATTCAGGAAAGTGCGGCAGCACAAACTCTCTTTCCGATCCATTTTTCAATATCAACTCCTTAAGGAATTTCAAAAGATCATCTGAGATCGGCACCACTCGGTTTCTTTGTGTCTTGGTCGGCACAAAGCCAGTCTTGTTGGTCCATTGTTTACTGATTGAAATTATCTTTGTCTCGAAGTCTATGTCGGTCCAGCACAGAGCCATAAGCTCGCCCGAACGGCATCCGGTTTTTAAGGCCAAGAACCACATCGGGAAAAACCTATGATTCGTATTACGAGCTTCTTTGAGGAAGATTTCAACTTCGGCGTTGGTAAGCACTTTCTGCTCAGCTTCGGGAACTTTGACCTGAACACCCGTTGCCGGATTTCGATCAAGGAGTCCGTCATCAACCGCCATTTGAAAAATTCTTCTCACCATCTTCAAGATGGTCTTTTTCGTATGCGGAGAAAGACCTGCATCTAAATCCTGAAAAATCAGATTGTAGACATGAGTTTTGGTGATCTGTTGAAGTTCGAGATCCTTCCACTGAGGAGTGATCCATTTGTTCAACTGCTTCTCGTAATTTTCATGTGTAGAAGGTGCGTTTGAGATTTTTATTCTTCGCAAACATTCCTTGAACCATTCATGCCAACGATACGGAACTCTCTCTTCTCGAAGTTGTGCAAGCTCGCGCCTGAGTTCAAATTCGATGGTTTCAGCTTTTCTAAGAGTTTCAATTCCATTTCGCTTGCGCTGGATTCTAACTCCTCGGGAGTCAGATCCATTCACGTAGACTTCAAAATATTTTCTTCCATTTTCGAGATAAGTTCGTATTGCCATACTTAGGCTCCTTTCAAGGAAACTAAGCACCGGCAGTCCGACATCTTAAATCTGAGCCGTCTTCCGAATTTGTAAACTTTGATTTGGTTTCGATAAACCATGATCCTAAGTGCATTTTCAGAGACGGCAAGGAAGTGAGCTGCTTCTTTTGTTGTAAGCCACTCGCGATCTATTCGATTTTCAAAGAGCGATGAGCTTGGTAGCTCAAGAACATTGTTCTTGCCTTCCATAATACTCCTGTAGCCCTTGCTATTCAAGGGATTCACGATCTTGAACTGGCTCAGTTAGCGGCGCAGGAGAGTGTTTTTAGGATGCTTCCGAGTTATCCACAGAATGATCGGTGGATAACTCGGGCGAGGACTTTGGCACGCGTTTTTTGTGGCTATCAAGAAGCCCGTAAGCCTCGCGTAGAGCTTTCTTAACAATGTCGGGAAGATCTTTTTCACTTTTCGTTAACGAAGCTAAAGCGTCTTTTTCGTTAAAGCAGCTGATCTGAATCGATTTAATATCGGATTCACTCAGTAAAGCTTTCAAGCGCGAGAACACGTAATTTGCGACATCAACTCTTGTAACCTTGCCACCTTCAAATCCGGTATTGATCGACGATACGAATTCTTCTAGCTGTCTATTTGCTTCCTTGTTGATAACAATTCGATACTGCTCTTGCTCTAAAATCTGGCCATCCGTCGTTACTCTTACTTTGTTTTTTATTTTTTTATTTTTACTTTCTATATCTATTCTTTCCATTTTCTATCTCTCTCTCCTGATTCCCCGCCGCCGCCTTTTTCTTTCCTCAGGTTCCTGACCCCTTTCCATCGTAGAGGGGGAGGGGTCAGGAACCGCCCGAGGACAGAAAGGGCAAGGCGGCGGCGGGGAATCTCTTGTTGTATTCGTGATTTAGTTCTCAAGAAGTCGATTTGAAAAATCGCTCTTAGCTATTCCAGGCTGGAAGTGGCTTGGAAGTGCCGGAATTTGCTTTAAGAGGTCCGCTTTACGACTTGATGCTTGGCGAGATCTTGAAACTGAATGACATTTCCTCGCAATGAGGTGGATGCCTTGAGCGGATCAGCTTGCCAGTCTTTCAGATCGATAAATCCGACGAAAACCTTTTCCAGAGGAAAATAGATTTCTTTGAGTGTACTCAAGACAACATTTCGGATGGCGTCAGTAGCAACGACAAAAATGATTCCGTCGATTCCTTTCGTGGATGCGTAGGCACTCATGATCTGGACATAGCGGCTTCTTTGCTTTTGTGTGATCTCGATTTCGATGGCCAGTCTCAATGAATCGCCGGACTTTCCAATGGTCGCAATAGCGTCGGGGTATTTGATGATCTGTCCTTGGCTTTCAATCCG
>CAZCBS010000420.1:0-3318 GCA_964496965.1 uncultured Bacteriovoracaceae bacterium
AATCGGGTGACGGGAATTATAAACGCCCATTTTTGGGGGTTCGGGTTTGGAAACGGAAAAGGGAAGCTATTCTATTTTCCCGAGGCGCATAACGACTTTATTTTCGCGGTGATTGGGGAAGAGCTGGGCTTTGTCGGAGTCGTTGCGGTTGTAATCGCGTTTCTCTATCTCATCTATCGTGGGCTGACCATCGCGTTTAACTGCCAAAAGCAATATCAGGATCGATTCGGGATGCTGCTCGCCGCGGGAATCACGCTTGCCCTCGGTCTTCAAGGTTTTGTGAACATCGCGGTCGTGATGGGTTTGCTTCCGACCAAAGGACTGACGCTTCCTTTTATCAGCTATGGTGGATCGGCATTGATGATCGATCTCTTTGCAGTGGGAGTTTTACTGAGTGTTGCGCGAGGTCCACGAAAATGACGACTGAAAATCCACGTTTGATCGTTGCAGGCGGCGGTACGGGCGGACATGTTCTGGCAGGTGTCGCAGTTGCGGATACCTGGAAGACTCAAGTGGGCGATCGAGCCGACGTTTCCTTTGTTGGAGCATCAGGCGGGATCGAAGAAAAACTTGTTCCTCGCGCGGGGTATTCGCTGGAGCTTTTGCATCTCGGGTCACTCAATCGAGTGAGTTTTTCTCAGAAGGTCAAAACTCTTCTTTTGCTTCCGCTTTCGTTTTGGAAGTCGATTTACATTCTGCTTGTACGCAAACCAGATGCCGTTTTAGGTGTGGGCGGGTACGCCTCAGGACCTTTGGTGATGACGGCGAAGCTTTTGCGCTTTTTCGGTCTGACTCGCGCAAAGACCGCCATTCTCGAACAAAACTCTGTTCCCGGGATGACGAATCGTCTCCTCGGCCGCTGGGTCGATACTGTGTTTTGTGCATTTCCAGGAACTGAAAAGCGCTTTCCAAAGCGCGCAACCTCGGTGATCTTGACGGGAAATCCCGTGCGATCCACGATGGAGCGGTTTCCGTCCGCCTCGCGCGATCCATTCACGGTTTTTATTTTCGGCGGAAGTCTAGGCGCGCTCGGAATCAACACGCTTTTGATCGAAGCGCTTCCGCATCTTTCGGATCTTAAGGGCAAGCTTCGGTTGATCCATCAAACCGGCGAGAAGGACTTTGAACGAGTTAAATCCGCTCACGAAGCCGCGGGCACCGGAGCTCGCGTTGAAAAGTTCATCTACGATATGCCTGAAGCCTATCGGCAGTCCTCGCTTTTGATTTGCCGCTCGGGATCTTCAACGCTTGCTGAGATCGCAACGGTCGGCCGTGCGGCGGTATTGGCTCCGTTTCCCTTTGCTTCGGATAATCATCAGGAAAAAAACGCGCGCGTCTTCTCGGATGCAGGAGCCGCCTTTCTGATGCCACAGGGAACCTCGAAAGGCGAAGATCTTGCTCGCTTGATTCGAAACGCGATTTCTAATCCTTCGCAGATCGAAGCTATGGAAAAATCTGTCACAGCCTTCTATCGTCCTAAGGCGGCATCGGATATTGTTGCTGAGCTTCTTAGGAAATAGTTGGAAATGGTTATGAGAAAAAACGAGGAAACACAGATTCATTTCGTCGGCATCGGCGGTATTGGGATGAGCGGAATTGCCGAGGTTTTTCTCAATCAAGGCTATCGCGTGACCGGCTCTGATTTGCTCGAATCCGACACGACCAAGCGGCTCGCCAAGCTCGGTGCCGTGATCAAGTTCGGTCATCAGGCTGAGAATATCACTGGCGCTCATGTCGTTGTGATCTCGTCAGCTGTCCGCCAGGATAACCCTGAACTTCGCGAGGCTCGCAGGCTTCGCGTGCCGGTGATTCCTCGCGCGGAAATGCTGGGCGAGCTGATGCGCGGAAAAATCGGGATCGCGGTTGCCGGATCTCACGGCAAAACGACCACGACCTCCATGCTTGCGACGGTTCTGACTTCAGCGGGGCTTGATCCGACGATTGTCATCGGGGGAAAAGTCGATTCGCTGGGGGGCAATGCAAAGCTTGGTCAGGGCAAGTATGTGGTTGCCGAGGCGGATGAGAGCGATGGCTCGTTTCTTCATCTGCCGGCGACTTACGCCGTCGTAACCAATATCGATAATGATCACTTGGATCATTTCAAAAATCTTTCCGCGATCGAAGATGCGTTTCTCCAGTTTGTTGGGAAGCTACCTTTTTACGGCAAGGCTGCGGTTTGTGGTGTAGATCGCGGGATTGGTCGCTGCTTAGAGAGATTCTCTAAGCTGATTACGACTTATGGGCTTTCTAAGTTTTGGGATTTTTATGCCGACGATGTTCGGCTGAGTGGCTTGGGCTCCGGGTTTACCGTTTACGGCCGCACTTTCGTTGGCCAGCCTCATGAAAAGCTCGGCGTTGTTCAGCTCAATGTTCCTGGCAATCACAACGTTTTGAATGCTCTCGCCGCGATCACGATCGGTCTTGAGCTCAAGATCCCCTTTGCTAAAATCGCTCAGGGTTTATCCGAGTTTCGCGGCGTCGATCGTCGTTTTCAGATTCGCTACAAAGACGATCAGCGCCGTCGCGTGATTGTCGATGATTACGGCCATCATCCTACCGAGATCCTGGCAACTCTCCAGGCCGCGCGCAATTACTGGCCAGGTCGAATCATCACGGTGTTTCAGCCCCACCGTTATTCACGCACGCTACATTGTCGCGATGGCTTTATGGCTGCGTTCAGAAATACTGACGTGCTTTATATGTCTGATATTTATGCCGCCGGAGAAGATCCGATTCCAGGCGTTGATGCCCCTTCTCTTTGTGCTGATATTGCAAAAGCAGGTGGCGGCAATCAACGCATCGAGCATATTGGTGATCTATCCGAGATTCAGGACCGCATCCTTCGCGAATTCCAAGACGGCGACATGATTCTTTGCATGGGCGCGGGGTCGATTACTCGTTTAGCCGAGAGGCTTGCGGCTGGTATTAAAGTCTAATTAATAGACCAAAGTCCGATATCCGCCGCTAGTTCGCGCTTATATCTTACTTTCTCAGGCACGACTTATGCTCAGGAGTGCCACAGCCAAACCAAGCGGCGTAGAAAGGAGATCTACCCCCTTTCCTCAGAAGAAAGGGGGTGATCTGTATGAAGAACAGTAACTCGCGTTATTGTTCCCATCGGATTCGCTTAGAAAAACTAAAGCAGAAAACGTGGATACTCATCGTTCTTGCCCGTGTTCTGCTTTTTCTAAGCACAGTGATCTACTACTTAGAACGATCGTAAGAGGTGTGGTCTGGGTACAGCATTGTCCGTAACCCAGGGGCCCCTCACGCAAGAGGGCAGTTTGGTTTGGTGTTTTTTAGAACCTTATCTTAAGC
>CAZCBS010000421.1:0-772 GCA_964496965.1 uncultured Bacteriovoracaceae bacterium
AATTAAGTTGGACCCTGAGCGACGGTTTAACATCGAAGGCATTCTGGCGGGCATGATTCGGAGATGGTCATGAGAGGGTTAGATCATTATGGCCTTGGCGAATGCGTCGTTAGCCACTCTTCGGGAGTTGATTGGAGCGGCGTCGGGCTATCGGAGCCGCAGCTCTCTTTCTTTTTCTTTGCTGGACGAGGGGATTCCGAAGGGAGCGTTGACGGAGATCAGCGGGCCTGGGAAAACGGAGTTCCTTGTTCGCTTCTTATCGGAGCATCCGAGCCTGAAAGTGGCTTGGGTCGAGGATCAGATTTCGGTTTATCCTTACGCGATTTTTCAGCGGAAGGCTCATCTGCAGCGGATTCTTTTTGCGGAGGCGGGGAGCAACTCGCTTTGGGCATTGATGCAGATTCTGAGAAGTCAGGTTTTTGGGGTCATTGTGTTTTCCTCCACCACCACCACACTCCTGAGTAAATCAGGGGATGGAGGTGGGATAGGTCAGGAGTCTCGACGGGCGATTTTCGAAGAAAGAGCACTGAGGGCGATGCAACTCTCCGCGGAGAAGTCGCAAGCTGCAGTGGTTTTTCTTCGAGAAGAACCTGGGGATTCCTGGCCTATCTCCCTTCAAATTCGGGTAGAGCGAGGAAACGTCGAAGTTTTGAGACGCCGATTTTAAGTAAGCCATTCGTGGTGAGTCAGTCGGTGCTCTCATAAGTAGGATCCAAGTCGCGGGCCATGGCTCGTGCTCGCGGCTTGGGGTTCTTCTAACAAGCTTGTGCAA
>CAZCBS010000421.1:782-3318 GCA_964496965.1 uncultured Bacteriovoracaceae bacterium
CGATCGGAGATCCTGCGAGTTGCCGAGGCTTGTTTAAGATGGACGCCGCAGGTGGCGGTTTCAGATGAAGCGATCTTTCTCGAAATCGGGAGATGTCGTGGTATCTATTCAGAAGAAGCGCTGGCGCTGCGGCTTCGGGCTCTTGCAAAAAAGTTTAACAGCGCTTTTCAGATTTCCTTTGCGAATGATGCGCCTCGTGCGCTTGCGCTCGCACGGCTTTTCAGATCGGATTCGGGCGTCATTCTCGATGCGCGAGAGAATCGTGCGGATCTTCCGGTTGAGGCGCTCTTGGATTATGCCAATCCATTCGGCGCGGATCCTGATGATCTGAGACTGGTGCGCGAAATGTGCAAGACTTTGCAGAAGCTGGGGGTCGATACGACTTGCAAGTTTTTAGCGCTTCCGGCCCGATCTCTTCCTTCGCGTTTTGGAAAGCTCGGGCTTTTGTTGCATCAAAGAATTCGCGAGGCCGCTTCGATTCCCTGGCCGAGGTTCATGCCGCCGGAGCGCATCATTGAAAAGCTTCAGTTTGAGATCGGACAGCCTTTTCACGATCTTGAGCCTCTGATTTTTTCGCTCAAGCCCGTGATTGATCGAGCCATGGCCAGGCTTCGTGGAAGAGGAGAAAGAGCGACTTCGCTCCGGATTCGGCTCAGGCTGGAACGTTATTCGGGGCTCACGCAAGATGAGGTGAGTCGTGTTTGGAGGTTTGATCTTGCGGCGCCGCAAGGATCAAGCGTCGGGTTGATCCCGGTTCTTCGAGAGCGACTGGGATTTGATCTTTCGCAAAAGCCTTTGCCTGCGCCGGTTACCGATCTTGAATTTGAGATTTTGGAGACCGCTCCCGGAGTCGGCGCTCAGCGCGATTTCTTTGACGCGCGCGAGGAAGAAGTCGAGGCTTGGAATTCGCTGATTGCTCGATTGGCTGAAAAGCTTGGGAAAGACCAGGTGTTTTTGGCCGATCCGGTGGAGAGATATCTTCCTGAGAAAGCTTGGGTCAAGCGTTCGGGGCTCGCTTTGGAGAAAGAGAGCGAATCGTCGAGCACCATTCAAGATGTGCTTCCTGAAAGGCCTTTGAGAGTTCTTCATTCTCCCGCGCCTCTATATAAAAGCGGGGGAACACTTCAGTTATCCGATTCATCGCGCAAGTGGCGCGTGATTCAGGCGGAGGGGCCTGAGATTTTATCCGGCGAATGGTGGTTCAGTCAGTTCCAGCGAAGCTATTTTCGGCTGGCAACGGACTCCGGTGAGCATCTTTGGGTTTTTCAAACGCCCGCATCCGACACTCTCTACTTGCATGGCTATTTTGATTGAAGTTTTAGTCGAAATCTTGGTTTGGCTGCGTCTGCCGAGGTCGTGAAAATGCGATATGCGGAGCTGAAGGCGAAAACGCATTATTCTTTTCTCACAGGAGCATCGAGTCCTGAGGAGATGATTCAACGGGCAGCGGAGCTTGGGCTTGCAGCGATCGGGATCGCCGATCGAAATGGCGTTTATGGAATTCCCAAAGCCTATCAGGCCAAGAAAGCGTATTCGGAGCTCAAGCTCATTGTCGGAGCGGAAGTTCGAGTTCGGTTTTCGCCTGAGCGTGAAACGCTTTTGACTTTGCATGCGCGCGACCAAAAAGCTTATGGCCTTTTATGTCGAACGCTGACCGCGGACCATCCGAAACAGACAGAAACCGAACCGCCGCTCGCGTGCCACACGCTTCTGGATTTTCTCTCGCCCCCTGAAAGCAAAGGATGGATTGCGCTGCCCAGTATCGATCTGCCTAGTCTCTGTTTGTCAGAGAGGGGTGAGAATGACTTTTATTGGGAAGCGCTTCGCGAGTCTCTAGGTGATCAAGTTTTTATTCCATTGGGGAGATTTCGAGATGGCAATGATCGCAAACGAACCGAATCAGCGCTTGAATTGAGAAAGCGTTTTGGGGCCGAGATCGTTGCTGTTAATGATGTGCATGCGCATTCTCATTCTCGTCATTTCCTTCAAGATGTGATGACTTCGATTCGCGTAGGAAAGCCTCTAAAAGAAGCGGGTTTTAATCTATTTCCAAACGGCGAGCGCTATCTCAAGTCGGCAGAGCAGATGCTGAGACTGTTTCGCGACTTGCCGGATGCGGTTTCGCGCACTTTGGACGTGGCCGAGATGTGCGCTTTTTGCCCAAGCGAGCTGAAGTATCGTTATCCTTCCGAGTGGATTCCCAATGGCTGGAGCGCTCAGGCCTATCTTTCTCACCTGACATGGGAGGGGGCGAAAAAACGATATCCTCACGGCGTGCCGGAGTCCGTGCAGGCATTGCTTCATAAGGAGCTTGCCCTGGTCGAGCAGCTGGGGTTTTCGGATTATTTTCTGACGATTCAGGAGATTGTCGAGTTCGCGAGAAGTCGCGAAATTCTTTGCCAGGGACGAGGATCGGCCGCGAATTCCGCTGTTTGTTATTGCTTGGGAATCACGGCAGTTGATCCGACGCGCTCCACGCTTTTGTTCGAGCGCTTTATCTCGGGAGAGAGGGACGAGCCTCCGGATATTGACGTCG
>CAZCBS010000422.1:0-3311 GCA_964496965.1 uncultured Bacteriovoracaceae bacterium
TCATCTCGGCTTTGAACGCATCCACTTGCTTTGCGTCGACCATGGGATCCGCACCTCCCGTCAAGACGAGAATTTTTGTTTCGATGGGGGCCTGCGCTTTAAGCGATGAATCAAGGCCACCGTGAAAGCTGACGACGCCCAGAAGCTTTTCGTTTCCAGAAAGCCCGCCCGCGCGAGCCAGGTTCAGAACCTGAGTGCCTCCAAAGCAATAGCCAACGGCGCTGATTTTGGAAGGATCGATGGAAATGCCCGCGGTTTTTGCGGCCGCAGGGGCAGCTGCTGCGAACTCATGCAAGCGTTTTACCCCAAGAGCTGGATTTTTGTAGAAGGCTCCAGAAATCTGTGTTGCTTCAGGCGGTGTGGTAACCGTTTTTCCCTCGCCATACAAATCGACCGAAAGCGCGGCGTAGCCGAGCTCGTCCGCGATCTTTTGAGCACGCATATCAGGGTATTCGGTTTTGCCCCACCACTCGTGCACCACAATGACCAGAGGGAGCGAACTCTTGGATTTGTCCGGATAGAAGAGAGTGCCTTTGTAAGTTTTATCTCCTTCTTTCACATCGACGGGTGTCGATTGCGCCGCATTTGCAGCGACTGTCCAAAGATTTGACGAAATCACGGCGGTGAGAATTGTTAAGCGGATTTTTTTCATTTCGATCTCCATGGATTTCAAATTCTAGTCTCAAGTTTTCTACTCGAATGCCGAAGAGTTGGCATACCTGTTCTAATATAAAAAGGAGTCAAGTTCCATGCGTTCGAGTAATGCGTTTGCCCACGAGTTGAAAGATAAAGCCGTTCAAAAACTTGAGATCGCGAAAGACCGAGTGGTTGAGCACTCCAAAGAAGCTGGCAAACGAATCGATGCTGACGCCCATCGTCGTCCATGGTTCTATGTTGGATTCGCCGCACTGTTTTCAGTGATTTTCGGCGTATTTGTCGGACGTAAATCCAAGTAATCGTTCCATGGAACGGGTCATCGAAATCTTTTTTGACCAGTTTCTGAAAGAGATCGTCGGAGAAGGCGAGCGGCGCCTGAAGCTGCAAGCCTTCTCCGCCTGTCTTTCGGCGATTCAAGGAGTCAGAAGGCTCTTTTTGATCGCCTATTTTCTTTGTTTTTCTTGTTTCCTCTCCGCGCTGAGTTTTTTTTCGACGGCGTTTCTTGTTTTCGAGCAATTGCATTCCGAGACTCCGAACTGGTTGGATGCCAGACTTCTTTTCAGTCTTGGACTTTTCGGGTTTTCGACAGGGATCCTTGCTCTCACGGTTCGTGAAAAGAAATGGTCCGGAGCGTTCCGGCTTCAAGAGCGAATCGTGGAACTTGAGGCTGCTCGAGATGCGGGCCTCTCGGAAGCCGATTTAGTGCGAGTGATCAATCGCGTGCTTGACGAAAGGCTCAAGCCGCAGTCCGAAACGTCGCCAGACCAAAATCAAGATCAAGCGGCCTGAGCCTACTTGAATTATGCAAACCACCGACCGTTTAAGAAGTCGATCAGATGCGGAGCCTCAAGAAATCGAATTGCAAGAATAGCCGCAACGACGCCGACTCCGAGGCATATGTTCAAAAGTTTTTGTGAATAGCGAAAATGGCGTGAAATCAAGTGGGCTAGACAAAGTAAAAGCAAGATATGCCATGGAAGCGTGTAACGAATCATGCTTCGAAAGCCGAGGCTTTTCAAGCCGCTGATCGTGATAAAGAAAACCAGGAAGGAAACGGCATACAAAGGAAGTCTACAGGCAATTCCTCGGTTTTTCTTTAGGATCAGGAGTGTCGCCTCGAACGCAAAGAAAACCACGAATGCCATTCCTGACAGGAGCGTTGCTACACGGTCGAAACCAAAAGTATATGCAAACTCTTTCCACTTGAAGATGGCGGCGTAGTCGGGCTGTATTCCCCAGCCGATGCGCTGCGTTTCCATATAGAGATCGTAGCGACCAAAGCGGAGCTGGCAATAGAGCAGAAAGCCCACGGCTCCTATCGAAGCGACGATAGATGCCAGAGTCAGTGCGGATAGGCTTCGAAACGAGATCTGACGTTTTTTGATCGCCTGAGTTGAGAGACCCGTCATCAGCGGAAAAAATGAAACCGGAATCCCGACAATTCGTGTGGCGGACATTGTTATGCCCGATAGCGCTCCATAAATCGAGGAGGATCGCGTGGAGCTGAGGATGAATATCAATAATGTTGATAGAAAAAGAGATTCCGAATAGCCTGCGACCAGGAAAAAAATCGCAGGATGCGCAAGTGTCGCCAAGACGACGAGAATCGATCCTTGGATGGATATTCTCCATGCTCTTAAGAGCGCCCAGAGGGCCGCCCAAAAAAGAACGGCAAAAACTTGAGCGATCACGATAAGCGCGATTTCTGGCTTGATTCCAAGGCCTAAATGCGCCGCTCGCGCTAAATACGGAAAGGCCGGAAAAAAAGCGACGTTGGATGAGTCTGCTTTTTGCGGGGTTGGCGGAATAGATGAGCGATAACCATAACGCGCGATCGATGTGTACCACCCACAGTCCCACGCGCAGAGTTTTGAGTATGCTTCCGTGGGACGATGACTTGGAGCAAGGCCAAACGCCAGCGCTAGTTGTAGAGCGGTGATGAGGGCTCCTACCGCTAGCGCTTGGCGTTTAAGAGGATTAAGCGGCATTTTGTTGTTGCTGCTCGGGCTCTTGCTCTTGATGTGAGACTCGTTTTGGAACGTCTCTGAGCCCTGATGTCGATCCTTCTTCGTGATATTCGGCATCTTGATTGACCTGCCATACGTCGTACACCTTTTTGCCCGCGAGGATATTCTGCGCGGTCAACATGGCCGTCATGATGGCGTGATCTTGATTGTTGTATTTGTGCATTCCGTTTCGACCTACGAGATGCAGCGAAGGAAGCTTCGCCTCCAGCTCGCCGCGGATTGTATCCACGTGTCTCGAGTAGTCTTCGTCATAGACCGGATATGCTTTCGGCTGTCTGACGACATACCCACGGATGAACTGTGATTTTTTTCCAAGGCCGATTTGATAAAGCTCTTTTTTCGCGAGCTCGATCAAGCGATCGTCGGGACTCGTCCAAGTCCCATCGCCCTCGAAGCAGAAGTATTCAAGGCCGTAGCAGCCGTACGAATCGTCAGGAACCATTTCTGGTGACCAGGATTTGAAATTTTGGATGCGTCCGACTTTGACGGAAGGATCGTGGATATAGATCCAGTTGTCGTCAAAAAGCTCCTCACCCTTGAGAATCAAAACGACCGTGATGAAGTCGCGATATCCGCGTTACCCCCCGGCCTTTTCATTTTGCGGCCTAAGAGCTGGGCCCGCACCCC
>CAZCBS010000423.1:0-3273 GCA_964496965.1 uncultured Bacteriovoracaceae bacterium
GGCCGCAGCCGATGAAAATGCGACTCACCTCACCGATCCCACAATGCCCATCGATCTTTGGATTTACGATCGCGCCCTCAAAAGCTGCGCTCTCAAAGCCAATGATGTGAGAGGAAAACTCTCAGCGATTCTCGATCAAAACAGCTCTCTTTGGAATGTCCTGGATCGCCTTTTTCCTGATAGTCGAAATCAAGTCGCTTCGCTAAAGCTTCGAGTTGTTATCGATGACTTTACTGACTTTGCGAAAAAAGATGCAGCTTTCAGCAGCTATTTTGCAGATCTCGACGGCCCCACGATTGGGCTGGATTGCCAACCGATCGAACGCTCTTACTGGTTAAGATCCCTTGCGCACGAAATGACCCACGCACTTTTGTATCAGCACGGTGTTCAATCCGGATTTGAAGAAGGACTGGCTCAACTCATCGAACATACGGCAGGTGGAGAGCAGCCTGATCTCACGCTGAAGCATTTGCAAATTGCAAAAACGATCCCCACTGTTCTTGAGAACCAGCGGCCACTTCCCAGCCGCGAAAGCTACGCCATTCAATACCTCTTCGTATCTTACATACGACAAGAATTTGGAGGCTGGCCCACTCTGCGTGCGATGGTCGATTCCGATTCGCCGATTTGTCCGGAAAGAGGTGATTTTTTAACGCACGCCGCGTGTCGTGCTCATGCGTTTCTCGCAAACACTTCGTCGGGTTCCTTCGCCGAAGAAAAAATGACTCGTAATGGATTGCGGCGCTATTTTTACATGGCCCTCAGCATGAACAATCCTAAGTCCGCCCACTATCAGATTTTAGGTTGGGATGGATTTTCAAAACTGCCAGCCAAGCCCGCGACAAAGAATTTAGCTCCAGGCCAAGCGGCGATCTTCACGGATGCTACAGCCGTGAAAATGCTTTCACCTGATCTTGAGATTTATTGCGCCAAGCTTCACTCAGATCAACGCTTCGAGATCGCTGCCATTTCAGATCAGTCCCCTGATTGGTCTCAAAATGTGGACTTGAGCGCTTTCGATTACTGCCTTGCGGTTAATCTGACGAGACCTACAGCTCAAGAATAATCGGCAAAACAACCGGCTTCTTGCCAACATTCGCGTTGAAGAAGCGACGCAGCTCTACGCGAACGGTTTCTTGGAGATCCATGCGATACATGCCCTGGCGAAGCTCGTCTTCGTACTGAATGATGATCTTTTGCGCGAGCTTCTTGGCTTCTTCAACCAGGAAACCTTCACGACCAGCATCGGTCAGACCTTTGGTGATGATCTCAGGGCCTGAGATGATTCGACGAGTCTCGACGTTTTTGACCATCAGAGCGAAAACCAGTCCAGTCTCACCCATCTGACGACGCTCTTTGAGAACGAGCTTGGAAATATCGTTTCCTTCGCGGCCTTCGATCAGAACGCGAGGCTCCTCGAGCTTTTCGGTCATACGGAAAGAATCCGGAGTCAGCTCGAGAACATCGCCGTTCACCGCGGTGAGAATGTTTTCAGGGCGAATGCCCACTTCCTTAGCGAGCCTGGAGTGATGCACGAGATGGCGATACTCGCCGTGGATCGGCAAGAAGAATCGAGGGCGAGTGATCTCCATCATCTTCTGAAGCTCAGGACGAGTCGCGTGTCCCGAAGTGTGAATGTCGTGAACCGCTTCGTAAAGAACCTCGGCGCCTTGCTTGAAAAGATTATTGATCATGCGGCCAATGGCTTTTTCGTTGCCCGGAATGAACTTCGAGCTCATCAAAACCAGATCGCCTTCTTGAAGCTTGATCTGCCCGTGCTCGCCGTTCGCGATCCGAATCAGAGCGGAGCGATGCTCACCTTGGCTTCCGGTCGAAAGAACGATCACGTCCTTGCGCTGATAATTCTCGACTTGATCGAGCCCGATCAAAACCGAGTCGACGTTTTTCATATAGCCCGCTTCGACGGCAAGGCGGATGTTTTGGTCCATGCTGCGACCGGAGATCGCGACTTTCTTTCCGAAATGGCGCGCAAGATCCAAAACCTGCGACATACGCGCGACGTTCGAGGCGAACATCGAAACGACGGTCAGACCTTCTGCCGCGGCGAAAAGCTGCTCGAACTTTTGATAGATGACGCTCTCGCTGATCGAATGCGTGTGGCGCTCGACGTTGGTCGAGTCCGACATCAAAAGAAGCACGCCTTCATCGCCCGCTTTTTTGAACGAGTCGAGATCGATCATGCTTCCGAAGTAAGGCGTCGGATCCATCTTGAAATCGCCCGTGTGAATGACTTTTCCAAGCGGCGTGCTGATGATCATCGCGGCCGAGTCGACGATGCTGTGATTGACCGAAACCGTTTTGACCTGAAAATGCTTGAACCCAAAGCTCTCGCCCATCTTGAAAGGGCGAAGATCCACGCGGTCCTCGAGGCCGGCTTCTTTGAGACGCTCCCGAATCATGAGCGAAGCAAAGTTGGAGGCGTAAACCGGAGCGCGAAGCCCGGCTTTGATCGCGAACGGAAGCGCGCCGATATGGTCCTCGTGGCCGTGAGTGATCAAGAAAGCCTTGATCTTGTCCGCGCGCTCTTTGAGATACGTAAAATCAGGAATCACGAACTCGACGCCAAAATGGTCGAGATCGGAAAAAAGAAGACCGCAGTCAACGACGACGATTTCGTCCTCATATTCGAGGACCATGCAGTTCATTCCGATTTCGCCTAAGCCGCCGAGCGGAATAATCTTTAAAGAGCTTTGTGCCCCAGGGACTGAATTTGCGGTCAAAAAAGAGACTCCTCTTGTGAGATTTTCGACGAAAGCTTTTGCCCCCCGGCTTGAACAAATTCCTTGATCCGGGCAGCTAAAACATCCGCTGCGATATCCGTCTCTTCTCCTACCACAATATCGGCATACTGACGAGTCGGCTCGAGAAACTCATGATGCATCGGCCGAACCGTATCGTAATACTGGCGAATGATGCTATCGAGCGTTCTTCCGCGTTCGCGAACATCGCGATGCAAGCGGCGGATAAAACGGATATCGGCTTCGACGTTCAGGTAAATCTTTAAATCAAAAAGATCGCGAATCGCGGCGTCCCAGAGGGTAAAGATGCCTTCCAAGATGATCGTTTTGCATGGGCCTACCCTCTCGACTTCGGCCGCCCGACGGCTGCTCTTATAATCGTAGACGGGCGTAGGGACCTGTTCGCCCGATTTTAAGCGCTCGAGATTATCCCGCAGCAAATGCCAATCAAATGCTTCCGGATGTTCGAAGTTCGGCTCGCCATGAATCCGAATATGAGGAGGAGGATAAGGTA
>CAZCBS010000424.1:0-3234 GCA_964496965.1 uncultured Bacteriovoracaceae bacterium
AAAACTTCGCCATGCTGAAACGGGCTCATCGTTCCCGGATCGACGTTCAGATAAGGATCCATCTTGATCATGGAAACCTTGATGCCTCGAGCGTCCATCAGCATGCCGATCGAAGCAGCGCTGATGCCTTTTCCGATACTAGAAAGCACTCCGCCCGTGACAAAAATGTATTTTTTTTGCTTCGCCATGAGATCCCCGCTGTTTTTTATCAGGTTGTAACGGTTTTATCGATTTCACTCAATCTTTAAGAGCCTGCCTGACTCGCTCAAGATCTTCCGGGGTATCGACGCCGATCGACATAAAGTCCACCTCGGTGATTCCGATCGAAATCCCATCCGCCAACGCCCGCAGCTGCTCGAGGACTTCAGCCTTTTCAAGCGCAGAAACCGGCAAACTTCTGAATCTCATCAAAGTCGCCCGGTCATAAACATACAGTCCGACATGACGCTTGCAGACAAACGACGCACCCATCTCTGGCCGCGGACCCCGGCTATAAGGAATCGGATGCCGAGAGAAATAAATAGCTCGCCCCAATCGATCTGCAATGACCTTCACGACGGAAGGCTCATTTAACTCCGCTTCGGTCTTGAGCGGCGACATCACCGTCGACATCGAAAAGCGTCCCGAGCGAACCAACTCAACCGCCTCTTCAATCGCCCGAGGATCCATCATGGGCTCATCGCCTTGGACATTCACAAAAATATCGCCCGGCACTTGATCAGCAACCGCGGCCACCCGGTCGGTCCCGCTTTGAATGTCAGCCGAAGTCATGACGACTTTGCCACCAAAGCCCCGAACCGCGGCGGCAATGCGCTCGTCATCCGTCGCTACGTAGACTTCGTTCACTCCCTGAGCTTTCTTAGCGCGCTCATACACCCATTGGATCATCGGTTTGCCTTGAATATCCGCTAAGATTTTAGCCGGCAGACGAGTGGAGGCATAGCGTGCGGGAATAACGGCGATAACAGTTGGGACTTTCATAGGCTCGTCGATCACCTTATCGATTCGGCCCCAGGCTGTCAAAAAATGACGCACCTGCGCTACAAAAAGGTATGGCATACCTTTTGGCGAAACCCTTGTTTTAAATGAGAACTTCGGACTCGGGACGCCAGACGCCGTTCCATTGCTTGAGGCGGGTCTTCGGTCTGATTCGGGCCGTACCGGCGGCGGCATCGGCTTCGGGGACTTGCTGCGGGTACTCGATAAATGCGTATGTCAAACGAGTGGCGCGACCATAGTCATCGAGCTCGAGATTGGTCGTTTCGTTCCAGGTCCCCTCGTTGAAATACTCTTTCCCCTCGCGCCAGCGGCGGTAGCGAAGAAGATGCGTATGACCAAAGATAACGGTGTGAACTTCGTCATTCTCTTCGAGAATCTTAAAAGCGATTTTATCGTAGCTCGGATAAAGCGTGATCTCTTTTAAAAGCCCGATCGTGGCGCGAACTCCTTGTTGAATCTGATACCGGCGGCGAATCAGCATGGTATCGAGAATGAATTTCGCGGCGGTCAAAGCCGTCTTGATTCCCCACCAAAGATCATGAATCAGAACCCAGCGAATAAAAGCAGAGAACGGCCGAACTTTATCGATGTGAGGCCGGTTCTGCTTCACATAGGGAAGCACGATCGCGACAAAAAGCGATCCCCACGGAAGATTGAGAACAGGCTCGGGAAGACCGCGTGTAATGAAGGGTCGCTTCATATCCGACATGGCAAACCGCTCGTACTGCTGACCGTGCTCGATATAGATGCCGTCGACCTGATAGGAAACATCGCAAAAATGAACTGGCGCGCCGACCGCGTCTTGAAAAACTTTGCGTGGCCCCGGCCAAAGCATTCCCATATCGTGATTGCCAACGATATACGTCACCGAGTGCCCGGGCGTCGCGGCGAATCTCCTCAGCGCCTGGAAAAACTCAGGATGGCCCGCGACGATTTTCTCGACCGCGCGAATCACGCTTCGCTCGGTCACCATATGCGTATAGACGCCCCAGGTATCCATTTGGATCAAGTTCAGGATATCGCCATTGAGAACCAACTCGACTTCCGCGTCAGCGAACGGACCCGAACGGTGATAGTTGAGAAACTCGCTGAACTCGCGATCGTAGATGAAATCTTCCAAGATATTTTGAGTGCCGTCAGCGAAATAGCGCCCTTTGCCCAAGTGAAAATCACTGACGACAAGCTTGTACTTAGGCTTTGCAGGAGGAAGAGCTTCCACTCCTTCGTTCGATGCGCTTTCAGTTGAAGAAATCAACGGGGCACTCACTTTGATCACCGCTTTTTATCAACGTTTTTTAGATACTACGACCTTTGCGTTGCCCGAAGCCACATTTTGCGCGTCTCTTTGCGCATTCCCTTGTGTCATGCCCGGGTTAGTGCCTTGCCCGATTCTTTTCGGCTGGGGCACACCAGCGATCGCAACACTGTTGCGAGTGGTCTTCTTAGCATCATACATCGCATGATCGGCGGCATCGATAATTTCTTTTTTGGATTTTGCGTGCTCAGGAAAAATCGCGACTCCGATGGACACCGTAAAGTGGAGATTCAGGCTTTCATCCGCCAAAAAAACGTGCTTCTCGACGGAGTCGCGAATACGCTCCGCGACAACGCGCGCCGTCGGAAGATCGCAGGACGAGAGGACCGCCACAAATTCGTCGCCTCCATACCTAAACACCGTATCCCGTTCCCGAACGAAGCGCTTGAAGTGCTCGCCGAGCTCGTTCAACAGCTTGGTTCCTACGAGGTGACCATGGGTATCGTTGATTCCTTTGAACCGATCAGCGTCAATAAACAGTACCGCGAAGGACTTCCCCGTCGTCTTGGACTGCGCGATCTCTCGATCCAAAATATAGTTCAGATACCGAGTGTTATACAGGCCCGTGGCATCGTCGCGATAAACCAAGTTCGCGACGCCCATGTATTGCTCGATGTTTTTTCCGGTCACTTCGATTTGAAGCCTGAGCATTCTGAGCCGGCTTTCGAACTCATCGAGGTTCGAAGGTCGCTGCGGCGAAAGACTGACGCAAAAATAGTGACTGGTTCCCGCGCACTTGAAACGAAAAACGAAAATCCCGGGAGTCAGCTTTCCGCGATCAATAAATTTTGTGTACTCGTTATTCTCCAGCATGCCAGGAATCGGATTTGAGGCATTAAGCGAGATTTCCATAATCTCCTCCATCGCGCTGTTCGGATGGCCCTTATCCATCTCTTCCCCTACTCGTACCGCACCGGGCC
>CAZCBS010000425.1:0-3174 GCA_964496965.1 uncultured Bacteriovoracaceae bacterium
TTAAGAAGAAACATCATAGTCGATTACTCGTTGATGCAAATCTGGAAGAGTGTTAAGAAAAAAACTCTCAAAGGTATGCCGGTTCTCCTCCAATCCTGTCACCAACAAGGTAAAACGAATCTTTTTCGCCTTCTCTAACGGGCTATCAAACGCTTGCGCGAGTGTCGTCCAAAGCACAGGATCGTCGAGCTCATGTGAAAGCTGCTCCAAAATTTCTGTTTCTTCCAGATCACAGCGTTTTGCGGCTTCTGAAAAAACCGCGAGCCTGAGGCCGTTCTCACTCTGTCCGAAAACGGCTGCGCTTGCTTTTTCCGATAGTGCAAATCCGGGCTTACCATCAGCTAAATTCGCGATGAGTGGCTCACGAATTTGAGCGACTGAGGCCAGAGCCTGAGGCACGCTCAGGCTCTGAAGCACTCCGATCATAAGGAGAAATAAGCGAGTGAGGCTCATTTGACCTTCTTGTATCCTACGAATCCCATGACTTTTCCTATGTAGTCGGCATGGCGACCCCAACTTCCGTACAAAGTCTCACTGCATAACAAGAGATCGGTTCGACCCCGCACTAATTTACAAGCGTAGGATTGAGAGGCGTACTTATAAATCTGCCCTGGATGATCGAAATCGTGTAACTTCTCGTTGTACGTATAATTGTATGCATAATGCGACATACACAATGAGTTTGAACGAAACTCTCCTTCATAAGGGCCCTGATTTTGATCCTTTTCAATTATGTTAAGGAACGAGTAGTAAAGAGTCGTCTCATTATCAAAATCATTCTTTTGTGTTGAAATCAAAAGAGTGGAAACATCCGACCCATCTTTGTTTTTGAAGCCAGAACTATTCGAGCCTACTTCACGTTCCTCACCAAAGTAGAAGTAGCTCATCTCCCAATCCCAAGGTGCACCCAAAACGCGCTTCCAAGTGCCTACCAGCTGCTCTGGCTTTGGAGCCACGCCTCGTTCAAAGGCCTTTTGCGTCTTCTCAAAGTTTGGGCCTTCAACAGGAGCACCGCCACAGTCAGTGCAGTCGTCCTCGTTCACAAACCCGTCTCCTCCATGTCCTTCGGTTCCGGCGAAGCTTGCTTGGGAAAGCGCAAGGCCGATGAGCACTGGCGTAAATAACAGAATGAACTTTTCAATTCGTGTTTTCATTTTTATTTCTCCTTTTTTTTGATTCGGTTGATTGGATTTTTCTGAATCGGATAGAGCGCCACTTCTAAGTTGTAGACGCGCTTTCTGCTTCCGGATTCGAGAAACTTGCAAAGGGCTTGATTGAACTCGCGGATCATTTGTTTGGCGATGGGCAGCTTTTCCGGATCGATTGCCATTGTCATCGAGGTCATGTTGCGTTCTTCGATCGGATCGTTCTCAAGCGACTCGATCGCTTTTTCCAAAAGCTGTCTCTGATTTTTTCTCAGCGCCAACGTCGTGCGATCTTTGTCTGCAGTCGAGAGCTGCTCTTCTGACTTAACGAGTTTTCCAGAAGCATTCTTTTTTAGAAGCCCAAGGGAGAGCAATCGCTCAATTCCCAAGGCGGCTTCGGTTTGAGAGATTCCAAGTTCTTTGGCGACAAACGCAGGAGAGGACTCAAAGTCCTCCGTGAAAGTCAGCTCCATGATTGCGATGTGATACCAATCCGCAATCACTCGGTAGAAATCGATATCCAGAGGTTTTGGCGTAAGCTTTGGGCCCTGAATCGCTTCGAATGCGGGGCTAATGCGTTTTAGATTTCGGTCTCGCTGAGCTTCGGCCACGGAGGCCAAGAAAAGCTCGCGCTCTTCGGGGACCAAGTCGATCCCATCCATTAGTCGCTTAGAAAGCTTAAAGGAGGGGATCTGCTTGCCCGAAAGAACTCGGGAAACGGTGCCGACATCGATCTTGATGCCGTTTGCGAAAGCCCGCACGGAATATCGCGGGTTTCGATCGCATCGCTCCGCCAGGACCGCTTTTAAGCGTTTTCTGTAAAATGCCGTTTCGCTCATCACGGGGCGGTTTTTAACCCGCTAGATGACGCAACGCAATGATTTTTCAAACAAAGTGTTGGAAATAAGTTCCAACACTTATAGCCGGGGCAAGGCTAGTAAATGTTCAGAATGGGCTCAGTATTGACTAGGTCCTTCTATACAAATCAGATTGCCGGACCTGCTCAAGAAGTCTTCGTTTTTGTAATCAGGCGATGATGATGCGGATGTTTATGCATCACGACTTTTGGTTCGTCCAATGTAGCGTCGCCCCGACCATTTTCCACAGTAGACGCGTCGGCGACCGAAGGGTCCCCACGGCTGCTAAGCGGCCGATTTCACCTTCACTTCAGCAATCAGATCTGCTGCTTCGACTAGTTTCAAGACTCGATCAATTGTGATTTTTTGTAGGCTTCCTGAAAGGATGCCGGTAACGGCACTCCGTGGGAGGCCAGAACGTTTTGCGAGTTCCGCGTGAGTGAGTTTCTGTTTCTTGACGGCATCTAAAACAGCCGAGATCAATTGAGCTTTAATCACAGCTTCCATTCCCCTGGCCGCGGAAATTCCGAACTGCTTTGCCAATTCGCGTCCTGATGTCTTCTTCATTTGGAAGGTACCTCCTTCAATAGTCAGATAGCGAGTTATTATCTAGTCTCACACTAAGACGGGCTTGGCCGAACCCTCGCCCGCGTCTTCGACATCGAAAGCTCATTCCTGGTTCAATTCGTTTTTCTCTGCAGTTACGTCAATCTGGCTGCCGTTTCCGCGAATATGAAGCTCCACTTCACTGGGTGGATTGGCTGTCCTTGGATTTCCCAGTGCCGAGATGGTTCCCAAGCTTCTATCGAGCGTCTCGCCTTCTCGTACGCTCTGATCCACGTAGAGAGAGAAAGTCACGTCGATTGGACGTGAGAACATGGGGCATCCGACAGTTTTTTCGACGAACGGGGCTCCGCCCACTAATTCAATTTGCCATTTGCCGTTCACATTGCTCGATAGCGTTCCAAGTGATTTTGGATCCAGCTGACAAAGATTTCCTTCAACCTTCACAGTCACATCCACCCGCCCTTGGTAGGACGCCCAGCTCAGGGCGGTTTTCGGGATGAATTTGATCTTCGAGTCGACGGAAACGAATTCGTAGATTTTGATCCGATTATAGCGGATCGGGGCGATACTTGGGTCCACCCTTGTTTCTGCTAAGCTAGTTGCCC
>CAZCBS010000426.1:0-3173 GCA_964496965.1 uncultured Bacteriovoracaceae bacterium
AGATCACGTCGACGAGTTTTTCTTTTTCTTCGGGAGTGAGTTCGCCGTCGATCAATAAGCTAAATGGAAAAGCGGCAGGAACCTGCACTTTTTCCATCGGCATTTTTTCGGAAAATTCTTTTACTTTTTGAATGGTATCAGCCGCTGCTGGCGTACTGACGAGCTCTTCTCCGATGGGAGGAGTCTCTGTGACGGGATTGTTTTCTGGCGAAGGCTCGGGCGAGGCTTCAGCTTCTGATAGGGTTGCTACTTTTTCTGCTGCTGCATTCTCATCTGTTGACTGAATGGCAGAGGTGAGTGCAGTGGCATCGAAAGTAGGTGATGGCATCTCCACGTGCGCGTTTAAGTCTGCAGCCGAATCGGTACTTACAGGCGAATCCGAAGCCAAGTTCAGCCCCGGAATATCCGCAGCATTGAACTCGAACTCATTCAGCTTAAACTCGCTGGGCTGATCGCCAGAGCTGCTATCGGATTCGTCGTTTTTTTGGGAATCGTCCGTCATTCATTCCCAGTATAGCTTAACTTAGCTACCGTGGCATTTTTTGTACTTTTTGCCGCTTCCGCAAGGACATGGATCATTTCTGCCGGCCTTGTCGACGCCACCCATAGGGTCTGCGGATGGCACTGGGGTTGCCATTGGGCCGCCCGCACCGGCTGCCATGAGGCCGCCACCGACTGGGCCACGGCTCATGTTCATTTGGCGTGGAGCGCGCATTTGGGACAGGAGATCTGGCGCAGGAGCAGGCTGTGCGGCTGCTTCTGGTTGGGATGGAGTGCCCAAGGTCGGGATCAACGAGCCATCGTCAGAAATATTGTACTGCATCGATTGCTCAGGGAAGGTCTCGGCCATTTCGTGCTCGAGGGCTTCTTCTTCGCCCGTCGCCTGCATTTCATCGGCTGGAGCCAATTGCACGGCAAAGATCTTTCGAACGACATCGGTCGTGATCTGACCCATCATCATTTGGAAGAAGTTAAAACCCTGCTTTTTGTACTCAATCAGAGGGTCCTTTTGAGCATAGGCATTGAGGTTAATGCCTTCGCGCAGATGATCCATGGCGAGAAGATGATCTTTCCAGAGATGGTCAATCGTCGTGAGAAGGATCATTCGTTCGACTTGGCCGATCATATCGGGGCCCAAGTCTTGAGCTTTGCTTGCGTAAGCTTTTTCAGCGGTTTCGTTGATGAGCTTGGCGAGTCCGGCATTGTTGAATGGATTGATGTCCGCTTCGCGAATGCTGGAATCGATTTGGAAAGTTTGGCGAACGGCGTTGTTCAGCTCGTTGATGTCGAGATGGGACTGGCCGTTTTCCTTGCGAAGTTTTCCGCGAGGGAAAAATTCTTCGCCGACATTGTTCGAAAGCTCTTTGACCATGGAGAAAACCATGTCTTTGAGCGCGGATTGAGCGAGAACTTCGCGTCTCCAGGCGTAAACGACTTTACGCTGCTGGTTCATGACGTCATCGTACTCGAGAAGATGCTTACGAACGTCGTAGTGATGGCCTTCGACCTTCTTTTGAGCGTTCGCGATCGCGTTGGTGATCCACTTATGCTCGATCGGCATGTCTTCTTCCATGAAGCGTCCGATATTGACGCTTCCGAAGATGCGCATCAGATCGTCATCGAGGGAAAGATAGAAACGACTTTCGCCTGGATCGCCTTGACGGCCTGCGCGGCCGCGAAGCTGATTGTCGATACGGCGAGACTCGTGGCGTTCCGTTCCGAGAATGAAGAGACCGCCTGCGGTCTTCACTTCATCGCGTTCGCGAGTGCAGAGCTCGCGCCATTTTTTCTGAGCTTCATCGAGTTTTCGCTGATGTTCGGCTTTTTCTTCTTCGGTGACTTCAGAGCCTGATGGAGCAGCTCCTGCTTCGTGTTTAGCGAGGAAGTCTGGATTTCCGCCGAGAAGAATATCGGTACCGCGACCTGCCATGTTGGTGGCGATGGTGACGGAGCCTTTGCGTCCGGCTTGAGCGACGATTTCTGCTTCGCGCTCATGCTGTTTCGCGTTCAAAACGTTGTGCTTGATTCCGAGACCTTTTAAGAGATGAGAAAGGCGTTCGGATTTTTCGACAGAAACCGTTCCGACCAGAACAGGTTGTCCTTTATCATGAAGGCGCTTGATCTCTTCGGAGATTGCTTTGAATTTGCCTTTTTCCGACTTGTAGATGACATCGGCTTGGTCCAGGCGGACCATCGCGCGATTAGTCGGAATGACGGTGACGTCGAGTTTGTAGATTTGCTTGAACTCTGTGGCTTCCGTATCGGCGGTTCCGGTCATTCCGGAAAGCTTGTTGTACATACGGAAGTAGTTTTGGAAGGTGATCGTCGCGAGAGTTTGGTTTTCGTTCTCGATTTGAACGCCTTCTTTTGCTTCGATCGCTTGATGCAAGCCATCGGACCAGCGACGGCCCGGCATGAGGCGGCCCGTGAACTCGTCGACGATCATGACTTCGCCGTCACGAACGACGTAATCGACGTCGCGTTTGAAAAGAACGTGCGCGCGAAGTCCTTGGTTCACATGGTGCAGAAGCTCGATGTGAACTGGATCGTAAAGGTTATCGATTCCCAAACGGCGTTCCATTTTTTCCACGCCGGCTTCGGTGAGCGATGCGGTTTTGGTTTTTTCCTCAACCGTATAATCGGTCTCTTTTGTGAGGCCGCCGTCCAGAATGATGGTGCGATCGATCTTGTAGTAAAGATCCGTCGTTTCGTCGGTTGGACCGCTGATGATGAGCGGAGTACGAGCTTCGTCGATGAGAATGGAGTCCACTTCGTCGACAATCGCGAAATTGAGCTCGCGCTGGACGTAGTCCTCGAGTCGGAACTTCATATTGTCGCGAAGATAATCGAAGCCGAATTCGTTATTGGTGCCGTAAGTAATGTCACAGCCGTAATTGGTTTTGCGCTGAGAGTCCGAAAGGCCGTGAACAATAATGCCCGTCGTCAGACCCAAGAAACGATGCACGCGACCCATGTCGGCGGCGTCGCGGCGAGCCAGGTAGTCGTTGACTGTGATGACGTGCACGCCTTTGCCGGTCAGCGCATTGAGATAGCTTGGAAGAGTGGCAACCCGCGTCTTTCCTTCGCCGGTTCGCATTTCTACCATTCGTCCGTCATTCAGCCTGCTGCCCCCCATTAATTGAACGTCCTCGTGACGCAGGCCGCAACGCACC
>CAZCBS010000427.1:0-3164 GCA_964496965.1 uncultured Bacteriovoracaceae bacterium
AGGCAGTTTCAGGATGCTGCTTTCTATGCATATGCCGGTGAGCTCGAGAGATCATTGGAGCTTTATCTAGATCTGGAAAAGAAGGCCGAGACAAATCCTAATCTCAAACCGGCACCTAAATTGAATATCGCCAATGTACTATTTGATATGAAAAGGTTTTCGGAGGCGCTTCCGTATTATCAAGCGGCGCTTGATGATTATAATACGGGTAAACAACAAGTCGCAGTCCCTGATCCACGAGAAATGATTGCATTCATTGAACAGCGGAGTAGGGAGATTAAAAAGATAATTATATCAATATGATAGATTATTAAGAGATCCGAATATAAACTCTGGATCAATCTAAACAGCTGCGTCCGATGATTAAATCATAAGCAACACGCGCTGGGCAAAGCATCGAGATCAACAACTGGCAACGTAGTTACGGCAACAGTATCGGCACCATAGAATTTGCATCGAGAACAGAGTCGCCCAGCGGAGCTTGATCAAAAAAGAGTGGTTGTGAGTTGGCCCGAAAGTTCTACCAAGGACTTTCGGGCCAACTCATTTTGAGTCTCTTGTGTCCGGAATGGCCCCAGTTGAAGATGGCGTTCCCAATTGGAAGAGTTTCGAACTTTTTAGGTTCGATAGTTTCCGGTGGGGCGTTGGTAATGGTCCACGGTGGTTGGATTTGACAATATAGCAAAAATGCTATAATATGATTACAATGAACTGGACCGTTCATATCTCGAATAAAGCCGCTAAGCGGGCAAAGAAGCTCCCTCCAAAAGTAAGGGATTTATTTGAGGCCTTGCTCGTGGACTTGTCGAAACTCGGTCCGATTCAATATGAATGGCCAAATTACTCGAAGTTAACGCATGGCCGTTATCACTGCCATTTGAACTACGGCTTTGTCGCGGTTTGGGAAGTGACGGATGCGCAAATTAAGATTCTGGAGGTGACGTATGTCGGTAGTCGCGAAGATGCCCCTTATTAAGATCGAGATCAGCGAGGGCAAAAAGAAGAAGCTTTATTTGGTCCCTAAAGATGCCGCTCAAGCGGTAGAAACTCTTTTGGGACAGCTGGATGAAAGCGATGAAGGATTCATCGATGCGACCGAGCTCTTTCCTGATCTCGCTGATCCGACCAAGACCCCGGGCATTGCCCTGCGGGGAGTTCGCTTGCGGCTGGAAATGACCCAAAAGGAAATGGCCGCAAAAATTGGAATGACCCAGGGCGATCTTTCTAAAATGGAAAAAGGAGAACGCCCCATCGGAAAGAAATTAGCACTTCGTATCGGCAAAGCTTTAGGGGTCGATTACAAAAGGTTCTTATGAATCATCGACTCGAAGTGAGCCGATTTAGATGATTTTCTCACCACTACTCGCAATCTGGTTTGGGATAACCGTACTAGCTCTTTCCTGCACATTTCCAATATCCACCGCTTTCCAAAAGCCTGTCGGAATTCTGGGGAATGCGATGGGCTACTTGGGGGGCCGATTGGCTGAGGCAAATCATTTTCAATCGATATCGGGATCGACCTATAACGGGGCTCTTTTTAGCGTTTTTTATTTCCGGGCTATGGCACGAGCTTTTGATCAACGTCCCGCTCTATATTTTCTGCGGGGTGAATGTAATAGGATCAATGCTGATCTATTTTGGCATTCAAGCCCTAGTCATTCTTGGGGAACGGAAGATTCCTCGCAAGAGCGCTTCCTTGCGTCTTATCTACACTTGGACAGTCGTCTTGGTTCCGGCACCTCTGGTGATGAACGAAGGAGTCCTGCGGGCGGTTGGCTTTTTTGTGAGAACGGGGAAATTCTGAATGAAAGTTCGAAAGATTTACGTTTGAGCTAAAGAATGGCGTACCCGAGAGGATTCGAACCTCCGACCTTCGGCTCCGGAGGACTTGGTACGCTCAAACGATAACGCACCAGAAGCAGAAGACTTTTCCTGTTTTATCCCGGCAAACACTCCGCCGTTATTGTCGAATCTCGCTAGAAAAGTAGCAATCATTCTGCAAGTGGTTAGATCCGCTTGCTACACCAGTGCTACACCCCTAGTCAAATTCGAAAAACGGAGGACGCGCAAGATGACCCCTCCATAACGACAAAGGCCTGAGATTTCTCTCAGGCCCTTCGTATCTTATCGCTGTCAGCTTTCTCATCTTGGCGGATCTGAAGCTGACTCTTTTCAAACTCAGCGGAGCTACTTTTGAAAGCGGCTCCTGTACTGGACACCTCCATTCTTAAAGAGGTGCCTAGTCACTGTCAACAAGGATGGAGAATAAAAAATGGAGCGCTTAACTCCTGTCATAGCAGTCGCTAATCAAAAAGGCGGAGTCGGTAAGACGACTACCGCAATCAATCTTGCGCAAGCCTTGGCTCTTCAGGATCTTAAGATCCTTCTCGTGGATCTCGACCCGCAGGGCAACGCTACGCAAGGCGTTGGCATTCAACTTGAGAACATTCAAGCGTCAATTGCAGATCTGATTCGTGATCGAAGCTTTCCGATTGAAGGAGCGATTTATAAAGGCGACGGACTCGACCTGATCCCCGCAACGCCTCTCCTATCAAGAGTTGAGCGCGAAATGGTCGCGCTAACGAACTCAGAGCTTCGCTTAGCTCAACGGCTTCAGCCATTAAGAGAAAAGTACTCCGCTATCATTATCGATACGCCTCCGACGTTTGGACCGCTCATGAACTCGGCACTGAACGCAGCCACTCAGCTGATCGTTCCTGTGGACTCCGGCTATTTCGCATTGATGGGGATCAAAGAGCTGCTTGCTGAGGTTGAGGAAATCCAGAAAGGCACAAATCCAAGACTTGAGGTCTTGGGTTATCTCCTCACGCTTGTTGATCCAACCAACATCGCAAACCAAACATGGGACACGCTGGTTTCAAACTTTGGCCCCAAGGTTTTTGAAACACGAATTCGTAGATCCGTTAAGCTTCGCGAAGCCCCAGCACTTGGTAAAACGGTGTTTCACCATGCACCCGAGAGTGCGGGAGCCAGGGATTTGCACGCGGCTGTCTTCTCGACACCAATGTTCTTATTTCGCTGACCTACGAAGCGCGCGACGACGCTGAAGAGATGGCTGAGTTTCTGGATACCTTGGCTGAAGAAGATTTCCAGTGTTTTACGACGGTAACGACGCGAGCCGAATTTCTCGACTTTCATCGCAG
>CAZCBS010000428.1:0-3132 GCA_964496965.1 uncultured Bacteriovoracaceae bacterium
TCCGTCAAGACTGAGCGAAATATGGATCGGCTTGCCTTGTCCGTATTTCATCGCATTGCTGAGGAGATTGACAATCACTTGCTCGATTCGTGCTTTGTCCGCGACTGCATAAATAGGTTCCTGGATTTCGAGTTTGATTTCACAACCTGCTGCATCGAGATCGGGCTTCGATTGCGTAATCAAGTTCTTGACGAGCTCGCTTAAGTTGACAGACTCGACTTTCAGTCTGAGTCGCCCCGAGGAGATGTGAGACACGTCCAAAAGATCATTGATAATAGTGTTCAGCCTTTTGGCCTGAAAAGACGCGGTATCTAAAAGATGTCGAATAATGGTCATTTCCTCGGAGGTATGTACTCCTTGAACTTTTTTGAGCAGTAGGTCGATGACCAGCTGGATCGAGGTGATCGGAGTTTTGAGCTCATGTGCCGCGATCGACACGAAGCGATCTCGAGCTTGAACGGCGGCCTCGGCAGATATGGCGCTTGATTCTGCCTTGAGGCGCATGATTTTTTCGTTTTCGGCATCTTTGATCGGAGTAATGTCGGTTCTGAAAGATACGTACTGATAAGGGTGGCCGTATTCGTCCAAAAATGGAACGATGACCATATAAGCCCAACGAGGAGTGCCGTCTTTTGCTCGATTTTTGACCTCGCCCGAAAAAACGTGGCCGCTGGAAATGGTTTTCCAAAGATTTTCGTAGAACTCCTCGGAATGAAATCCCGATTTCAGCATGCGATGGTTCTTTCCGATGAGTTCTTCTCTCGAGTATTGGTAGAGCTCGCAGAACTTGTCGTTGACATGAATGATCGTTCCGTCGCGATCCGCGATGGCGACGGCCATGACTCGATCCAATGCTTCTTTGATGTCGGCGAGTTCTCTAAAGGTTCGTTGGTAGTAATTTTCTATCCCCATCTGTTTCCGCTCGCTCGAGCGAACAAGTTTTGGGGTTCGCCGGTCGTGAGAAGGGGATTCGGCTTTGAGTTGTCGCTTATGGGATTTCGAGTCGGCCATACGGCTATTTGTTCTTGCATAATCAATTCCTATCGCTGCACTGCAGTTCGATTTCAGCTGTTCGCGTTAGGAAGCCGCTATTTCTGATATTTTGATGAGCGAAGATTCGCTTTTAGCTGATCCGCGTAACAAGAGCTTTGTGGCGAAAGCTTCTGGAGATAGGATCTCAACGCTTCGCCGGTTGGATAGATATTGGCGGCCTGGATTGCCCAGTTTCGAGCTTCAGCTAGGCTTAATCCCAAGCCGTGAGCGCTCACGGGTTGGACAGCGAATCGAAGCGCAGTCTCATATTGAATGGCATACGCTTGAACAGCGAATCCAGAACTGAACTTGTTTGCGACTTCAGTAGCCCAATCATGGGCCACTTGCGAGTCGAATCCCATTCCAAGTTTGAGGATTGGCCGCGAGGCAAAGTCATACGCAATGTCGTATCGCTTTTTCCATTCCGCCGAAGGCGCTGGTGCATGGGCTTGTGCCTGAGGCTGTTGAGCATGGCTTACGACCTCGGGGGCGATGTTCTCAGGATGGGTGAGATATTCGTAAGCGGCTTTGATGTTTTTAAACGTTTCCTCGGCGATTGGATCATTGCCGGTACGGTCCGGATGGTATTTCATCGCGAGTTTACGATAGATCTGTTTGATCTCTTCACTTGTTGCGTTCGGCGGAAGGCCCATTTTAGCCAGCTCGGCGATGGCCTTGTTTCGATCCGTCCATTCAGCAAAAGATTGAATCGAAAGAGTCGCTAACAGCAAAAACAGCATGGAGCAAAGTCCTATGCGGATGATTTCAGTTTGCGCGCGCCTCTTAGCCATACCGATCTCCTTATCGGCAAGATCAAGGAAAAAGTCGAGTGTCAGCGAATTGACGAGTTTTTAGGCCGCAGCTCGCATTGGCTTGGCCTGGAACGGCTTCGAATGCTGGTCAACCCAGCTTGCGTAAGAATCGATGAAGCGCTTCGCAAGAGCTCGAGTTGACTCGTTTTTGATCTCTCCATTGGAATCGAAAAGCTGTGCGGCGTTTCCGATATAAGCCTCGGGCTGTTGCATGCACGGAACATTCAGGAAAACGAGAGATTGGCGCAGATGATGATTGGCTCCGAAGCCACCCACATTGCCAGGAGAGACGCTGATCACGGCGCCAGGCTTTCCTTCCCATGCGCTTTGTCCATAAGGACGAGAGGCGATATCGATCGCGTTCTTGAGAACGCCCGGGACCGATCGATTGTACTCGGGAGTGACGAAAAGGACTCCGTCGCAGGATCGAATTCGATTTTTGAATTCGATCCAATTTGCCGGAGGGTGCTCGTCCTCATCTTGGTTGTAGAGGGAAAGCTGGCCGATCTCGATGATTTCGAGTTCGAGGGATTTTGGGGCAAGAGCGATGAGGGCTTTGGCTATCTTTCGGTTGAACGAGTCTTTTCTGAGGCTTCCCACGAGGACACCGATTTTTTTTGGACTTTGAGTCATTTGAGTTTTCCCAATGCAAATACAGGCCCTATTCAAACGAACAGGAAGAAGCTAAAATCAGACGCATGAACGAATCTGCATCCGCTTGGCCACTTATTCGAACGATTTTGCTGCTGACGGCGTCCAACTGTTTCATGACAGTGGCTTGGTATGGCCATCTCAAGTTCAAATCCGCGCCGTTGTGGATCGCGATTTTGGCGAGCTGGGGACTCGCGTTCTTTGAATACGTGCTTCAGGTTCCCGCCAATCGATTGGGGTATGGCGTGCTTTCCGCCTATCAGCTCAAGATTCTCCAAGAAGCGATTACACTTGCTGTATTTATGGTTTTCGCTTGGGCCTCGCTTGGGGAGGCGCCGAGCTTTAGGCATTTGATTTCTTTTTCACTGATCTTTGGTGCGGTTGCCGTCGCGTTTTATAAGTAGTTTAAACTGGACCCTCTCCCTGGGTACGTCCGATGAACACAAATGCTGCAAGGCCTGAGCTTGGCTCAAGTTTTGCCCTTATTCCGACTCATGAATCGGAAAATTTCAAGCAAGAATCGTCTCATCTGCCCTTATATCGACTGCTCTGAGCGCTTTCAGTCTATTAGCAAAAACTCTGATAGTCCGACTATTGGATCAGTTGTTCGAAAAGGCTCATTCTTTAGATCATCCGA
>CAZCBS010000429.1:0-3119 GCA_964496965.1 uncultured Bacteriovoracaceae bacterium
TGAAGGATCATTCCAAGCTGATTGAGCTGTTGAATGGTCTGAACTTAAATTTGACTCAAGACCACCACATCACCGCCAAAAAGATCGGCCCGTGCTACGCGAACGGGGTAAACTGCGATACAAATAGTGACGAGGATTCCGACTATCGCTTTTTTCATGCAACCCCCTTTTCATGAGCGGCGACGCCGCGCGGAAACTGTTCCGAGAGTGTCTTGAGTATGGATACAGGATCGGCGTCGGGATTAAGCTTTGATGCCTCCTCGATCCGGGCAAGATCTTTAGGGTCAGTCGTTGCAATCCAGTATTCGAGCGGCGTAGATTCAATGACGGTAACGATACGGTCCCTTTGTGCGATCAAAAAAGCTTCCGAGTAAACTCCCTTTTCCTGTTGTAGAGACTTGATGAGCCCCAGCTCGTTGTCGTTCAAATCAAGCGTCTCTTTGATTCGGACGGGATCACTCTGTTGTTGCATGAGTACCCATTTGATCGCGCAGTTAGGCAAAATCGCGCTCGCAATCTTGGATTTCGCGAAATCGTCGATGTCCTGGGATATGGCAATCGCCGAAGCAAAGTATTTTCTGAAGGTACGAAACACTTCCTCGATGAAGACAAGACCCGCGTCATTTTTGAGAAGTTTCCAACACTCGTCGAAAACGAGGAACTTCATGGTTTTTCGATCGCGCTGCACTTCACGCCAAACGAAGTCTGTAATGATGTAGAGACAAACGGCCTGGAGATCCGGGTACGACTCCATCCCCTTGAGGTCAAATGCGACGATGGGACGGTTAAGAGCAATATTTGTGTCGCGATCGACGAACTGACCGAATGGCGTTTCACCGCACCAAGGAGCGAGAATTCGGCCATACTTGCGAATTTCGGCATCAGAGTGCGCAGCCAACAGTTCCTTGAGATGAGAAAGTTTGGGCTGTCGATTTTGCTCATAGACCCGCGAGATGGCATCTTCGATCTCAGCGCGTTCAAGCTTCGGGAGCCTTGCGGCCTCGTCGTCTTTGGTCATGAGTTCGATCAGACCGACCAGGAACTTGATTTTTTGAGGAGAGGGCTGCGTTTCCCCTTCGGCGAGGTCGAATGGATTAAATGATAAGCCCGCGCCAACGCCGAGCGGTAGATATTGACCGGAGAGATTCTCGCAGAGTTTCTTGTACGAACCACCAATATCAACGAAGTAGACCTTTGGATTTTCCTTGAGCATCTGAAGGAGCAATTGATTCGTCAAAAAGCTCTTTCCAGAACCCGAGCCTCCCGAGACGAGCTGGTTGCTGTTTGCCATCTCTGCGGCGAAGGGATCGAATGAGAAAAGACTGCCTTGTCTCGTTCGCAACAGGATCGCTGGCTTCGAGAAGCCCCGCCACGGACCGTATATCGGGATCAGGTCACATAAATTGGAGGTTTTGACACGTTTTGCACGCTCCTTTGCGCGAGCGTTCGGAACCGCCAGTTCCGCAAAAATTGGAAAAGAGGCGATTGATTCCTCTAGGCCCTCCGCTCCGTTCATCTCGCGAAGAACTCGCAGCGTTTCGGCGACCTGATCCTCAAGCTCTACGGCAGACTGCGAACGCAAAACGATGTTTAGACTGACTTGAAATACTTTTTCGCCCGCGGCGATCATCTGCTCAAGAAGCGTTTCCAAATCCTGAAGTTTCGCCTCGCTGTCGAGATCGGAAACTCCCGTCTTCTTGCCTCTCGCCATCGAGTAGGCCAAGCGTCGTTGTGTCTGAAGTGCCTCGATTTCCTTCGCTTGGTTAGGAACATGGATAGAAAGGGTCAGGCGTGATTCGAACGGAAGATTGCGCAAAATCGCTGCCATCGATGCAAACGTCTGATCGGGCATCAACTTAAGAGAAATCACCCGATGATGACAGTCTCCCATCGAAAACCCGCGCTCTGAAATCACCACGTCACTAAAGACGGTGGAGGTACGGACATCCTCGGGATCATATTTGGGAGCTTCAATGGGGCGTACTGGATTCCAGAGCCCGTACATTTCTTGAAAGATCTCATCGGAGGCGAGCGCTCGTGTGGAGCATCCCAGGCTACGAAGCCCTTGAACCACCTGCTCGCGTAAGCGCTCGCAAGCCGCGATGTCTCGCTCAAGATTCATCTGCGTCATTAGTTGAAATTTTTTCTGCCCGGTTAAGAACTTGGGCTTCGTTAGAAGCCGTTCACTGACAGGACGGCGGACAAAGAGCTTTAACCCGTGGAATGGTACTCTTCCTTGCGCATCGAGACGAGCAAAACGCGTAACCCGCTCGTCACACAAGGCACGAGCGGTTCTATCCGAGGCATTTTTTGAAAGTTCCTGGTGGGCATCGATCAGATCTTTGTTACCGCCGCGAATCTCCTGAAAAAACTGGATATCCACGCCGTCAGGGAGTGCATTGAGAAACTGACTGAGACGTTCTGATAACTCATAAATCCGGTTATTAGCCCAAGAACTCACATCAATAGGAATCAGCTCTAAACCAAAACCAAGAGAACTATCCGAGAATAGAACAAAGTCTCCCTCAAATCCCCAGACATCGATGTAATCCGCTAGAATCGAATTCATAAAACAGCCTCACTTCCATGCAAGCGACTAACGCCGCTTGCGATTTGAAATACGCGGTGGACTCACCCACAGAGAGGGCTCTGAAAACGCAGAAAGCACACGGGGCCTCATTCGAAACCGCGCCCAATGCACAAGAAAGTTGTCGGGCTTACCCCGCTTGGCGATTCGAAGAGCGACCGCAAGCGATAACGTCGGTAGCCAGACGAGACTGAGCTTGTGCTCAGTTTGGCCCAAGGTCAGATCGAGAAACGCCAGGATAAGGAAAATCATCAGGACATCGGGAAGTTCATATCCAAAAAATAGGAGCTTTTTGTCCAGACAACGACTGACCGCCGTCGATTTCAGAGCCATGTTTCACCTCAAGAAAAGCGGGGCGATAGCTCGCTACAAAACGCGGAGCCACCGCCCCAGATCGTCAGTTCACAACACGACGAATGATATCCATGATGCTCGACGCCCCGAAGCCGATGATGGCACCCATAATCGCCAACATGAGATGACTGCGAGCATTGGGGTTGCCAGTCAGGAATGAAATTCCGGCAAAACCAAG
>CAZCBS010000430.1:0-3114 GCA_964496965.1 uncultured Bacteriovoracaceae bacterium
CGTTGGTTCGACGGTGGCGTGACGGAAGACCGCGGCGGTGCCGCCTTCGCCCATTTTCAGAACCTTTCTTTTCCAGCTCACGGCAGGACCCTCCGCGATTTGGAAATCCGAGCATGACGGAATTCCGCTTCGCCTTTTCGCGCGCCAATCCCTCAAAAAATACGTCGATCCGAACGAATGGTTCACCACGACGGGCAAAGGCCTCGAGTATTACGGAAACTATTTCGGCTACCCGTATCCCTACGCCAAGCTCGACCAGATCATGGTTCCGGAATTCAACGTCGGCGGAATGGAGAATGTCGCTGCGATCACCTACACGGAACGAACGGCACGTCGAAGCAAGCCAACCGTTGCTGAAAAGCGCGGTCTGGCCGAACTCATTCTCCACGAAATGGCTCATCAATGGTTTGGCGACCTGGTCACGATGCGCTGGTGGAACGGCCTCTGGCTCAACGAAAGTTTCGCGACTTTCATGGCAAGCAAGGCGCTTGCTGAAGCCACTGATTTTCCTGGCAGCTGGCAGAGCATTTATCGCGGAAAAGCGCACGCGCTTCGCGAAGATCAGCTTGTGACCACTCATCCGATCGAAGTGCAAATCTCGGACACCGAGTCCGCCGAAGCCAACTTTGACAGTATCACTTACGGAAAAGGCGCGGCGGTTCTTCAGCAGCTCAATTTCTATCTCGGCGATGACGATTTCCGCGAAGGATTGCAGCGCTATTTCCTCAAGTACGCTTTAAGAAACACGACGGTCCATGACTTTATCCGAATGCTTTCCGAGGCGTCGGGCAAAGACCTCAACAAATGGTACAAGCTTTGGTTGATTTCAGCAGGCGTCAACGGCTTGCGCGCCGATTGGGCCTGCAACGCGGACGGAGATATTTCGAAGTTTACATTGATCCAAACGCCCGCCGCCGAAGGATCTCCCGATCTTCGTCCCCACAAGACTCAGATCGCGCTTTACGACAGCAAAGGAAACGGATCACTCCGCTTGCGCCCGAAAGGCGTTTACGAAGTCACCTACTCGCAAGGCGAAACGCAAGTTTCCGAGCTCGTCGGCAAAACTTGTCCTTCGTTCGTTTTTCCGAACCATGGCGAGCTCGATTACGCGAAAGTCGAGCTGGATCCGGCCAGTCTTGAGATTGCGCGCAAGAACGTAGCGCGCTTTGAAGCGCCGCTGATGCGCCAAACGGTTTGGCACTCGCTCAGACAAATGGTCATCGACGGAAAGATGCGGCCTCAGGATTATTTCGACGCTTTCCTTGCCCAAGGGGTGGCGGAACGCGATCCGGATATTCTGCGCTCGCTTTTGAACGACACGATGAGCCTCAGCCCAAGCTGGGGAATGGTTCGCTATCTCCCGGTCTCCATGCAACGCGACTATCTCGACAAGCTGGAAGCGCTGGCCATGAAGAGCTTGAAGAGCTCCTCCGCGGGAAGCGACCTTCAAAGAATCTGGTTTGAAGCTTTCGTCGGCGTCGCGCATTCGCCCGAAGCAGCGGCTTACGCCGGCAAGCTTTTAGGCGGCGAAGCCAAGCTTGCGGGCTTTGTCGTCGGACAGCCTGAGCGCTGGAACCTGATCTCCGTCATGGCGATGAATAATGCCCGTTTAAACGGCTTGGATGCGTCCGCCTTGATCGATCAAGAGCTCAAGCGCGACTCATCGGATATGGGAATTCGCTCAGCCGTGACCGCTCGCACTTTGATCCCTGAAGAGAGCAACAAGAAGAAGTGGTTCACGTATTTCTTGACGCCCCTTCAAGGAAAGACTCCGGTGACCGAGGACGGGATCACGCTGAACGTGGCGCGACTCCGAAGCTCGACGCGCGCGTATCTTTCGCTTTTGAACGAGCCCGTTACGCGACAAATCGTCGATTCTTACTTTGAATCGATTCCCAAGCTGCGGGACATCTCCGACAGCCCTTATTCTTACTGGTTTGCCGAGGCTCTTTACCCGTCGCTTTGCGATCCTTCGATTGTTTTGAAAACGACGAGCGTTCTTGAGAATTCAGCGGGCATTCCTGCCGGCGTCGCGAAATCTTTAAAGATGGACCGCCAGGAGGAAGAGCGCTGCATTCGGGCTCGAGCTAAGGCTGCTGAAGCTGCGACGATGTCATTTTGATTACAAGCGATCGCCGATCAGCTTTCGCATTCACTTCAGCTGCTGATTCAAGCTCTGTGTGATGCACTGACCGAGCTCAGAGGTCCTGAGCTGCACCGACTCCCCGCGCTCAAATGCCGCGCGAAGATTTTCACTCGTCGGATCGCCTCCTTCAGCCAGACGGCGCAGCTCCGGCTGATCTCTCCAGAACGATTTAGATAAGACATGCATATTCACGAGGTTAGGAACGTCAGCATTTTCCCACCAAGACTGAGAAAGAGAACGCTGCATATCTCTTCTGAGAATCGTCTCAATCCATTCCGGATGATTCTGCGAATGAGGCCGAGATAGAACATATTTTACAATGTCCTTGTCGACCGTTCCCTTTTCCAGCAACGTCTCGACAAATTCGGAATGATGCGACCAGTGCGGTTGTGAAAGGACATACTGCGCGATCGCACTATCGAGTGCTCCTGTTTCTATCAGTGCTTCAACAAATTCCGGGTGGTCCTGCCAATGCGATTTTGAAAGAACAGATGATGCGATCATCCAATGCGTTTGTCCTCTTTTCAATAGGACATCAACCCATTCCGGATGCCCACGCCAATGCGGTTGAGAGAGGACAGACATTGCGATCGACTCGTCCGCAGTACCTTTTCTTATCAACGCCTCGACCCATTCTGGATGCTGTTCCCATTTTTGATTTGAGAGAATATTCTTTGCAAAGGCCTTATGGACCGATTCCTTTTTCAATAAGGCATCAACCAACTCCGGATGCTGCATCGAAACGGACAGTTCAAACCATTCGGAAAACAGGCTTCGCAAGTCAAATTCACGCTCGCCGGTCAGCTTTCTTCCTGAATCGATTTCTGTCTTCATGATCTCGATAATGTCCCGGACCTCAGCGTCTCCTATCGCTTGAGACTTTGCATTGATTCTTCTTTTCAGCTTTTCTAAAATGCCTCGGTCACCTTTGCCTAATCCCAGATCGTCTCGCCGCAGTCTTTGCATGT
>CAZCBS010000431.1:0-3106 GCA_964496965.1 uncultured Bacteriovoracaceae bacterium
CATTCTCGCTCTGGCTATCAGTCTCAAGAAAGAGCATCCAAAACGGCCCGTTGTTTTCGTCACCAAAGACGTTAATCTTCGAATCAAGGCCGACGCTCTCGGAATCATCGCCGAAGATTACGAGCCATCCAGCGTGGAGCCGGAACAGCTTTACGCCGGCACGACGACTTTGACTGTCGATGCGCATTTGGTCGATGAGTTTTATCAGCAAAAGCGTCTGACTTACAAAGAAGGCCAGCCGCTCAAGCCGAATCAGTACATCATTCTGAAAGACGCTCTCAATCCTAATCACACGGCGATGGGGCGTTATTCGAAAGAGCTCGATTCGATCGTTCCGATTTTCAAGCCAGTCGAAGGCCTTTGGGGTATTTTCCCAAAGAACGCCGAGCAGGCTTTCGCGATCGACGCTTTGTTGAACGACGATATCAAGCTCGTGTCGCTTGTGGGCAAAGCGGGTACCGGTAAGACGCTTCTTGCGATCGCCGCGGGTCTTGCCAAGACGGTCGATGAAGGCGTCTATCATCGCTTGCTGGTCTCTCGTCCTGTTTTCCCGCTTGGAAAAGACATCGGCTTTTTGCCTGGCGATATCGAAGAAAAGCTCAATCCTTGGATGCAGCCGATCTACGATAATATCGATTTCTTGTTTGGGACGACGGGCTCGAAGGGCCGGCGTGGCGCGGGCAAGGGCTGCCAAGAGCTGATGAACCAAGGCCTGCTTCAGATCGAGCCTCTGACTTATATCCGCGGTCGATCGATTCCACAGCAATACTTGATTGTCGACGAGTCACAGAACTTGACTCCGCACGAAATCAAAACGATCGTCACCCGCGCGGGCGATAATACCAAGATCGTTTTGACGGGGGATAGTTATCAGATCGACAATCCGTATGTGGATTCTGCCAACAACGGACTTGTTTATCTGGTGGATCGTTTCAAGGACGAGTCCATTTCGGCGCACATCACCTTTACGAAGGGTGAGCGCTCGAAGCTTTCCGAGCTTGCCTCGAATTTGCTCTGATTAGGACCGCGAGCCGCTGGACTGTTTCTCGCGATAATCGGCGAGCTCACAGTCGAGATGCCGACGATAGGAACGGGTGAGGATGCGGAGCTCTTGGGTTTCCGCATTCTCTTCCAAAGCTTTGAATAGGATTCGTCCTCGGATCATCATTTGAAGGGTCAGGTGTCCGACGCGGCTTCGCTCTTCTTGGAAGCGAACCATTTCTTCGAGAAGCTGGAGTTTATCCATCCCCAGTATCTCCGCGTGATAGGCGTAATCTTCCGTCTGTGCTGTTTTGATCTCACGAACTGCTTTCAACGATACGACGTTACTCATAATCTTTTGTTGCCTTTTCAACGACCGGGGAGTTCAGCTGGTTGAGGGTTCCCGGCAACCCGTCATGACGCCCATAGAGCAAGCAGGATGCCAGTGGTTGAGTACCCCGGTAAGGTAGTTGAAGTGCCCTAGTTGACTGAAAAGATCAATAAAATCAAGGGATCAAAATGCTACCCGGGGGTGCCGGTGTCACGTTGCGTCTGGTCAAAAATACCTACTGTGTCAAAAAGGTATCCGCCAAAACGGCCAAAACGTGGTCACCTACTTTTGGTTCAGAAACGCGTCAAAGTCAGATAGTCGAACAAAGTATCGAGCAAATTTAAGCAGCAGAATTTGCCACGGTGACATCCTGTCACTGTTCCGCACGGCATACTGCCTTAACAGCTTCAAATTCTGCTGCTTAAATTTGCTTGATACTTTGTTCGCGATGAGTTGGTTGTGACGCGTTTCTAAACCAAAAGTAGGTGACCACGTTTTGGGGACACCTTTTGTGATAGAGTTTGCTCATGTCCTCGAATCTTAAACAAGCGCTGGAGAATCTGGATTTAACGAATGCCGATTGGGTGGGGTTTCGTGAGGTTCGCGAGACGTTGACGGAGCGAAGGATTCGCGATGGCAAGCCTCAGTCCAATGATGCTTCGACGACTCATGGGGTGATGGTTGAAGTTTTGGCTCAAGGGCAGTTTGGTTACGCGGCGACGACTCGGACGGATCTGGAGAGTCTTCGTGAGGCGGCTAAGAGGGCGCAGCAGCAGGCGCTTTCGGCGGCCTCTTTTGGGGTGCATCGCTTTACGCAGGCTCAGCGGCCTTCGGTGACCACTCGCTTCTCGAGTCCGACACTTACGCCGGTGAGCTCGATGTCTGCGGGCGAGATCAATCGTGTGCTTCAGGAGATTTGCGCGAAGCTGAAGATTTCGCCGGAGATTATTCGCACTGAAGCTTCCGCTCGAATCGTTGAAACGGATGTTCGTTTCGTGAGCTCGAATGGATCGGAGGCGGAGCAAAGGTTTTCGCTGATCACGACTGATTTTCAAGCCACTGCGCAAAACGGAAACGTGATTCAAAGACGAAGCGACGGCGGGCCTCGCGGAATGTGCCGGCAGGGGGGCTTGGAGTTTTTCTTAACGGGTGACCTTTGGGACCGAGTCCAGCGCGTCGCGGAACAAGCCATTGAGCTTGCTCATGCCGACGAGTGCCCCGCGATGACCGGATCGTTGATTTTAGCTCCGGATCAGATGATGCTGCAGATTCACGAAAGCATCGGTCATCCTTTGGAGCTTGATCGAATCTTGGGAGATGAGCGAAATTACGCGGGTTGGTCCTTTGTCAAACCCGAGGACTTTGGAAAGCTTCAGTATGGATCGAAGCTCATGAATGTCACTTTCGATCCAACAGTCGGGGACGAGTACGCAAGCTATGCGTTTGATGATACGGGCGTGAAAGCGACTCGCGAGTTTCTGATCAAAGACGGAATCTTGGTCCGGGGCTTGGGCAGTCTTGAAAGCCAAACGCGATCTGGCCTTCCAGGCGTTGCCAATGCGCGGGCCTCGGCTTGGAATCGCGCTCCGATCGATCGCATGGCCAATATCAATCTCGAGCCGGGAACCTCCACTCTCGAGGAAATGATCGCCGACGTCGACGGGGGCGTGATCATGGAAGCCAATCAATCGTGGTGGATCGATGATTTCAGAAACAAGTTTCAGTTCGGCTGCGAATCGGTTCGCTTGATCTAAAATGGAAAAGTCTCAAAAACCCTGCGAAACCCAAATTGCA
>CAZCBS010000432.1:0-3090 GCA_964496965.1 uncultured Bacteriovoracaceae bacterium
TAGCCAATGGCTACTCCATCCCAATGTTTGTTTTCAAGGGTCAAACTTGTTCAGCAGGAAAGCGTTTAGGACGTGTCTCGGGAGTCAGGCAACTGTCAATTGCGTCGCTCTCACTGATGCTGATGCCTCTGCTTTCGTCCATGACTGGAAATATTCATGAGCTCAGTACTGGTTTCGGCATCATGGCGGCTGTCACCGCTTTATTTTGTTGGATGTCCAAATTGCTTCCAAGAATAGCTTAATTGCCTGAAACTAAGGATATTCGTATGAAACACCTCTATCTAATCCAACAATCCCGATTGAAGCTAAATTGGTCGAGTCTGACTCGCCTCGGGTTGCGAATTGTCTTGATCACCAATGCCGTAACCCGCAACAAGATCAATGAAATCGATGCAGCAAAAATCGATCGTATCATCATAACTGATAATTTTCAGTTCGATACATTGCTTAAATTTATCGAATCTGACTCCAGAAGCTCTGAAAAAGACCTTACTTTCGTCACCACGGACGAATTTCTCGTAATGACGGTTTCGCAGCTCAATGAGCATTTTGGAGTTCAGGGAATCCGACCCACGCAAGCTGAAAATTACCTCAATAAAGCACGAATGAAAGAAGCTCTGGCTCACACGAGCACTCGCTGCCCACGCTTTGTCCGATTCGATCCGCAAGCTTTCGCTCAGAATGGAGAGCAATACATCGATCGGATTATCGCGCAAACAGGATTACCGTGTTTCATCAAACCACTATCAGCGGCCGGTGCGATTGGAACCGCCCGCATCGAATCTCGAGATCAGCTTCTGAATTGGGCCAAAACACAGCCCGGCGATTACGATTACGAAATTGATGAGTTTGTTCAAGGAGAATTGTACCACTGCGATTCGCTCGTCGTTGACGGGAAGATCATTCTCACTATGAGCGGAAAATATTTTTTCCCGTTAGCTTCATTTTTCGAAAATAAAGTATGTGGAAGCATCGCTCTTTCGCTAAACGATCCGATCCATCTAGAACTGTCCGCGTTGAACGAAGCCGTCCTTCAAGCCCTAGGGATGGCGAACGGAGTTTATCACTTAGAGGCGTTTAAAACTTCATCTGGCGAGTTAGTTTTTCTGGAAGTTGGAGCACGTCCAGCTGGAGCGCTCGTGCCAGAGATGTACGAAAAATCGTTCGGTATCAGTATCCACGAAACCCACATCCTTGCTCAGACTTTTGGCGAAGTTCCGAAGGATGTGAAAAAACTTCGCGAATGCTTCTGGATGTGGATTCCTCCGCAGCCTGGAATCTTGCTAGAGACCCACGCCTTGCCCATTCGGAGTCAACATGAGTATGTCGTTCACCGCCAGTCCGGCGACCAGCTGAATTTACCCAAAGAGATAGTGGATCGAGTAAGCAGTCTTCTTGTCTGGGACTCATCCTCTCAGCAAATCCAACAGGAAGTCGCTGTGTTGAGCGATGGATTTCGATTCTTCGATTTGAAGTAACTAAAGAGCAGTCAGATCGTTTTGTTCCAAGGCATTCGCACAAGAATCTCCGCCATTCCACAAAACCCTGTCGACCCGGCAACCATCAATCCCGCGCCGACAAAGCCGGAAAGGAAAATAAACTTCGGATTGATCAGATAAGCGAGAACGGATCCGCTCAGTACGAGAGTGCCCGCGATGAGTTGAACCTGTCGCATGATTGGAAGATGTGCCTTCTTTGTCGCGACCGTTGGCTTGCCTTCCTTTTTCCATTCCAGAATTCCGCCCGGGTAGACTTCGAGCCGCACGCCCTCGCTGAAGCGCGCGGCTTGTTGAGCGGCTATTCCTGCGCGTTTTCCGCTTCGGCACATAAGCATGACTTGGCTTCCGCTGAGGTTTTTGAAGATGGCCGGAGCATATTTTTCGAAACTGGAAAGGGGGATATGGATCGAGTGCTCGACATGTTCTGCATCAAACTCGTCTTTTTCTCTGACATCGATGATTACTGTATTCATGGATCGGTACTCCTTTTTTTCAGTAGCGTACCACAATCAGCGCCGACGCAAACCAAACTCCACCCAAGCAAGCCTGAAATCAAAAAATGCTGTTTTCCCCACAAGAAAATCCCCAACCGTGGATCGAACCGAGCTTCGAAAGGCTTCTTTCTCCGCTAGATCTTTGAGCGTGTCTTCGTAGTGGAGGACTCTGGATTGCGATAAAATCAGCCCCGTCACCTGCTCAGCGTCGAGCTGCGTTTCCATTTTAGGTTGCGCGTCGCCGAGGAATTCAAACTCCGGGTCGCCTCGAAATCCTGAGGTCAGCTCTTTGAGCGAGCCACGAGGTTTTTGCTCGGGGGCTTTCCATCGTAGATTAAATTCGCGCCGAATCCATTCGTTCAGCTCGGGAAGCCCAGCTGCTTTGGGAAATTGGTATTCAAAGATTCGGATGAGTCCGCCGCGCTTTAGGATACGGCAAGCCTCCGCTTTAACCTCGTCCATTTTCATCCAATGGAATGCGGATCCGATCAAGATGGCGTCGACACTGGCAGGCTCAAGTCCTGTAGCTTCCCCCCGCCCGATCTTCCATTCTACTTGGCATGCGTTTTGAGCGCTCATCTGGCGGGCCTGATTGAGCATAAGCGGATCCGGATCGATTCCAATCACGCGGCCGTCTGATCCTGATCGGATGAGAGAAATCGCCGAATGCCCCGTTCCACAACCGATGTCCGCAAACGTAAAAGGAGCCGTCAATCCGCGCCGAACCAACCGATCCGTGAGACCCGCAAAGGTCTCGGCCGGGTAAAACGGACGGTAGAGTGAATAAAACTGCGCATCAAAACGACTGCTCACGAATTAAGTCTTATCAGACCCACTGCGCTTAATGAACTCAGAACAATTCGTAGGACCACCTTGATTGGAAGCACCCTGAATCGTCTGATCCAGCTTGGTAATCATGCCTCGAAGCACGACAACCTGTTCTTGCAGCATTTTGGCAGATTTTGCCGACTCTTGCGATGCTGTGCTGTTCTGCTTTGATACAGAATCAAGGTCAGCAATCGCTTTATTGATTTCACAATTTCCTTTTGCTTGCTCTTCCCTTTCGGAAGCAATCTCGGAAGCCATCTTGCCACCAT
>CAZCBS010000433.1:0-3087 GCA_964496965.1 uncultured Bacteriovoracaceae bacterium
TTTGATTTCAAGTGGTGCTTCCGATCGTTCTCCATCCGTTCGACCTGCCTACGGTTTACTCCATGAATGTTTCCGCACGAATGTGCGACAGCGGTCGGCGCGGCGATGCATGGGTTTACCGAATTCATCGGAAACGTTGTCCGCAGCACTTAATTCACGCAGAAGCTTTTGCGCCTCAGTTATGATACTGGGGAGGCATGAATCTTCGAGATGAAAACGGCAAGCCGCTTGAGGTTAAAGAAGGCGTTGTCATTGATCAAAACGGCAACGAATTAACCGAAGAGCCACGCGCTCGCAGGCGGCATCAAGCATTCCAAGATCCTTTTACGGGTCAGCGCGCGTTTGTCATCAAAAGCAGGAACCCGCTTGCCCCTCTTCTGCTCGCTCCTCTGCTGATCGTTTTGTTAGGAGTCGGCATTACGCTCTTTACTGGCGTGGCGGTCGCGGCTTTCGTCGCTTGGATTTTGTATCTCGCTTTTCGCGCAATCCGTCGGCTTTGATTTTAGAAGAACCCGACCACTTTATAATGACGAGGCTTTCCGCCAACTGAGACCTCGGCCGCGTCGCCAACACGCTTGCCTAAAACCGCTTCTCCAAGCGGTGAGTTGGGTGTGATCACTTGAACGGCTTGGCCCTCGACTCGCGTCACAAGCCCCCCGCCTTTTGGAACGATCAAATAAAAAGCATGCATTTGATTGAATTCCAACTCCACCAAACCACCCGGGCAAATCACGTCTTCGGATGTATAGGCACGAACAGGCAAAAACTTGTACATCGTCAGCTGCTGTTTGATTTCGTCCACGCGAGCGGCGATATCGCGCATTGCTTCAGGATCGATCGCGTTCGGTTTCTCAAGAGCCGAGGCCAGATCTGAAAGCTCTTGCGCCAGATAATTTTGGATTTCAGCGATGACTTTCTTCTTTTCCATTCCCAAGCCCCCTGCCCAACAATAGCCTATTTTCCCTCAAAGTGGTACACGACGTATATGACCAGGCGAGGGATAGCCCCGCGCCGAGAGGATATATGATTCGCAAACGTCGATGGCTCTGGATTGTCCTATTCATATTCGGCGCCATCCTTTGGACCACACTTGCAACCGGCTGGAATGTCGTGATCGTGCGCGACTATCGCCAGATGCTCGAGCTTGCGAAATCGTCCATGAGCAAACCCGTGAGTGAATCCGGCATGGAAACCAGCATGGGTCCGTGGCCCATCGTCATTTTCGGGTGGCTGGGATTCGTCGCGGCGTTAGGAACCCTGATTCTTTTTTTTGTGAAGACTTTGCGGGAAATGCGTCTCAATCAACTTCAGGCTGAATTTCTTGCAACCGTCAGTCATGAGCTGAAGACTCCCATCGCTTCCATTGAGTTGAGCTCGAGTCTTTTGAGAACTGGCGACGTCACATCCGAAGAAGCCGAGCGCCTCTGGACCTCACATCAGTTAGAGCTCAAGCGATTGAGAAGCGAAGTCGAGACGATTTTGGAGGCTGCACGCTGGCAAGCCAATCCGATGCGAGCGCGTCCTGTGCCCGTGGATCTCGAGTCGTGGCTCAATACTTCGATGTCGCGATGGCAATCCAACCTGGGTAATTCCTCAAAACTTGTCCGAGAAGGCGATCCCCTTCCAAGCAATACGAAAATGGATCTGCGAAGCCTCAACCTGATCATGGACAACTTGCTCGATAACGCCCGCAAGTTTTCGCGCGGAACTCCCTCGGTCACTCTTCGCACGGCGTACGCCCCAGGGAGAGGCCCACTCGGAAAGTCCTTCTGGCAAATCGAGGTCCACGACGAAGGCTGGGGCTTCGACCCTCAAGAATCGCATAAGCTTTTTCGCCGCTTTTTCCGCGCGCATCACGACGCGCCTTACTCGATTCCCGGCACGGGACTTGGACTCTACCTGGCGAGCTCCGCCAGCCGCTCTTTGGGCATTCGAATCACAGGCCATAGCTCTGGCTTAGGTCAAGGTGCGGTTTTTACTCTGACCGGTCCACACCAGCCATCTCCTCCCGACGCAACATTCACTGCGGAGACCCGCTGAAATGGCAGGCTTGTTTTCTTATGCACTCTTAGTTGAAGACGAGCGGAACCTCAGCGTCGCCTTGGAGATCGCGCTTCGTAAATTGGGAATTCGCTCGGACCAAGCTCAGACTCTCTCGCAAGCCCGGGAGTTCCTCGAAAATCCAGAGTATCTCTACGACCTCGTCGTCTTGGATCGCAAGCTTCCCGACGGCGACGGACTTTCGCTCTGCGCATGGCTGCGAAACGAGGGCTACCCTGGGACAATTCTCATTTTAACCGCCGCGGGCGAAACCGAGGACCGAGTGCTCGGCCTGAACGAAGGCGCGGACGATTATCTACCTAAGCCGTTCTCATGGGAAGAGCTCGAGGCCCGGGTTCGCGCGCTCTCGCGTAGACGCGTTCCGCTCAATGCAAAGTCAGGTAAAATGACTCCTCCGGTGCGATGGGAGGTTGATCAAACTCGCCTCAGGATCCATGGACCGAACGGATGGATCGAGCTGACTCCGCTCGAGTTCAAACTCGCCACGAAATTGATCGATGCCAAAGGAACGATCATCAGCCGCGATGACCTATTGAAAGATGTTTGGGGATTTACTTTGCTCCCGAAAACTCGCACCGTGGATCACTTTCTAGGCCGACTCAGAAAGCATTTTGAGAAAAACGCAGAAGAGCCTAAGCACTTCCTTACCGTTCGCGGCGCTGGCTATCGATTTGAGCCGTAATAACTAAATAATTTCGAATAGTTATAGCTCATTAAATAATTCGGCCGGATTTTGACATTACGCATAAATACTGTTAAAAATCGTCCCGCCGGAGGTTTGCATGCGCCGCTCAAACAGACTGTTGCTGACGTCAGTTTTGGGCCTAACTTTCATGCAAGTCCCCGGGCTTACATGGGCGCAGACCGATGCAGTCCCCCCTGTTGCAGCGACTCGCTCCGCTTCAGGAATTTTGTTTTCCTCAGAGGTTCTTGAGGAACAATACTCTGAGCTCGCTCAAGACCTAGCGGAGCTTTCAGCTGTTCCGATCACCCCCCCAAACTCGAAACTGCTTTCCATCATTAGTT
>CAZCBS010000434.1:0-3086 GCA_964496965.1 uncultured Bacteriovoracaceae bacterium
GAAATCGTTCTGATTGATATCGATCTCGACCTTCAAATCGTTCAAATCGGCAAGTTTAACTAAGAGAGACATGTGAAGGTCACTTGTACAGTTTTGCTTTTAGCTTTGATCGGATTGAGCTGCAGTGCAGTCGAGGCGGGCAGAGCCCGCGACGCGGATTATGCGGTGCGAAAGCCCGCCCAAGAAAATCCCTGGGCCAAGCAGAAGACTCCATCTTCGGGCCGGCAGTCCATCGTTGGTTTTTATGATGACGGTTGTTTGGGCGGTGCGAGTCGGTTGCCTTTGGATGGGCGCGGTTATCAGGCCATGCGACCCAGTCGTTCTCGCCATTATGGAACGGATGAGCTCATCGATTTTATCAATCGATTGACCGACGCGACCGTGGATCAAAAAGTGGGAGTCCTATTGATCGGCGATATGTCCCAGCCTCGGGGCGGTCCGATGCCTCCTCCCGCTCATGCCAGCCACCAGGTCGGTTTAGACGTCGATATCTGGTATTGGCTTCAGCCGGACGCTCAATACCGGCCATTGACTTTGGAAGAGCGCGAAAACCTCTCAGCCATCTCTTTGGTGGATCTCGCCAAGCTGCGGATTAAAAAAGATCTTTGGAAACCTGAGCACGTTCGAATGCTTCAGATGGCTTCAGAGCAACTGGATAGCGAGCGAATTTTCGTCAACCCTGCAATCAAGCGGGAGCTTTGCCAAACGATTCCGGCTGCAAAGCGGGAATGGCTTCATAAGCTTCGCCCTTGGTTTGGTCATGACGACCATTTTCACGTGCGTTTGAAGTGTCCAGCTGGGCAGGCGTCTTGCGTGACGCAAGACCCTGTGCCTCCAGGGGACGGATGTGGCAGTGATTTGGATTGGTGGTTTTCACCTGAAGCTCGTCAGAAGGAAATGAAAGTGAACGAGCAAGTGAGAACGATGCCGACGCTTCCGCGTTTATGCGATCAGATCCTGAAAGATGCCGGCTGACCGGCATCTTTTGAATTCTCTTTGTGAATTACTCTTTGCCGATGGCTTCGACAGGGCAGGCTTCGAGAGCGGCCTGGCACTTGTTTTCTTCATCAGGAGTCGATGGCTGCTTATAGACAAAAGAATAGCCATGCTCTTCGTTGCGGGTAAAGTGGTCCGGCGCTTCGCTGCGACAGGCGTCACAATCAATGCATTGATCATCGACGAAAAAGCGGCCAGGGACGTTATCTGTCCATTTTTTTGACTTATCTGCCATATGAAATCCTATAGGTTTCTGAGACGCATAAAATAACGCATCGCATGAAATTTTCAAGAGCTCTTTTTGTAACTGTTTATTTTACTCTGTTTTCTATGAGTGAAAGACATCAATGTCAATCGTGTTTATAATCGATTCATCATGCAAAAGTGGGAGAAAGTCGTTTTTGTCATCAGTGATTGCCACCTCTCGGCGGGTCGCTTTTTTGAAGGAAATCTAAATCCTCACGAGGACTTCCATTTCGATGACGAGATGTGCGAGCTCTTTCAGTACTTCTCGTCTGGCGAATTCGGAGAAGGCCCTGACGGCCCGGTTGAAGTCGAGCTTTTTATCAACGGCGACTTCTTCGATTTTCTGAATGTGCCGTACGGCGGCGAGTTCGAAGACGCCATCACCGAAGAGATCGCTCTGTATAAAACCGAAGCTTGCATCAAGGGCCACCCCAAGGTGATGGCCGCGCTTCGGAAGTTTGCGTCCAAGCCGAATAAAAAGATCACTTATCTGATCGGAAACCACGATGCGGAACTCTTCTTTCCCAAGGTCCGAGAGCGAATTATTCGCGAATGGGATCCCGAAGGAAACTATCCCAGCAGTAAAGTCGAGATCATCGTGGATCGGGATCGAGTCAGGTATCCGGGGGGAGTGGAAATCCATCACGGCAACCAGTTTGAGGCGGTGAACGTCTTGAACTTCGAGACGCCGCTTCTCAATAACGCTCTCTCCGAGCCCGTTCTCAATATTCCCTGGGGAAGCTTTATCGTCCTGAATATCCTCAAGCGCCTTAAGTGGGAGCGTCAGTATCTGGATAAGATTCGGCCCGTGAAGGTTTTTCTCCTCTTCGGGTTGATTTTGGACCCTTGGTTCACGATCCGTTATTCGTTCCTGACCCTGTTTTACTTTTTAAAAACAAGATTTGTGTATAGCCCCAAGCGGCGCGCCTCGCTTCGGGTGACGGCCGAGATCCTCAAGCAGGAAACCCAGTTTTTCATGGATTTGGAGTGGCAGGCGAGAAGGCTTCTCGATCAAGAGGAAGAAGTCAAAACCGTGATTTTCGGACACACCCATAAGCCCATGAACAAGGCCTACGCCGACGGAAAACAGTACATCAATACGGGTACTTGGACCAAGATGGTGAACCTCGATTTCAGAAGCCTGGGCCAGCAGCAGATCAATCTGACTTTTGCTTTGGTCAAGATCGGTCAAGAGCAATCCCAGTGCGAGCTTCGAAGCTGGGTCGGGGAGTACTCACCTCATCGAGTGTTTCAGGGGTGAGGGGTCGCGAATTTTTTCCAGAATTTCCAGAAAAAGACCGATTCGCTGAAGGATGAGGACTCTTCTGAGAGGCATTGCTTACATCGCGGTTTTGCTGACCCTTGCGTCTTTCCAAGCTCTGGGTCAAGCTCCGGGTCAAGCGCCGGGCGCATGGCTGCAGGCATTTGCCGCAGAGAATGCTTCAAGCGTCAATCTTCTGTCTCTGAAGAAGCTTGAGCGCGGAATCTCGGATCGCCTCAAGCGGGTCGAGGAGTTTAGGTTCATCGAGCAAGAAGCGGCAAGACTCGGTGTGCGAGCATGGCTTTTTGGAGGCACCGCAGCGGGATATGCCCATTATGTGAAATGGGATCTTCAACGCGAGAAGGGCGATTCGCGCTTTCAGTCAGATCGCTTCGACTACGATTACACCCATATCTATAGATCAACCCAGGATCTCGATATCGTGATCGATGGAAACGCCGAGCAGGCCCAAGCACTGCAAAAGTCCCTGGCGGATCACTACCCGCACCTTCAAGGGTCGAAAACGGCGTGGGAAGTTCGTCTCTTGAACCAAGACATGGGAGATAAACAGTCGATATTGAAT
>CAZCBS010000435.1:0-3076 GCA_964496965.1 uncultured Bacteriovoracaceae bacterium
AAATCGCGACAATTTGGAGCGGACCTTGAGATGCGGCCGCAATGCTCTTAATGGCTTGCTCAAAGTCCAAAAGCCCAGCTCCTCCCGCTGTAATCATCACTGTTTTGGCTTTTGGATCCAGTCCGTTGGACTTTAAAAAATCCAACGTATCGATCTTTTCAAAAACCTTGGGATTCACGGGTGCACCGCTGGTAGAAATCATGTCGGGAAAAACTCCGGCGTCAATCCAATCCTGACGTAGAGCCGGATGAGTCACAAACGTATGATCCGAAGCTTTCGCTATTCTCGGAAAATATTGTTGAAAATAGTCGGTAAAAACAAAAACAAGCGGAACCTCTTTCAGCTCTCCGCTCGACTTAATATTGGAAACTGAAATATTAGATCCGTAATGGGTCGTCACAATGACGTCAGGTTTTTCCTGTTTTAGATACTCTGCAAGCTTCTTCTCGTCATATCCCGAACTTCCGAGATCTTTGAGATGATCCACGGTGGCGCCCTTTTGCATAGCGTTTGAATAAAGCTTCTCGTAAGTGTCCTGAAAATTCTTGGTCAGATAGAAAAAGACATTACGATCTACCTTTTCAAGCAAAGGCGTCATGAAATCCCTAATATTTTTAATTGTAACCGTGCTTTCAGGGCTTTTTGACAGCAAATCCGCTTTAATAGCTTCTGCTGCGCTGATGTGGCCTTGACCCAGTGAGGACACCAAAATAACGACTTTCTTTTCTTGCGCTAAAGCAATGCCGCAATAAAAGAGCAGCGTGAAAAATATTTTGATGCCGAATCTCATGATGGCTACATCGGTAAATCATCAAAGATTGTTTAGTAAATCGCTTTGAAAACGAGCGTCTCACCATGCGAGGCAGAAAAGATTGGCATCACGAAGTGCCGCCGTCAATTCTCTGACGTAGTCACCCCTCCGAAGCTCACATCTGGGAGCAATCGGCCCTCAAGTTCATTCAGTCGCACTGATTTAATCAACCGCCGCCAGACATCGCCTTGATGAATTCGTCGTTCGACTTGGCTTTGGAGACCTTGTCGAGGAGGAATTCCATCGCATCGACGGTGTTCATGGGGTGGAGCACCTTGCGGAGAATCCAGAGGCGATTGAGCATGTCCTTCGGAAGAAGCATTTCTTCCTTACGGGTTGCGGACTTGTTGATGTCCAAGCATGGGAAAATGCGCTTTTCCATCAGCTTGCGATCGAGATGGATTTCGGAATTACCGGTTCCTTTGAACTCTTCGAAAATCACTTCGTCCATGCGGCTGCCGGTATCGACCAGCGCCGTCGCGATGATCGTGAGCGAGCCGCCTTCTTCGATGTTACGAGCCGCGCCGAAGAAACGCTTTGGCTTATAGAGCGCGTTCGAATCCACACCACCGGACAGAATTTTTCCGGACGGAGGAACAACCGAGTTGTAAGCGCGGGACAGGCGCGTGATCGAATCGAGAAGAATGACGACGTCGTACTTGTTCTCAACCAAGCGCTTCGCTTTTTCGATGACCATTTCCGCGACCTGGACGTGGCGCGAGGCTTGTTCGTCGAACGTGGAGCTCACGACTTCGCCTTTCACCGAGCGTTGCATGTCGGTGACTTCTTCCGGACGCTCGTCGATCAAAAGGACGATGAGCTTGATTTCAGGGTGATTGGTCGTGATTGCGTTCGCGATATCCTGCATCAGCACCGTTTTGCCGGCGCGAGGAGGAGCGACGATCAAGCAGCGCTGACCCTTGCCCAGCGGAACCATCATGTCGATGATGCGCGTGCTGTAATGGGAAGGCTGATACTCAAGATTGATTCGCTTGTTAGGATAAAGCGGAGTGAGGTTGTCGAAGAGAACCTTCTCGGCGTTCATCTCAGGAGTCTGGTAATTGACCTGCTCGACTTTAAGCAGAGCGAAATAGCGCTCGCCTTCTTTTGGAGCTCTGACCGAGCCGCTCACCGTGTCGCCGGTGCGGAGGCCGAAACGACGAATCTGCGAAGGAGAGACGTAAACATCGTCAGGACCTGGCAGATAATTGTAATCAGGAGCGCGAAGGAAACCGAAGCCGTCCGGGAGACACTCGAGAACGCCGTCGACATAAATATGTTCGTCTTTTTCGGCTTTCTTTTGAAGAACCGCGAAGATCAGGTCTTGCTTTCGCATACCGCCGGCATTTTCAATGCCGAGCTCTTTGCCCATATCGACCAGATCACCGATTTTCTTTTCCTTTAACTCGCGAAGATGCATCTAAGCTCCGAATATATTTCTGTTCTAGTCGATTATAATGCGGTGATTGAATTTTAGATGAGTGACGTACTTAAGTAGTACCAGAATCTTTTGGGTACCAGAATTGCCGCATTCCGTAAAGAAAAATTAGCAGCCGGCCCATGGCTTAGGCTTCGCATTTGCTTCGATTTCCGTGGCTGGTACTTTTCAGTTTTTGCTCTACAATTAAATACAAATCTTATGAATGGATCACGCACAACACGGATGTTGATGGGAGCCCTTTTCCTGGTTTTGATGACTTGGCTGGGGTTTTATGCCACGCGCTTCGCTTTTTTCGTCTTCTCCCCGATCCACAGCCCGAATGGCCAAGGCGCGATCGTCGAGGTCATGAAAGGAAAAAGCCAAAAAGAGCTGACGCATCTTTTGACGTCAAACGGAGTGATTCGCCCGGAAGACGAGTCCAACTTCATGATGCTCGGCCGAGTCGGCAGGCTCTGGAAACGCGTTAAAGCGGGCGAGTATAAATTTACGCCGCAGATGTCGCCCCTCGAGGTGTTTCGAGTTCTCACGTCCGGAGTCAGCGTGCTCCATCCCATCACTGTTCGCGAAGGCGAGAACATCTATGAGGTCGCCGATGCGCTCGAAAAGCTCAATCTCGTGAAACACGAGCTTTTCCTGACGCTTTGCCAGGACCCCAAGTTCATCTCTTCGCTCGGAATCAAAAACCCGCGCGTCAAGAGCCTGGAAGGATACCTTTTCCCCGATACATATTTCTTAAATAAAACAATGACCCCCGAGGACATCGCCCGCGGCATGGTTCGCAAGTTTCTCGCGGTTTGGGGACCCGAGCAGGAGGCTCGCACCAA
>CAZCBS010000436.1:0-1660 GCA_964496965.1 uncultured Bacteriovoracaceae bacterium
GAACTCGAAAGTCGACGAGATCGAGAAAAAATGGGACGAGTACATCGAAAAGAACTTCAAGGCGCCCCTTAAAGATTTCAAGCAAAAGCTCGAGGACTTTGATGAGATCAAAGGCATTCCGGATACTGTCGACACGCTTTCGGTCTCGCCTAACGGAAAATGGATTCTCACTCGCGAGATCGACGAACTGACGGGCGTCACCTCGCTATGGCTGAGAAGCGCGCAAGACCCGGAAAAAAAAGAGCGCGTCGCCAAAGACGCCGAAAACCAAAACTTCAAGCTTTACTTCATGACTTTGCCGACGCTGACGCTGTCGGATGACAAAGTCCTTTTCTTCGCGGAAACCTTGAGCGGACCTGAGCTCGTCGTCAGACGCTTCCAGGAGGGCGATCACGGCGAACCGAAGATCGACGGTGAAACTCGCTACGCAGTTTATAAACACGAAATCATCGAGGCGCACTCACCAGCACTCAGCAAAGACGGCACGAAGCTCGCGTTTGTCGGCCTGGACAAGCAAGGTCGCGCGAATGTTTTCACTCTCGACGGAAAAAACACGAACGGCGACCTGAAGCCAAAACGACTGACGAGCGATCAATACAGCTGGAAAAATCTAGCTTGGAACGAAAACGCGATCTACGGCCAGTCGGATCGTACCTCGGACGGCAAAACCGCGATCTTCAAAATCGATCCGGTCACGGGCGAGTTCACGCAGATCACGTTTTCCGCCGCCAATCAGAGCGAGCCAGATCACGAGACAAACGGCGGACTGGTCTTTGTCTCCCTCGAAAGCGGAAGCTCGCAGATCCACCTAGTCAAGAACGGAATCGAATATCGTCTCACCGATATCCCAACCGCTGCGATGCGACCTCAGCTCCGTGGCGACACTCTTTATATAACGGCGCTCAAGAGCGGCCGATACCGAGTCTATCGCGTTCCCCGCGAAAAGTGGCTTCATCAATTCGTCAGAACGCTCAAGTCGGTTGAGCCTGAAATCAACAGGCCTCCCGTTCCAGTGCCACTTGCGGATTTAGCCAATTACAATATCCAAGACTACAAGCCCTTTAGAACCTCTGGCACCCGCATCGAAAATCTCGGAGGTTTTTTATGTACTGGAACAGTCATCGGCGTTAGCGCGGCGGTCGGCGTTCTGCTGCGCGACTACATCGTCTCGGGAGACTTCTTTCTCCTCGGCGGCATCAAAAACTCCGAAGCGGACCTGATGCTCACCAATTTCCGCGGCCGGACCAAGTGGACCGGTGGCGGTTACTATACCATTCGACAGCAAGTGGATACGCAGCTCAGCGATTCGCAAACGATTCGCTATTACTGGAACCGCGAGTTTGGCGGCCTCTACTCCATGCAGTACCCGTTCGGGCCATTCACTTTCATGGATGGTGAGATTCGTCTCGCGGGAGTCAATCGAACTGACTTCAGCGACCCAGCTTATCAATCTCAATTCAATGCGGTGAATCCGGGCCTTGAATTCATGCTCGCACCGACCCTGCGATTTGGCTACGACCGCGTGATTTACGAAGCGTTTACAGGCCCTCTCAAAGGATACGGAATCCTTGTTGAAGGAATCACGGATATTTATCCGAGACCAGATTCGTTCACTGATCGCGGCCGTATCGCACGCTCCTACCGTTTTCACTTTTAAGGG
>CAZCBS010000436.1:1670-3074 GCA_964496965.1 uncultured Bacteriovoracaceae bacterium
ACGGATCGAAGGGCGCTAGCGGCAACACCCTGTGCGGCCGTATCGACGCCGCCTACTATTTGCACTTAGTAGGAGAATCGGTTCTTGCCTTTCAAGGAATGGGAGGAGCGGCGTGGTCCCTTAAAAACGGGACATTCCTTGACTCCTTCTTTGTATCCAGTCCAGATATTTTTAGAGCTTATCAGTTTAACGATATCCGCTTGTTAGGAAACTACGTTTTGGGAGCGAAAATCGAGTTTCGTTTCCCGATCGGACCTCTCTTCAAGTTCCCGCCTCTGCGCGGATTATTGGCTGCCGACTATGGAACGGTTTACGTCCATCCCGACGAGTTCGGCGAGGGCGGTACGGCATCTTTCGCGACCGGACTCAATCTCAACATCCCGCCGCTTTCGATCGGCTTAGTCTTCGGCTTTCCAATTCGCGTCGCTCCCGGACCAAAAGATACCTATATCACCCACTTTGTCCTGCGCTATCTCTACCTCTAGCGGCCGATGCCACAAGGCATAAGCGTTGCGACGTAATGAGACATGGAAAAGAAATCATGCTCTCATCAATATCTGGTGAAAAACCCGCCCGCTCGAACAGCCGGCTGCGAGAAGTGCCTAGAAATCGGTGATAGCTGGGTGGAGCTTCGAAAGTGCCTGGTCTGCGGACATGTCGGCTGCTGCGATTCCTCGAAAAACAAACACGCCACCCAGCACTTTCGAGCTTCAGGCCACCCTGTGATCGAGTCCTTCAGCGCGTCGGACCGTTGGGCCTGGTGTTACGTGGACGAAACTTATTTCGAGGCGCCCGCTTTCGAGCCGCCCGTCATCCGCACAGGCCCCGCTAAGACACGCTCTGCTTAAACCTCGATCAGTGACTGTTTAGCGACGCGATCGAAGTCGATTTTTCAATCTCAATAGATGAGAGCGCTGGTTCCTTCGCGCCATTTCTTCCTCTTCGCTTAAATGTTGCCGACGACTTTCCAACTCGTTTAATGAATCGCGTTCGGAGCGATGACTTGAGTCAAATGGAATATCCCGTCGCTGAGATTCCCTACCCGCGCTTGGGCTCGGACCCTGACCGGACGGACGGCCAGCCTTGATTTCTGCCATAACTTCGTCTCCTTATGGGGGTTTATGGCAGGCCAAACATGCAAGTTTGGAGCGAATCTCGTCTCATTCAATTCGAGGATATTATGATGCGCGGCTTTTTTGACTTAAAAGAACTGGACTTTAACGGCATTCTAAAGGAAATCGTCATCCTGGAGATTTCAATATGAACGTGAAAACCGTCAGTTTCCAGAACCCTAATGCCCCAAGCGAATTCACCAACTCGCATCGCGAGACCGGATTCGCCGTGAGTACCGATCCCATCCCACCGGGCGAGCCCCAACAAAACGCGATAAAGCAATTGAGAGAG
>CAZCBS010000437.1:0-3064 GCA_964496965.1 uncultured Bacteriovoracaceae bacterium
GCTACGAATTCAATTTGTTATTTAATAAGTGCAAAATTGCCCATGCTTTAATCCCGGTTCGTTTTTGGATAACGTACCCCCCAAGGGGCAACCATCCAATGCAAAAGCTCAAAATCTGCGTTGGAATCACCGGAAGTATCGCCGCCTATCGAAGCCCTGACTTCATCAAAGACCTCGTCGCAAGAGGCCACGAAGTCCGCGCTGTCCTCACAGCTGGCGGCAAGGAATTTGTCTCCCCCCGCGTGCTGGAAACTTTCACAGGCTCTCCAGTTTTAGCAACCAACCCGTTCGACTCGTCACATTTCGGAACAGATCATATCGCCCTCGCTCGCTGGGCGGATGTGTTCGTGATTTACGGAGCGACCGCGGATTTCATGGCCCGTTATGCAACAGGTCTGGCCGATGACTTTCTTAACTTGCAGCTGATCGCCACTCGAAGCCCAGTCGTGATCGCGCCTGCGATGAATCCTGTAATGTGGGAACATCCTTCGGTTCAGGAAAATCTAAAAACGCTTCAACGTCGCGGCGCTCTTTTTGTCGGACCAATCTCAGGCAAGGTCGCTTGCGGCGAAAACGGTACCGGTCATATCGCGGAAATCTCTGAAATTTCCGCTGCTGTTGAAAGCGCCGCGAAAAGCGGCGCCACCGGCTCTTTGAACGGAAAAAAGATTTTAATCTCCGCAGGACCGATGAGAAGCGGGCTGGATCCGGTTCGCTTTATCCAGAATCGCTCTTCAGGGAAAATGGGACTCGAGCTTGCGAAAGCCGCAAAGAAACTCGGCGCGGAGGTCAAAGTTCTCCTGGGCCCCGTCGAGCCGATGATGGCTGAGCTTTTCGACGGTTTTGAAGTCCGTCGCTATGAAGGCCCGTCCGAATATGATCGCGGCCTCTCCGAAATGCTTCCGACCGTCGACGCATTTTTATCAGCAGCCGCGGTTCTTGATTTCGAGGCGATTCCGGCCTCATCGAAGATCGAGCGCTCGCAGCTTCAAGGCGGAGAGCTTCACGTTCAATACAAGCCCGTGCAGGATTTTGTCGCGAGGGCCGCGAAAGACAGAAACCGCGGGCAGAAAATCATCGCGTTTGCCGCGGAAACCGGAAGCGATTCGGAAATCATCGCTCGCGCTCAAGGCAAAATGAAAAAGAAAGGCGTCGATGCATTGATCGCCAATCCCGTGCGGCCGGGACTTGGGCCAGAAGCCGAACGAAACGAAATCTGGATTTTAAAACCCGGTGCCCAGCCCGTGCATTTAGGGCCAGTGGCAAAAGCGGAGCTAGCTGAGCCGATCTTGCGCGCGATTTTTGATTAAACCTATGGAATCCCTCGAGCAGCTCAAACAGACGATCGAAGCGGACGCGAAACTCCGCGCGCTTCGCGATTTTGTTCAGGACAAAATGAATGAACAGGGCCCCTCGGATCCAAGCCATGATCTTGCGCACTTTTTGAGAGTCGCACTCTGGACAATAAAAATCGCAGGCCCGCAAATCGAAGCTCGTGAAGCCATCGCCGCGGCTTTGCTTCATGACATCATCAATGTTCCAAAGAACTCTCCGCTGAGAAAAGAAGCCAGTCGCCTTTGCGCGGAAGAAGCGGAAAGAGTTTTGCCTATGTACGATTTTTCGGCGGAGGCGATCTCAAGAATCAGCGAAGCGGTTCGCTGCCATAGCTTTAGCCGTGGCGAAGTTCCGACGACCCCGCTGGCAAAAGCGCTTCAAGATGCCGATCGCCTCGAAGCCATTGGAAGCATCGGAATCATGCGATGCATCTCCACTGGAACTCGAATGGGCGGAGAGTATTTTCACTCAACCGATCCATGGGCCAAGGAAAGAACGCTGGATGACGGTCGCTATTCCATCGATCACTTCTACGTCAAATTGCTGAAACTGCCCGAAAGCATGACGACCGAAGCAGGACGCAAAGAAGCCCGTCGGCGCGCTGAAACGATGAGAATTTTTTTAGAGAGATTGGGAGAAGAATTAGGCGAGCCCGCTCCGTAAGGCCTGGAGTCATCGAGCTCGCCCAATCGATTTCAGAAAAAAACTCTCAGTGAGTCATGTCACCGAGGGTTTTTTGAATGGTCTGAATATAACTGCGATACTCGTTCTGCAGATCGTCCGCGCTGATCGAGTACTCGACATCCGGCTTAACACCGAGGTTTTCGATCGGATTGAGATCCACGCGCTCAGCGATCGATCCCGTGAGACGGAAAGTCGCCACACCGAAAGAGTTCGGATAATTGAAATCCAGAACATATCCGCCTGCGCCTGCCGTGCGGGTTCCCAAAATCTTGACTCGCTTATTGTCTTGCAGCGTTGCAGGAAAGAAATCACCGCCCGAAAAATCCAGGCCATTGATCAAGAGAAGGATCGGCTTCGAGAAATGATCCGCGGCCGGATTGATCTGATCGACGCCTTCAAGCCAGTAAGGCGACGTGAAAGTGTGGCCTTGGCGATATTCGCTGATGATGAAGTTATAGTAGTTTTTGAAAAACTGAACGACTTCATAACTCGCAGGATATCCGTCGAGCTGCTCTTTCAAAAGCTTCTGAGCATCCTCATCGTTTTTGACTGAGGAAAGCTTCTCAAGCTCCGTGACCGCGTTCATCACATCGCCCTGAGTGATCATCATTCGGTGCTTGGGAGTCTTGATCGTTTGATCGGTCAGCATCGAGACCAGCGCGTAAAGATACGATACCGATCCGCCTGGATTGTTGACCTGGTCAATGACCATCGCATCGGTTGTCGACTCAAACAAAGCAATCACTTTGCGGAAATGCGCGACCGCCGCAAAAGAGTCCGTCGTGTACATGCTCGCGACATAAGAAGGAATGCGAATGTATCCGATCAGCTTCTTATCGGCGTTTTGGAAGATGTAAGCGTAAAACGGATCTTCATCGCTCGACTGCCAGATCTTCTTTCCAAGATCTGGAGTGAACGTTTTTCTCGCTCCGATCACATAAGGATTTTCCACCAAGGATGCGCCGGGAGTCGCTTGAAAATCGCCTGCGATCATTTGACGATCGATCAGCGAACGATTTTCAGGAGCCTTCTTGACACTCGAGAG
>CAZCBS010000438.1:0-3021 GCA_964496965.1 uncultured Bacteriovoracaceae bacterium
TGAAAATGTTTTTCGCGAGAATGGATTCGGCAAGGGCTTGGGCTTGCGAGGCTTGCGTGAGCTCGGGGCTGACGGGAGCGTCGTAAAACCCGACTTCACTTGCGGCAAAGCGCGACTTGAGTTTTTCCCAGGCAGCGGAAGCCGCGACGGGGTCAGCGGGCTCCACGCGTCCAAGATTTGACCAATCCCAAGTGAGTGGGGCGCTTCCCAAGCGAGATGCCGTAATCATACTTTATTAGCTCCTTCTAGAAGTCAAAGCGCGACCGATGATCATGCGTTGAACTTGATTGGTTCCTTCCACGATCTGAAGAACTTTTGCTTCGCGCATGTATCTCTCGACCGGGAATTCCTGAGTGTAACCCGATCCGCCCAGGACTTGTACAGCGTCCGTTGTAATTTTCATCGCTGCGTCCGTGGCGAAAAGTTTTGCCATGGAGGCTTCGGTGGCGAAACTCATTCCATTGTCTTTCAGCCAGGCTGCTCGCTGGATCAAGAGCTTGGAAGAATCCAGCGCGACTGCCATATCGGCTAGCATAAACGATACGCCTTGAAGGTCGCCGATCGGCTGTCCGAATTGCTCGCGTACGGAGGCATGGCTTGTCGCGACTTCAAGCGAAGCGGATGCGATTCCAGCCGCAGCGGCGGCGATCGTAATGCGTCCACCGTTGAGAGCGCTCATTGCGACTTTGAAGCCTTCGCCTTCGGGGCCGATTCGGTTGGCAACCGGAACGCGGCAGTCTTGGAAAACCAGCTCCATCGTATGCGAGATATGGCAACCCATCTTCTTCTCGCGTTTTCCGACGCTAAAACCTTTCATTCCTTTTTCAATAATAAAGGAGGAAACGCCTTTTGGGCCTGAGCCGCCGGTACGAGCCATCAAAATGATGGTGTCGGCGATATCGCCTTGAGTGATCCAAAGCTTGGTTCCGTTGATCACATAGTGATCGCCGTCCAGACGGGCGGTCGTGCGAAGACTTCCCGCATCCGACCCGGAGGAGGGTTCGGAGAGGCCGAACGCTCCGATCGCATCGCCGGAGGCGAGAGGCGGAATATACTTTTGTTTTTGCGCCTCGTTTCCGGCCGCCGCGATGATCATCTGCGGAAGTCCGGTTACCGCAATGCTGATGGCGTAGCTGGTGCTGACGCGAGCCAGCTCCTCGATGACGATGGAGTACTCTTGATAGCCCATTCCGGCGCCGCCGTAGGCTTCAGGAACGGGAACACCCGTCAGGCCGATCTCACCCAGTTTTTTGATGATTTCTGGGCGAAAATGCTCGTTCTTTTCGTCCTCTTCGACGATTGGAGCGAGCTCTTTTTGGGCAAAGCGTCTTGCGAGCTCGCGAAGTTCGGCCTGAATCGGTGTTTCTTGAAAGTCCATCTGCGGTGCTCTTACATGTCTGCGACTTCGCCCAGCATCTGACGGGCGATAATCAAGCGTTGGATTTCGTTCGTGCCTGCGCCGATCTCAATGAGCTTCGCGTCGCGCATGAAGCGCTCGACTGGAAACTCGCGGGTGTAGCCGTAGCCTCCCAAGATCTGGATCGCGTCGAGTGCGACAACAGTGGCCATCTGCGCGGCTTGAAGCTTGGCTTTTGCGGCCATCATGGAAGCTTCTTTTCCGACCATCATGCCTTCGTCCCACATCTTGGCTGCATCATAGGTGAGGCAGCGGCAAGCTTCGTACCAAGCCGAAGCTTCGGCCAGGCGCTCTTGCATTTGCTGGAACGCGCCGATCGGCTTGCCGAATTGCTTGCGCTCTTTGCAGTATTGAGTCGCGACTTCAATGGAGCCGCGCGCGATGCCGAGCGAGATCCCGGCGATCGTGATGCGCTCGATGTCGAGATTGCGCATCATGAGCTTCACGCTCGAGTTTTCCTCGCCGACGCGATTTTCGGCAGGAACCACGCAATCAGCGAAAACCAGCTCGCCCGTGGGAGAGGCGCGCATTCCCATCTTGGAGAATTTCTTTCCGGTCGAAAAGCCCTTCATTCCGCGGTCAACAATGAAAGTGGAAATTTCGCGCTTGTTCTCGCCGGTCTTGGCGTAAACGTAGAACACGTCGCCGTTCGGGCCGTTGGTGATCCAGGTCTTGGAGCCGTTGAGAACGTAGGAGCTGTCTTTGCGAACGGCGCGGGTTTTCATTCCCAACGCGTCTGATCCGGCGTCAGGCTCGGACATTCCCATTCCGCCTAAGTGCTCTCCGCTGATGAGCTTAGGAAGATATTTTCTTTTTTGCTCTGGCGTTCCGTTGCGTCCGATCTGATTCACGCAGAGAATCGAGTGCGCGAGATAAGAAAGGGTGGTGGAAGCATCGACCGCGCCCATTTCTTCCATGGCGATCGTTGCGGCGACTGCGCCCATTCCGGCACCGCCGTCCTCTTCGGAAACCGTGATGCCTAAAAGGCCCAGTTCGCCCATTTTGTAGAAAGATTCGCGATTAAAGCCCTCTTCATGGTCGAGCTTTTCGATCCGGGGCGCCAGCTCCGAACGGGCGAATTGCCGGACGGTATCCTGAAGCATTTTTTGTTCATCCGTAAAAAACCACATGATTTTCACTCCTTCTAACAGGCTTTACAGCTTGCGCGGCTTAAATAACGTGTCATACTTCTTAGCATGGTAGGGGGCCAAATCAATCGCCATTCGTCGTCTTCAGTAGCCAGTTTCCCGATTCAACTTCTCATGAATTATTGGGAAATCAACCCCACCCAAATGGGAAGCCGTCTCGATCAGCTTCTCGAATCGGGGATCACGCATGTTGTCACGTTCGTGCCTTGGCAAGCATTAGAAGCCGATATCTCGCATTCGCTTCCACGTTTCATTCAGGCGCTGACGGAACGAAAGATGACTGTTTCTCTCGTGGTGACGCCTGAGCTTGGGGTGCACTTCGCGAACTCGGGGCTTCCTAAAGACGTCATGGGGCGCTCCGATGCCTCGGCACAGCCCTTTCAAAAAGGTCCGGTGCAGGTCAGCCTGGCCCCTAACAGCTTTCAACTGACTTCGCTTCTTTGCTGCGAATTCACC
>CAZCBS010000439.1:0-3020 GCA_964496965.1 uncultured Bacteriovoracaceae bacterium
GCTTTCTCACCACGGTGTTGCGATTGATCTTCAGGATGCGCGCGATCCGTCTTTGTGAAACACCGGAAACCAAAAGCTCAAAAACCGGCTTATTGAGTCTTCTTTTCTTCTGCCAATAGCACGGGGAATTGCTCGCGTTGGAGAATGAACGTTTACAGTTTCTGCAGAGATAGCGAGGGATGCGCTTGCCATCGGATGATCTAAAGAAGGTTCCTTTTCGGACAACTGATCCAACTTTTGGACTATCGGACTTTTTGCTGAAAGACTGTAAGCGCTCAGAGCAGTCGATATAAGGGCAGATGAGATGATTTGTGCTAGAAACTTTCCGATTCATGGGTCGGAATAAAGGCAAAACCTGAGCCAAACTCATGCATTGCGGCATTTGCGTTCGTCAGGCGTACCCAGGGTGAGGGGCCAGTTTAAGAGTATTTGACGTTTTAAGCCGGCTCTGAGCGTAATCAGGTTTCAAGACCAAGAATCTCAATTTCTCACTGAGGATGGCGCTTCGGGCAGGCAGATCTGAAGAAAGCGCGACGAACCTTGTTGAGTTTGTGATGCGGACGGAATCGATTGGACGGGATGGATAGTGATGTCTGCTCTTTTTTGCGTGGCTGGCTTGATTTCGTAGTTTGTGCAAATCCGTGACTCTAAACTTTCTGAAGCAGTCACTTGAAGTACACTTTGCTCAGAAGGGCGATACTTGCGATCGAGCTGAAAAAGGGCGTAATCCGCTAGAAATGGGTCGTTTAAAAGCAATGAAAATGCAAAGTGCTCAAGAAGAGGTTTCTCGTTCAGTAGATTCGGCTCGATCGAAATGACGCCGCGGGATCTTAAATCCTTCGCGGTATTTTCGATATTTTTCCAGCCTGAGAGAGGGGAGGTCGCAATCGATGAGATAAAAAGGTCTCCCCCTAAGTGATTGCGCAGATAAAGAACGAAAAAATAGGCGCTTGCGTAGTCGGGCGGTCCACTGCTGTGGCAATCTAAAGGTTGGTCTAAGAGGCGAATGGCTGGACTCGCATGAATATCTGTCACGTATTGGGTCGGAAACTCCCCGATGTATTTCCACTCCATCCATTTGGCCAACCCTTCATCGAGCCAGTAGGCTTCTTCGGGTTGGTACATATGCCTCAAGACGTGAGTGAGCTCGTGAGCCAGGATGACTTGATAATCCACATGCGAGCGGATTTTTGTGCTGATTCTGATCTCCCTTAAATGTTCGGAGGCTCGAGAGCTAAAGCCCACACATTCAAGTCCAGGGTCAAAAATCACTTGAATGGGATCGTTTCCGTGAGCGTCTTCGATGTATGAGCTGACAAACGCATAGACCTTCGAAGAGATTCGGTCCCAATCATCGCTTGCGAGCTGAAAGCTCAGCTGGTCTTGATTCTGATAATGAAACTTCCCCACCTGAGCGGAAAAGCTCAGGCAGGGAAGAATCAAAGCGATCAGTGTGAGAAGGATGATTTTACTCACGCATCCTCTTAGAAATCGATGTTGGTCTTGAAGAGATAGTGAACTTCGCAAACTCCGGGAACCCCGTAGTCATTTGCAAGTTCCCAGTGATCAAGAACATCAACGTCTTTTTCTACGTCAACCATGTACTTAAGTCCGTAAAGTCCAAAGAGATATCGGTATTCTTTTTCAGTCTTCTTTTCTTTTCTATAGACTTCTTTGGCGTCTGGGCAGGGTTTTTCTTCTTTGGTCGTTGCGCGTATTTTTCTAACTCCGACCAAGGTATTAGCGTCGATTTGGCGATATTCGATGGGAGGAAATCCATCCCGTTTGAGGGTCGATTTGACTAAGGCTCCTGTGCTCAGGAATTCGACTGGTTTGATGATTTCGGAGTCTTCTTGAGATCCGCCAAGCTCAGGGCGGTTTTCGTAAGGAAAGAAGTTTCGGGCGCATTTGAGGGATTCGAGCGTGCAGTAATATCCCTTACGAGGATCGAGATCGCCCGTAAAGTTCATCGTCGAGGAGAATTGTCCAAAAACCTGGGCAGGTTTGAGCTCTATATTTCCTGCTTTGAGAGCTGGAAGAGTGCGAACGACAAGTACCTCTTTTTGATACTTATCCATTAAAGTGCCGTAACCTCGATCGCCCCAGTAGCTCTTTTCCCCGATATTGACGACGTTTAAGCCAACCCAGATCTTCTCCTTTTGCGAGTCTTCCAGATTTGGGATGGAGCCTTCCGCTCTGACCCAAAGATCATAAATCTTTTCTTCCACGCTGAGTCCATCGCGAGTGTCCATGAGCTTTTTCATCGCGAGGGATCCGGCAAAAGCGTCCGTACCGTTTCCAGCGCCGTTGCCCCCCTCAGCCAGCGCGTGCAGAGGCGAGGCGAGGATTAGAAGGGTTGGGATCCAGGAGCAGAGTCCAAGATACTTTTGATTAGTTTGAGTAGACATGTGATTTCTCCGTACTTCTTTTTTTCATTTTGAGTTCATCAACGCCTTCGTCCTCAGCTTTGTTTGACAAGGCCGGGCTCTCCGTAAGTTGAAACATTTGGATATTCATTTGGTAAACTTCGTCGTTCGCGTCGGATTCCATCGCTTTGAGGAATTGTCCGCGAAACTTGCGGATCATTTCTTTTGCGAGAGGGATCTTTTTTCGAGAGACCGCGAACGCAAAGGATTGAAACTCCCGTTCTTCGACCGCTTGTCGCTCAATCGCTTCTTTGCCGAGATCCATCACTTGTTTGTGATAATTTCGGACTCCTTGATTGATGACATCGTCTTGGGTTGAGACTTGCGCTTGGGTCGCGGAAAATCTTCCGTCTTTTTCAATGCGAATCAAACCCAGGCTTTTCAGGCGCTCGATCGCGCCACGCACTTCGTGTGCGGTCACTCGTCCTCCGAGTCGTGCTGCGATCGCTTCAGGTCTTGGGTCAAAGTCATTCAGTTCGCTCATCGAGAGAATCGCCATGTGAATCCAGTTGGAGACCAGCTCAAACTCATCGAGAAGTCGCGTATTGGCCTGAGAGCGGACCGGGTGAAGCTCGGAGAGCCAGAGTTGGCAAA
>CAZCBS010000440.1:0-3001 GCA_964496965.1 uncultured Bacteriovoracaceae bacterium
AAGACATCCTGACGACCGTCATAGGGGTAAGGCTGTGTGGATACGGCAACGAACGTAAGGTTACACGCATTCAGAATTGGCGTGATAACAAGCAGCATGGTCAGGATGTTTCGCAGAACAAGAAGCCCCGCGAAGCCGATAAAGAAAATCGCGGCGCAAAACGAAAGAACAATCCAGGGTTCGACTTGGCTCATCGGGCACCTTCAGAGGATGTTTCAGAGGGGAAGTTGACTTTGAGGCCACCGGGCTGAGGCGTTGCCTTGAGCTTGTATTGATCCGCCGTTGGCATCGATGCGCCCAGTTTGCGCTTGGCGATCGCAACAGCTCCGACCATTGCCGAAAGGAGCAGAACCGAAGTGAGCTCGAACGGCAGAATGTAATCAGAAAACAGAAGCTCAGAAAGCACGCGGGTATTTCCACCAGCCGCTTCAACCTTTTCAGGAGAGAAGCCGCCGATCGCGGTTGCCGCAGGCGTATGTTGGAAGCTCCAAACAAAAGTTCCAAACAAGATCGCCGCACCGATCGCTGCGCCGACTTTGAGGCCGATATGGGAGCGCGGCAAATCAAAGGAGGGAACGTCTTGGTTGAGCAACATGATCACAAAGATGAAAAGAACCATGATCGCGCCCGCATAGACCAGGACTTGAAGAGCCGCGACTAGATGCGCATCCATCAAGGCGTAGATTCCTGCGAAGCAGAAAAACACGAGAATCAAGCTAAAGGCGCTGGCAACCGGGTTTCTTTTCAGAACCACGAGAAGCGAGCAGGCCACTGCCAACGCCGCAAAGACGTAGAAAAAGAAAGGATTGATTGCCATTTTACTTGTTTCCTCTTTGCTCGAGCAAGAAAGCCTTGTCGTAGACTTCACGATGCGAAGTGCTCATCTCATAGATTTGGCTGAGCTTGATCGCGTCCTTCGGGCAGGCCTCTTCGCACATTCCGCAGAAGCAGCAGCGAAGCAGGTCGATCTCGAACTTCACCGGATACTTTTCTTTGTCCGGACGCTCGCCTGCTTCGATGTGGATACATTCGGCAGGGCAAACCGTTGGGCAAAGCATGCAAGCGGTGCAGTTTTCAACGCCGTTGGTTGCTTTAATGTAGTGCTGGCCGCGATAGCGGTCAGAGTATTTTCTCCGCTCTTCGGGGTATTGAATGGTGACATTCGTTCCAAAGAGCATGTTCTTCATGGTGATGTAGAGACCTTTGACGATCTCGACCCAGTAGAACTTTGAAATAAAGCTTTTTTGGCCTTTAACCAGCATATTTTACATCCATCCTAAGTAAATCATCACGCCTGTTGCGAGGACGTTCAGGAGCGAGAGAGGAAGCATGATTCTCCAACCCAAATCCATGAGTTGGTCGTAACGGAATCGTGGAAGCGTCCAACGAACCCAAACAAAGAACCACATAAAGAAGATGACCTTCGCGGCAAACGATCCTGCCTCAAAAGCCACACGAAGGACCTCACCGCCCATCGCCGAAAGATCGAGCGCATGGACAAGGACACCGTGGAGCCATGGCATTCCTGGAAGCATTTGCCAGCCACCGAAATAAAGCGTCGCCAGAAGTCCCGAGGCCGTGAACATGTTCACGTACTCGGCCATCATGAAAACAGCGAACTTCATCGAGCCGTACTCAAGGTGATAGCCCGCGACGATTTCGGATTCGCCTTCTGGAAGATCGAATGGCAAGCGGTTCGTCTCAGCGAATGCCGCGGTAAGGAAAATCAAGAAGCCTACCGGCTGAACCAAAATGCCCAACTTTGGAATCTCAAGCGATCCGATGTGGAAAAGCGCTTGGCCTTGAGCCGCCGCGATGTCTCCCAGAGAAACGCTGGAGTAAACCATCAGCACGCCAACCAGGGCGAGACCCATCGAAAGCTCATAGCTAATCATTTGAGACGAGCTACGAAGGCTTCCAAGAAGCGCGTACTTATTGTTGGATGCCCAGCCTGCCATGATGATTCCGTAAACACCCAGCGATGCGATCGACAGGATATACAGAACGCCGACATTGAGGTCCGCGACCTGGAATTTAATGAGCTGGTCGCCAATCTGAATCTGGCTTGCGAAAGGAATCACTGCAAACGTCATAAATGACGGAATGAGCGAAACGATCGGCGCGAGCAGATAATAAAAACGATCTACGTGGCCCGGGACCAAGTCTTCCTTAAACAGGAACTTGATCGCGTCGCAAAGCGATTGAAGAAGACCGAACGGACCGATACGGTTCGGGCCCGTACGGTTTTGCATCCATGCCGAGCCTCGACGCTCCACCCACGCCATCACTGGCGCGATGTGCATCAGGATCGCGAGCATCAGCACGAGCTTAACTACAGTTGCTACAATTTGAATATCCATGAGCTCGCGTCTCCGTTAAAGGTTTGCCCACATCATCAAAATCTCAGACAAGAGTTTGCTCTTGCCGGGTGGAAGGATCGCGCGCTTAATCCGTTGTTCGCGCCCCTCGTAATTCACGATCGTGCCGTCTTTCTCGGCGAAGGTCGCGCCAGGAAGAATCGCGGCGAAGGACTCGACCTGTGGCTTACTGAAAACGCCGATTCCGATGAGAGCCTTCACGCGCTCGATTCCTTCAGGAAGAACCGCGCGGCCTCCACGGAAAACGATCACTGCATCGGTTCCCGTAGGAAGCTTATCGAATCCCTCGAAGCCCAGCTTCTCAAGTCCGTGAAGATTTGAGGTCTTGCTCTTGCGTTTCAAGATTTTGTCCTCATCCGCATCGTCTGCCGAAGTGCGGATGCCTGGAGTTCCGAAATGGAAAACGGACGCGCCCTTGAAATGCGTTGGGATGAATTGCTGGAGAAGCTTTCCTTCTTCCTGGGTCAAGTCGGAGCCGACGAGAATCGTGAGCTTCTTACCCGCGACCGCGGCCTTTGCCGCGTTGATCGCTGCGCCCCATTCGGCCATTGTCAAACCGCCGCTGCGATTTGCAGACGGCTACATAATGCATTAGTCGTCTTGGAAACAATGTGAGATAAGAC
>CAZCBS010000441.1:0-2963 GCA_964496965.1 uncultured Bacteriovoracaceae bacterium
CCGACGTTGTGATCGTGGACTCCAATGGAAAGACTCTTTCCAAGAATACCAGTGACCCATTGGCCGCTGCCACGGCGAACCAAATGGATTTCGAGCAGAAGTTCGAGCATGAAATGGAAAAGCGTGTTTCGGACATCTTGAGCCCGATGGTCGGCGAGGGCAAGGTGCAAGCGCGCGTGACGGCTGAGCTGGATTTCTCCCAAGTCAGCGAGACTCAGACTTTGGTTGATCCAGACAACTCCGCGATTCTCTCGGTCGAGCGTCGCAACGACCAAATGAACATGCAGCGTCCCGGGCCTTACGGTGTCTCCGGTGCGGCCTCGAATCTTCCAGGCCAGCCTCCTGCTGCTAATGGCGACGTGAAAAATGAAACGACCAAAAGCAATGAGGTCATCAATTACAAGCCTCAAACCACGACTCGTCAGGTGGTCAAGCAGCTCGGATCTCCGAAGCGCCTCTCCGTTGCGGTCGTGATCGACGGCAAGCCCGTCCGAGTGACCGATAAAGACGGCAAGAGCACCAGCAAAGTCGAGCCATGGTCCGCGGAGCAGATCCAAGGCTTCGAGGCCCTGGTTTCAAGCGCTGTCGGGATCGATAAGAAGCGCGGGGACGTTCTCGAGATCAAGAACATGGAATTCATTCGCCCTGATTTCGACGAAGCTGAGCGCGTCGTCGCTGAGAAAGAGCGCAAAAGCTATATCCAGAACATGGTGCTTTACGGCGTGATCGGCGTCGCGATCATCTTGTTCTTCTTGGTTGTCGTCCGTCCGTTCATCAAGTGGATAACGGAAAACACGATCGACAACGTGGATTCGTTCCTGCCGCAGACTCTCGAAGAGCTTGAAAAGCTTCAGAAGAGCGCGGTTCTTCCAGGAATGGAGGACGCAGTTCCGGTTGTCGCCGACAAGCTAGATCCGGAAAAGGTCGAAGGCGAGATGATCAAGGAAAAGATCACTTCCTTGATCGAGGGAAACCCGCAGAAAGCTGCTTTGATTATTCGCGATTGGTTGCATGACGCTCCGGCTGCGAAGAAGGACGCGGGCAAAGACGGCGAAGCAACCGCAACGGCGTAATTGACCAGGGCAGGCAACGCCGGCCCGAGATTCAATAGAGGTTACCGATGGGATACGAAATCTTCGAGGAAATGTCGGGACTTGAGAAATCCGCGTTGCTTCTCAATTTATTGGGAAACCAGGTCACGAGCCAGATCTTTAAGAAAATGCGCGACAATGACGTGAAGCGCCTGGTGAATGCGATGGGGCAGATCAATAAAGTTCCCATTCCGGTTTGCAAACAGGTTCTCGAGGCTTTTTATACGGAGATTGCTGAAGAGGAAACGCTGATTTTCGGGCACGCCATGGGCAAGGATTTCGTGCTGGCGACACTGGGCGAAGAGCGCGCCAAGACCGTTTTGGGTCAGCTCTCCGTTCTGGACGGAAGCAGGACTCTCGAAGCGCTCGAGCTCGTGGACTCTCGTACGTTGGCGAACTTCCTGGTGAACGAGCATCCTCAAACCGTGGCCCTGATTTTGGCTCACTTAGATTCAAACAAGAAGTGCGACGTCTTGAGACGCTTGCCTGAGGCCATTCAAACCGAGGTCGTACTTCGTATCGCGAACCTCGACTTTATTTCGCCAAGCCTTATCGCGCAAGTCGACGAGGTCCTCAAGCAAGAGCTCGCGACCCTGGGGTCGATCGATACGCAGCAGCTCGGAGGTGTTCAACCGATCGCCGAAATGCTCAACGTCATGGACAAGACGAGCGAACAGAACATCATGGCCCGCGTCGAGGAGAAGGATCCGCAATTGGCGGAGGAAATCCGCAAGCTTATGTTCGTCTTCGAAGACATTGTCTTCATCGACGACCGCGGCATGCAAACCCTTCTCAAGGAAGTCGACAACGCGAAACTCGTTGTCGCGCTCAAAACCGCGCCCGAGGAAATCAAGGACAAGATTTTCCGAAACATTTCCAAGCGCGCGGCCGATCTTCTCAAGGAAGACCTCGAATCGATGGGACCCGTTCGCTTGTCCGACGTCGAGACCGCTCAGCAAGAGATCGTCAACGTGGCCAAGCGGCTTGAGTCGGAGGGCAAGATCATCATCAGCCGTGGATCCGATGGCGATGCGCTTGTCTAAGTTTAAGCTTCGAATGAGAGCGGAGGGCGCGTAAGTGTCTAAGTTTCATGGCAACGACTTCAATATCGTCGATGAAGATGCCTCGAGCCAAGCGCCTCGAGTCGTAAAGACTAGTCAGCCTGTCGTGCGCCAGGTTCAAAGTTTCCGAATGACGAACCTCTCGCAGGAATCTTTGGCTCCGCGCGAGTTTTCCGGCAAGGCAACGACTTCTACCGTCCCAGCTTCCTTGGATGGCAAGCGGGACCAAAGATTAATGATCAGCAGCCTGACACTGGAGGCCCTTTCAAACGAAATAGATGAAAAGAAGCTGTTCGAAGGGAGAGTCGCGGAGAAGTTGAGCGAGCTAGCCGTGGCGACTCGACAGGAAGCTTTTTCTCAGGGTCATTCCGAAGGCCTAAAAAAGGGCCACGACGAGGCTTTTCAGGCATTTCAAATCGAGAGCGCGAAACGGATCGAGCAGCTTGAAGCGTTGTTGGGAGCGATGGATGGCGCGAAATCGGCGCTTTTCGAGTCAAATCGCGAGTTTTTAATGAATGTTATCTATCGAGTCGAGAAAAAGATTCTGCTCAAGGAAATCTGTGCCGACATCGAAGCACAAATTCGCAAACTCGGCGGGAGAGCGGTCGGCCCTCACCTGGGCTCGCTGCAATACCTCTTCGGTGAAAAGATGCTGCTTCCCGGAGCGGACGGTCAAGCCATCGATCTGGGCCGGGTTGGGCGTGTGACACGCGTGGATACGGCATTGATCCAGGACTTCTGCGCCGGCGGCGTAGTGCCGATCATCCCCTCGGTAGCCGTCGATGAAACAGGCGGCTGGCTGAACATCAAC
>CAZCBS010000442.1:0-2957 GCA_964496965.1 uncultured Bacteriovoracaceae bacterium
TCGCTGGCGGGCACGAGTTGGAGCGGGGGTGCTCGCGTTCCCTCCCCCCTTGCGGGGGAGGGTTAGGGAGGGGGGGCTCCCAGGCTAGTCAAACGGCGGCCCCGCTCCCAAGCGCCTTCTGTAACGGCCGCTACCAGGTCAAGCAGTTCCTGGGCGAGGGCGGGAAGAAGCGCGTGTTCCTCGCCGCCGACTCTCTGCTCGATCGCGTTGGTCACCCTACTCTCGCCGTGGATCACCGCCATCGAGCGACGCGGCTTATCTCGGCATTTGTCGATTATCATCGTATTAGGCGGAATTGCCGCAGTAGCGGTCTTAGGCGGCTGGCTCGTCGCTAAAAACTGGCAAACCGAGTGGCTCGATTTCCAGGAAAACTCTCCTGCCTATTTCTCGAAAGTCGTTCAAAGAATCTCGGGATTCGAAGCCCGACTCAAAATCGCCCATCCGATCCTGAAAGACATCAACTTCTCGGATAAGGTCCTCACACATGGAAATCACGTAGGCGCGTGGTTCGCGGAGAAACTTTCCTCCGTTCTCGGGGATATCGCGAGCTGCTTGTTTCTCGTCCCGCTTTTGACGTTTTGCTTGTTAAGCGAAGGTCGCGCGATCCGAAGAAGCTTTTTCAATCTCGTTCCCAATCGTTTCTTTGAGTCCGTCTACATCGTACACACCGGAGTCGTGAAAGCGTTGTCGGACTATTAACGGCCCAAGATGATTGAGGCATTCCTCGTCGGCGCGATCACGACCGTCGGACTCGCTTTGGTCGGCTCCCCTTATGCCTTCGTCCTTGGATTTTGGGCGGGCATCACGAACATCATCCCCTACATCGGCCCGTTCCTGGGCGCTGTGCCTGGAATTCTAATCGCCGCCATGAGCGCGGGAAATCACGGTTTCATCTGGGAAACAGTGTCAGTCTATGCAATCGCCAATTTGATCGATGCGCTCGTGATTTTTCCGGGCATCGTCGCGAAACTCGTCAATCTCAATCCGCTCGTCCTGATCGCCTCCGTGGTGATCGGCCAATACTATTACGGCGTGATCGGAATGCTGATTTCCATTCCGATCGCAGCGGCGATCAAAGTCGTTCTTTACGAGTTCTACCTGATTATTTACGGATACTCTCAGGATCCGGAGTGAGCACTCAGGTACGTCACTGAGCCGAACCCGCGCCATGCGAAGAGCTCGAATCGGAGCCGGACGAATCGTTCGAAGCCGGGGCACGTGCCTTCTCTCGATTATTGGTAGAGATAGCCGATTGCGGCGCCGTCTCCAACTGACTCAAGCAGTCTTTTTCTTTCTGACTGAGCTTCTTTGTCTTCGAGCCCAAATCAACTCGGCACTGAAGCCAAGCATTGAGACTTTGAAACTGATTAGTGCGATCATTGTAATCGATCACATTGCCGTTGCGCAGCACGAGCATCACGCCACCCGAAAGCTTTGAGCCTGGTTGGTCGATCGCTTTCTTCAAAGACGAGCTTTTGACGATCAAGCAATCCGTAGGGTAAGGCTCACCCGACTTGAGCGGCATCACGATTCCCACTTCGAGCACCTTTCTCTCACCAAACTGGAAATTCGAAAACGGAATTTGATACTGATTCTTCCGCACCACTTGAGCATAACTGCCATTTTTCACTCGGTTCCCGTACTCAAGATTGATCTCAACCTCGTCGACATCCAAGTCCGCCGAAGCTATTTCTTGGACCTGCTTTTTCGCGCAAGCGATATCAGTGGGGTCGATATCCTTGCCTAGGTTTTCGGAATTCCTCGAATCTGTTGCTGACGGCCAATTCTCTCTCAAATGAAGGCCATGAATCGTGATCAAAGGATGCACGTCTTTAGCTAAAGCCGACGTCGATGGAATCTGAGCTGCAATCACAAGGCAACAGCCAGTCAAGGTGAGGAACCGCTTCATAGTATCTCCTACTCACCTTATCGGTTCGGATTACGGATAACTTGAGATAAAAAACAAAACGCTCGGATTCACAATATCTTCAATTAAATCTAGTTTAGCATCAGATGTCTTGCGCCGATCTATATGCAAGATCGGCGCACCCTATTTATTTACCTAACAGTAGTTTAAGCGGCATCTATTCGAAGAGGAATTCATCGTGAAAAAGCTAAGCTTCAAAACGAAACTTTTTAGCCTTGTCATCTGCTTGATCGGTTTATCCGTCGTGATAGGCGCGGTTTCTCTTGTCTCCGCCAGTAAGATGATGGCCGAATCCAGCCACATCGTCTCCGTCAACGTCGCAAGCATCTGGAACCTGGCCTATATGCGAAACGAAGCCCACAACGTCATTCGAAACGTGATCAAACTCTCAGTGCCGGGCAATTCTGCGGATGAAATCAAGCATGTCAACGGCAGCCTCAAAAAGGGCATAGAGAAATTCAACAGCTACGCAGAAGAATATGGAAAATCGTCGAAAGGTCCTGAAGAGGAGAAAGCCCATCAGGCGCTTCTGAGCACCTGGAAAAGCTTTCTAACTACCGCGGAAACGACGGCAAACGAACTCAACTCCTCCGATCCGGCTGTTCGAAACAAAGGGCTGGACACTCTTCATTTGCATTTCGACAAAGACTATCATGACGTCTTCGATGCCCTGACTGAAACGGTCTCCCTTCAGTTCAAAGACACTCAAGAGCGCGTGGAGAGATCTAAGAAGATTGAACGCACAGCAAGCGCCTTCACTCTTCTGATCACCGCCATCGGAAGTTTCCTCGGATTGATCATGGGATTTCTGCTTTCCCGTTCCATGACAAGCGCTCTGAAATCCATCAGCACTAAGCTCGCTAACCAAGCGATGGGAGTCGCCTCCGCATCCGAGCAGATCTCGCAAGCCAGTACGGAGCTCTCGACTTCGGCCGTAAAACAGGCGGCAGGTCTTCAGAAGACCGACGCATCCATCGGGGAAGTCAATGACATGGTGGCGAAAAACCGCAAGAACCCCACAAGAAAGGAA
>CAZCBS010000443.1:0-2924 GCA_964496965.1 uncultured Bacteriovoracaceae bacterium
TGAGCAAGAAAATTCCCTTAAAGGTCAAATAAAGGTGGAAACGTGAAACTCTCTAAAAGGCTCGATGGAATCGCTGAAAGCGTGACTCTGAAGCTGAACGCGTCCGTGCAGGCGATGAAAGCCCAAGGGATCGATGTGGTGAACCTGACCGCGGGCGAGCCGGACTTCAACGTGCCGGATGCGGCGAAAAAGGCCGCGATCGATGCGGTCCATTCGAACAAGTCCAAGTATACTGCCGTTGCCGGAATTCCCGAGCTTCGGCAGGCGATTGCTGAAAAAACGAATCGCCAGCAGCCGGAAGTGGCGGCGCAAGCCCAGGGACCTTGGAAACCCGAGCATGTCGTGGTCACCAACGGTGGTAAACAGAGCTTGTTTAACGTTTTCATGGCGATGCTGGATTCAGGCGATGAGGTTCTGATTCCCGCGCCTTACTGGTTGAGTTATCCGGAGATGGTTCGAATCGCGGGAGCGACCCCGCGTTTCATCGAGGCGCCTCTTTCGCAGGATTTTAAAATCACGCCCGATCAGCTGCGCTCGGCCTTGAAGGCGAGCGGGGGGCGGGCTCGGATCTTGATCATGAACTCTCCGAGCAATCCGACGGGCGCGGTTTATTCGCGTGCCGAGCTTCGGGCTTTGGGCGAGGTCTTGCGATCGACTCCTGAGGCGCGCGATCTTTGGGTGGTGAGCGACGAGATCTACGACCGGATCGTTTTCACTCAGGAGCCGTTCTGCTCGTTTCTTTCGGCCGTGCCCGAATGGGCCCATCAGACGGTAACCGTCAATGGAATGTCGAAAAGCGCGGCGATGACGGGCTGGCGCGTGGGATGGACGGTGGCGCCGAAAGCGCTCACGCAGGCGCTGATTACTCTACAAGGACAATGTACCTCGAACGTCAATGCTCCCGCGCAGTGGGCAAGCGTTGCCGCCCTGAAGCTTCCGGAAAGCGAATTCGCGGGACAAGTCCAAAGCTTCCGGTCCCGTCGGGATCTTTGCTTGGATATTCTGAAAAAAGCCGGCAAAATAGAAGTGTTCGCTCCAGGAGGGGCTTTCTACCTTTTTGTGGGAGTGGGCGAGGAATCCGTCTCGTTCGCTGAAAGGCTTCTGGAGAAGGCAAAAGTCGCGGTCGTGCCAGGGACTCCTTTCGGAGCGCCACGGTTCATTCGACTGAGCTTTGCCTCGGACGAGCGTTCGCTCCAGGAAGGTTGCGAGCGCATTGTGAAATTCCTCAGCTGATCCGCCGGACCTCTTCTGCGGCTCCCTGAGGGGAAAGCTGCAGGAGGCGGTTTTGAGGTCAATTCTCGCGCTCGTTTTTGGTTTGAGCCTGCTCTGCGGCTGCGGAGCCCCAAGTCCCGATGCATCGACTGAAACCGGAAAACGCCAGATCATCGATCAAGCGAACAAAGCGCTGACGACTTCGGATTGCAGTACCGCGCTCGAGCTTTTGCTTCCCGTCTATAATTCGTCCGACACCGATAACGAAGTTCGGATGCTGACCGCATCGGCTTATGCGTGTTGGGCGAATATCAATTACTTCAAACTGATCGGCGATATCGTCACAAACTCGGCTACGCTCGCTAGCAGTGGATTCTGGAATTTCGCGAGCCAGGATTTTCCGTCAACGATCGGGCAAGACCATGTGGCTGAGGGAGCGCTTTTGAGCCAAGACGCGCTTCTGGCGACGCTTAAGACAGGAATTCCGGTACTTCCATCGGGAGCGATCAATTCAGGGACCTACAACGAAGGATCAGTCTATTCGCTCGATCGGATCGATGATTCGAATCTCTATCTGATTTTCACCGCGCTTGCGGGAATCGGAAGCCTCCAAAATCGATACGGCAGCCCGAACTCGAGCTATCATCCGCAATCCGCTCTGCCGTGGACGACTGCCGCCAATGTCTCCACGGATGGTTGCGGCTACGCCTCGTCGATTTTGAACTTCGTCGATGCGATCGAAGCGGCGAAAAACATCGTCCCCAGTAATTTGAAAAACACTCTGACATCGATTTCGACTAATTTTTCGGCGGCGATCGATCTTGCCTGCGATTATGGTTGCACGGGGCAGAAGCCTCCCGCGATCGCGCCGTTGAATCCTTCCAATAAATGGGTGGCTTCGGGCTGCTCCTATGCAACGGGTTGTACGACGAGTCACAAATGCCCAAGTACGCTCAGAAATCGCGGCTCTTGTACGGCGTCGACGACGGATCTGAACTCGTGCGCGGCGGCTGGGATCACGAACTTCATCAACTATAGCTCGTTGGGGTGGCAGTGAGGTGTGATTCTCTCGCAGCTCTGAGTCTTGTCGCGGGCTTTGCGGCGATGGCGCTTCTGGGCGAATCGGCTTGCGCGGACTATTCGGGCGATCCTCATCAAGATATGCGCGAGCTTTATCATGGCGCGCGGGCGATGGCGATGGGCAACGCTTTCGTCAGTATCGCCGACGACGAAGAGGCTTTGTTTTACAATCCTGCGGGACTGGCGGGAATCAACTCGTCGACTTTTCAGTATATCAATACGGATCTTGAGATCTCGGGAGACATTGTCGACAGCACGACCAGTAGTTATTCCCAGTTTAGCAATCTGAGCGGAGATTCGCTTAATGTCTTGATGGGCAAGGATGTTTATCTTCACGGCAACTACGTACCCACCTACGTGACGAAGAATTTTGGATTAGGGGTGTTGTTCGATCAGCAGGTCTCGCTGATCACTCAAAACAAGTCTTTGCCGCAGGTGGAGTTAGGGATGCAGACCACCAACGGCGTTCAGATGGGATACGGCTTCAGCCTGGATCGCGCAAAGAAGGCAAAAAGCGACTGGCGGTTTGGGTTCGGCTTCAAGTATCTTTTTCGCCGCGGTGGTTATTACACATTGACGCAAAAGCAGATCGTCAACATGAGCCAAGCCGAGGTCAAGCAGATCATCTGAGC
>CAZCBS010000444.1:0-2901 GCA_964496965.1 uncultured Bacteriovoracaceae bacterium
CCCCTCCGCGCCAGTTGGCATAGTTTTGGGTGCGACAGGTGCCCCATGGACCTGTGGGATGCGTGCCGACTTCGGCTTACTGCTTTCACCCCTTGCTGTCGGTATTAGTCACGATATGTGGAATAAATACGAAGATTACGACAAAGTCGTGGATCCACGCACTCGGAGCGGACAAAGCATCGTGGTCGAGCCAAGTAAGAATTATCAGAAGGACAAACTGGATCTTTATGGCAACGCGCAAGACCTGAACGCCGACCTTCTCTTATTGAATTAAATGAAACAGGCGCGTTGAGCTCAGCTCTTCGCGCCTATCTCTTAACCGCTTTTAAATAAACACTATTGATCTGAATTCCGTCCTTGATGAAAAGCTTTTCGAAAAGCGTGACATCGGGGATCTCGAGCTTCTCGGGGGCTGGATTGCCAGCGTGCAGATCATTCGTGCGATCATGAATTTCCCAAAGCGATTTAGTTTCCGCGATCGCTTCTTCCATCCAATCAAAGTAGCCGCGATGGTCGGTTTTAATGTGGAGAACTCCGCCGGGCTTTAGGACGTGGTGAAGATCTTTGAGCTGCTGCGGGTTGATGTAGCGATTCTTCCAATGGGCTTTCTTTGGCCAGGGGTCTGGAAAGTAAATCGCGATCTGATCGAGCTCGGATTCGGCGAACATGTATTTGAGACGGATCGCGTGTGCTCGGAAGAAGAGGAGATTGTCGATACTGCGCTTGATCGTTTTTTCAGCGCCGCGGTGGATGGCTTTGAACTTCCAGTCGAGTCCGATGTAGGCGCGGTGAGGGTTTTTCTTGGCCCATTCGACGGTGACGTGTCCGGCGTTGCAGCCGATCTCGAGATGAAGCTCGGTCTGAGGGGAGCGAAGGCGCTCTGGGAAAGCCTCGCGCCATTTGCCACGATGGCTTTCGGTGTCGTTATCCGAATAGATTCGACCTTTTAGAATGTCGTTCTTATCGGCGTAAATATTAAAGGACTTCGGGTAGCGATAGTCCGGGTGGAAAATCGGAAGCCGGTCGGATGGCATAGTCATAGTCAGTGAAGGCAGGACTATCCGACGCGGAGCAAAAAGACAAGTCCTCGTGTGTGAGAAGTGCTTGAGTGAACGGCGCCCTCACGGCATCCGGCCGTGAGGGCGTCTATGTTCAGCTCTGCTTCAGCTGCCACTCACAGTTTTAAGACTTGTCGTTCACGATTATCCGAGGAGCTTCAGAGCCGACATCGGGCTCTGATTGGCTTGACCGAGCATCGCAACACCGGCTTGGGTGAGGATGTTGTTCTTGGTCATCTCGCTGGTTTCTTCAGCCATGTCGGTATCGCGGATACGGCTGTTCGCAGCGGAGAGATTCTCCGTGTAGACTTGGATGTTGTTGATCGTCGAGTTCAGGCGATTTTGAAATGCGCCTAAGGTCGAGCGATTCTCATTGAGATGATTGATAGCCGCATCCAGCACCGCGAGGTTTTGCTGGGAGCCTTCTTTGGTCATCGTCGAGATTCCATTCATTCCAAATGACTCCAGGGTGCTTTTCAAAGCGGTCGTGGAGATGTGGAAGCGATCCATCTCGGGATTGTTCTTGATGCCGACTTGGATTTCGAGCTCGTTCTCAGTGCCATCGAGAAGATGGCGGCCGTTGAACTCGGTCGTGTTGGCGATACGAGTGATTTCTTCTTTGAGCTTTTGAACTTCTTTGTCGATGAAGCCGCGTTCCGTGTCGCCGATCGTGTCGGAAGAACCTTGGATTGACAGTTCGCGAAGACGGATCATGATATTGCTGACTTCGCTCATCGCGCCTTCAGCCGTTTGAATCAAGCTGATGCCGTCGTTGGCGTTGCGTCCAGCTTGCTTCAAGCTGCGGATATTGGCTTTGAGTTTTTCGCTGATGGCCAGTCCTGCGGCATCATCGCCTGCGCGATTGATGCGAGTACCGGAAGAGAGGCGCTCGAGAGAGCGGTTTTGAGCCTGGTAGTTCAGACCCAGAGAGCGTTGAGCGGACAGTGCTTGAACATTGGTATTAATTCGTAAACCCATAAAATCAGTCTCCTGTGAGTGTCATTTTTTTGTCCTCCGTGAAGTTTTCGTTTTCCATGCTGAGCCTCTCGGCCTTGCTCGTCTGCCGGCAATCCCTGCCTGCTGACATGAGACTCTTCGGAGAAATTTCTGCCGACTTAAATTTTTTTAGCAATTTCGCATACTTATAACTTACTAAGTGAGTCAGGTATACAGTCGAGTGTTTATATTGAGTACAGAGAACTTTAAGACAATTCGCAGAGTTAGGTTTTTTGAATTTTTGACTGAAGTTGACGGGCATTTCTTGCCGATAGGGTATTTGAATGCAATCGCCACGTCGATATTTTCATCTCTGGGTCCATGGTTTTCTGGGGCTGATGCTCATTGTTTTGAGTAGCTGTCATTCGGAATTGAAAGAGGTCTGTTCCGCGAAAAACGACAGCACGTTCACGGACGCGATTTCACAGATCGAGCCGTGGCGGGATTCTTATTTAAAGAAACGCTCCCTGGCGTCGGTGCCTGACATCAGGCCTGAACCGGATTTTGAGATGGATCAGGATGAGCGCGAGCGGTGGGAGTCCTGGTCCCAGTCCCAGCTCAAGAGGGTCGAGACTTATATTGATTGGGCCAATCTTCATCGTGCGGAGTCCTCGGAAATCGAGATGGCGCGGAGAAGTTTAACGGATATCGCGAATCGACTGGTCGCATTTCACGGGTATGCCGAAGGAGGGCGAGTGCTTCGTATGCTCGATACGCTGAAGCAGGTGGAATCCGACCGCCAAGAGGTTCTGGCCATCGTCTGTGCGAATCGTTGAGTTGCTGGGAGTCACTGGGAGCCGCTGGAAAACAAAAAACCCGGCAAAGCTTTCGCTCAACCGGGTTTTGT
>CAZCBS010000445.1:0-2898 GCA_964496965.1 uncultured Bacteriovoracaceae bacterium
TTAATGTTAAACGGGGGGTAAAGGATTAATTTCAGCCGACTTATTTTTTTATCGCGATGTTTCAGGCCAAAGACTCGAATGCGCTATACACTTTGACCAAACAAGGAATTGAAAGACTGGATGTCCTGAATTTCGTCAGCCATGGAATTCGCTCGGAGCGAAGGGATCGCGATGAGCACTCCTTGGGCGATTTCACGGATGCATCGAGTGGTTCGGGAATGGGTGGGGGATCGGAAGAGGAAGGCGAAGAGTCGTCGGATCACTCCGGAGATCATTCCGGACCGCACCTCGGGCAGTTCGGGGGAGACGCGGAGAAAGAGCGTGAAGACCGGGGAGGACGCGAAACCCGCCATGGCGGAAAGACCTCGATCGGAGACGATGCGCTTTCTCAGTACACGGTGAACCTCAACGAGCGCGCGCGAATCGGAAAAATCGATCCGCTCGTGGGTCGTCAAAACGAGCTCGAGCGAATGATTCAGACGCTCTGTCGTCGACGAAAGAACAATCCGCTTCTCGTCGGCGAGGCCGGGGTCGGAAAGACCGCGCTTGCCGAAGGGCTGGCGCTCAGGGTCGTCGAAGGCAACGTGCCGGACCTTCTTGAGAACGCGATCGTTTACGCTTTGGATCTTGGAGCGTTGCTCGCGGGCGCGAAGTTCCGCGGGGATTTTGAACAAAGATTAAAGAAAGTCATCCATTCGATCGAAAGAAAGCGCGATAAAGGGTTTTTGCCGATTCTATTGATCGACGAGATTCATACCATCGTCGGCGCGGGCTCCGTGAGTGGCGGCGCGCTCGACGCGGCCAATTTATTGAAGCCTGTTCTTTCTCAGGGCGAGCTTCGCTGCATCGGATCGACGACGTATTCCGAATATCGAAGCGTCTTTGAGAAAGATCATGCGCTGGCGCGCAGATTCCAAAAGATCGACGTGCCGGAACCTTCGCAGGACGAAGCGATTCAGATTCTCAACGGGCTCAAGCCCAAGTTTGAAGAGCATCATGGCGTGAAGTACACGCCTGAATCGATTCGCTCCGCGGTTGAGCTTTCTTCGAAACATCTGACGGATCGATTCCTTCCCGATAAAGCGATCGATGTGATCGATGAGGCCGGAGCCAAGGCAAGGCTGAAGATCGCTGCGATCGGAAGCGCGAACGCGCCTAAAAAGCCTCCGCATGAACCGGCGGCGGCAAAGCCAACGCTCGATGCTGAGGCGATCGAAGAAGTCGTGGCTCAGATCGCGCGCATCCCGGCGCGTTCCGTGAGCGTGAGCCAAAAAACGCGGCTCAAGAACCTCGAGCGCGATCTCAAGCTGACGATTTTTGGACAAGATCACGGCGTGGATGCCCTGGTGACCTCGATTCGTCTGGCAAGATCAGGCTTAAGAACCGGAGAGCGCCCGGTGGGTTGCTTCTTGTTCTGCGGTCCGACCGGCGTCGGTAAGACCGAGCTCAGTAAACAGCTCGCTCATTGCATGGGAGTTCCGTTCCTGCGCTTCGATATGTCGGAGTACAGCGAAAAGCACACGGTCTCTCGCCTGATCGGAGCGCCTCCGGGATATGTCGGATTTGAACAAGCCGGGCTTTTGACGGATGCCGTGATCAAGAATCCTCACTCGGTCATCCTTCTCGACGAAATCGAGAAGGCCCATGGCGATATCTGGAACATCCTGCTTCAGGTCATGGACCACGGCACGCTGACCGACAACAACGGCCGCAAGGCGGATTTCCGGAGCTCGATCATCATCTTGACCTCCAACGTCGGATCTCGTGATCTGGAAAAGCGTGGACTGGGATTGGTTCCTCCGGACGCCAAAGACGCCAAGGGTTCCGCGGCGCAAAAAGCGGTGGAACAAACTTTCTCGCCTGAGTTCAGAAACCGGCTCGATGCGATCGTTTATTTTAATCCGCTCGACATCATGACCGTGGGACAAGTGGTGGGTAAACAGATCGTCGAGCTCGAGGCGCAGCTTCTTGCCAAAGGCGTGGATGTTCATCTGGAGGCCGACGCTCGCGAATGGCTTGCGCGCAAAGGCTATGACAAGCAGATGGGCGCAAGACCTCTGGCTCGTCTCATTCAGGATAAGATCAAGAAACCTCTGGCTGAGGAAATCCTCTTTGGAAAGCTGGAAAACGGCGGTGACGTGAAGATCTTCATTCGCAACGACGAGATTGTGTTTGAGTTCAAGGCGCGGAAGGAAAAAGTCGGAGACCGAGAGCGTGAGCCCGTGACAGTTCCTTCAGGAAATCATCGCGCTTAATTTCGCAAGCTCCTAAAGCTTTCATATGCGGAGTCAGCATTTGGATATCGATCCAGCTGGCTCCGCGGCTTTTTAAAAGCTCGATCAGATGCAAAAGGGCAAGCTTCGAGGCATTGGGTTTTTTGTAAAACATGCTTTCGCCCGCGAAAACGCCGCCGACCTCGACTCCGTAGATTCCGCCCACAAGCTCGGATCCCTCCCAGACCTCCACGCTATGGGCATGCCCCAAGCGATGAAACTCGATGTACGCCTCGACCATCTCAGGCGTAATCCAAGTTCCGTCTTGTCCCGGTCGGGGGGCTTGTGAGCAGGCGCGAATCACTTCTTCAAAAGCCTGATCCGCACTGAAGCGCCAGACTGATTTGGCCTTTCTCTGGGCGCGCGCCAGGCTTTCAGGCAAGTGCAGGTCCGAGAATCTCAAGATCGCCCGGGGGTTCGGACAGAACCAGGCTAAAACCGGGGGATGATCGACCGGCCACGGAAAAATACCTTGGGAATAGGCCAAAAGCAGGCTTTCAGGGTGCAAATCTCCCCCGATGGCCAGTAGGCCGTCACTGGGAGCACGACGCGGGTCAGGAAATTTCGTGACAGGCATTCTGTTTCAGTTTAGTAAGGTTCTAGCAAAAAAGGAGATTTTTAGATG
>CAZCBS010000446.1:0-1807 GCA_964496965.1 uncultured Bacteriovoracaceae bacterium
GACTTGAGTTGCAATACCCACTCGGCCGTTACAATCCGGGATTGAACTTCCTGGAGCACAAGCTAAAATCGGCGGCATTGAACCCTGCTGGTGCCACTTGGCGCACGCCTCGGGAGAATTCCCCTTGGGACACTCCAAGCTAAGCCACCAGGAGTTTTTTACCAAACGCAGATGCTTGTTCACGGCACTCTCGAATCCGGAGGCCCCTCGCGTTTTAAAGGTGGGTGAAAAGATGTAGCCGACGATTCCACGGGCATCATCGCTGTTGCGACTCAGGGTCAATGCGTAAATCATTTCGTGAAGGATTAACGCTGCTTTGTGCTGTGGATTGAGCTTCGCCCATAAGGTCTGATCAAGCTTCACTGCTCCTCGCACTCGAGCTGCCAATTGCACCTGTTTGGAAGGATCAATATCTACGACCGGAGTCTCGTCTGCGATATGAACCAGGGAAAAGTCGAGCATTTGCCAGGTATACATTTGCATCGCGACGAGGATTTCCTGAGGCAGCAAATGATCGTATCCGTAAACTTCGTTCAGCTTGCGGCTCACCAATGTAACGGGTGCATTGGGCACGTTCTGAAGCGCAAGGGCGATCTGTTTTGAGAAATTCGGATCTTCTCTCGTTGCGGGGTCAAAGAACGGAGCTTTTTCAACGCCCGCTTCCACTAGATCCACGACATAAACGTTGTTGCCACTGAGGACCCCGCCTCCTCCTCCGCTGTCGCGTGTTCCGGCATGGGCTGAGGTTCCGCAAATCAAGAGGGTCGCAAAACCCGCGAGAACCAGAGCGCCTTGAATTTTAGTTTTATTGAGAGCCATCATTTTCATTTCTCCTGGCAGGCACACATATATCTCGGCGCTATGCGTTGTAATAGATATTTATTGCAAAAAATATCGATCTATTTTGATATTTCATAAAAATTAAGATATAGATACATAAGCTATGAATATTTTTAGCTATTCTGATTATCGTGAATATATCAAAGGACGGATCGAATCCCTCCCCAAGGGGGGCCGAGGAGAGCTACTCCGTATTGCCAAAGCGGTAGGAATACACTCCTCTGTTCTTAGTCAGGTCTTTCAAGGCCACCGCGACCTCACATCCGAGCAAGCTGTCGCCGTCTCGGAATACTTTGAGCTGACCGAAGTTGAATCTCGGTACTTTCTTTTGCTGACTCAGTGGCAGCGTGCTGGAACTGAAAAGCTAAAATCGCTTTTGAAAAAAGAAATTGATCGGATCAAGGCGGAAGAAACTCAGGTTGTACGACAAATTCCCAAGAGCCAAAGTTTGTCTCTCGAACAAAGAGCCGTTTTTTACTCGAGCTGGCATTACAGCGCCATTCGAGTTCTGAGCTCAATCCCCAAGTGGAAAAACTCGGAGGTGCTCAGGAAACGGCTTGGCCTCTCCCGTGATCAATTCACAATGATTATTCAATTTCTGATCAATCATGGTCTATGCCTGGAAACGAGGGGCGAACTTTCCCCCGGACCACAAAGCACACATATCGAGGGGGTTTCACCGCTTGTAGCCCGGCATCACGCGAACTGGCGAATCAAAGCAATGGAGCGTCATCCCACATTGTCCCATGATCGCGAGCTTGCTTTCACTTCACCGATGTCAATTGCAAGCGCTGACGTTCCCAAAGTCAGAACTCTCGCTTTGGATTTTATCTCAAAGACGTGCGAGCTGACAGATCCATCGCCCTCGGAGACAGCTTACTGCTTGAACCTTGATTGGTTTGCGTTTTAAAAAGTTTAGTCAAAAAATAAAACCAAGCAGCCATGCGCTGGGTTCTTGACAAATTGA
>CAZCBS010000446.1:1817-2848 GCA_964496965.1 uncultured Bacteriovoracaceae bacterium
CCGCCAGGCTGAGGGTTCTGGCACATTGAAATCACAAGTGCCCGCAAACGCACGCAAGAATCACTCACTTCTTCGTCAAAACCGCAAACTCATCCGCCGCTTTTCGCCATCGCGCACGCAGCTTGGCCTGAATCCTTAGATCTTTGATCTTCCCATGATCAAAAGCCAAGATGGAATTTCCATTCGCTCTCTGAACGATCATGACCTGCAATGTAGTGCTCTTTTCCCAGTTGGGGTCCTGCCACGTCATCCGGATGCGCCGGTCTTTTTTCATCGTCCGGATTTCCCCGAAAAATCCGTCCTGCGTCTCAAACGTCGCTTTCGACTTGATCACGACAGAAAACAACGGCTGAAGCCAAATCGCTTGCCCCTCTTCAGAAACAAAAAGCTTCCAAACTTTTTTAGCATCGACGTGCAACGACTTCGTTACTGTGAGCGAGTACTCGCCTTTCGCGTTCTGGCCTTCGATCCGACGACCGATCGCGAGCTCGTAACCCAACGTCACGCCCTGCTGCCACCAAGGCCCGAGCTTGTGCTTTTTCTTCAAGAACGCGACGATTTCCTGATGCGTCCAAGAGCGCGCCCCCGCCTTCTCAAGCAAACTCACCCACTGATCCCAGGTCTTTCCCGTCGCTTTATGAACCGATGCGCTGCTGACCCGTCCGATTTGTGGGTATTCCATTTGAGAGACGATGACTCTTGATGATTCGCCCTTCACTCCGTATTCTTCCTGAAAAATTCAGCGATCACTTCTTTGCTTGCCTTACTCTGCGCCGCTTCCATCACAAGCCTTTCGAATTCGACTTCATCAGCAATGACCTTCAATCCGTTAATTTGAAGGAATACGGCGGCAACCAATGCGGCAATGCGCTTATTCCCATCGTGGAAAGCATGATTTTTCACCAGATGGAACAGTTAGGCTGCCGCGATCTCGTATCGGTCTTTGTGGAAGCATTCCGCGAACGTGCCTGATCCGCGCTGCGCGCTCGGCGAAACCAAAAGCCCTTCAAACTAGCAGCCATGTGACCTCC
>CAZCBS010000447.1:0-2802 GCA_964496965.1 uncultured Bacteriovoracaceae bacterium
GTAGCAATGAAATTTCGCACCTGGGGCGCCCGCATCGTTTTTAGGATATCTCAGATAAGAACGAGTAGGAGAAAAAAGATCTTTTCCCGGTGCTGTGTGTGAACGTATGCTCCAAAACCATGAAACTAAAACGCACGCCTGAGCTTCATTCCTTCTTGTCGATTTACATTGCGGAGGCCGACATGGAGGCGGATGAAAAAGCCGTTCAGGCTTTCGTTGCGGCATCGGCTCCGGATCGTCAACAGAAGGTGATTGCTCAAGTCAAAGCTCTTCTCGCTGATGAAGAGTTTCCCATTGATGAGCTCGGAACCGAGGCCAATCGCTGGTTCGGTGATGCGGAAGAGGGGCGTACTTGGCTTCGGCAGATTCTCAAAGTTCTTGAGGGCGCGCAAAGTGGCGATCAGTCGGGTGAGTCAGTTGTCGTCAAAGACAGCAATGGCACTCCGCTTGTCGAAGGCGATTCCGTTCAAGTGATCAAAGACCTCAAGGTCAAAGGCGGCTCCAGCGATTTGAAGCGAGGGACGATGATCAAGAAGATTCATTTGATCGATGATCCGGAAGTGATCGAATGTCGTGTGGATGGAAGCACGTTGGTGCTCAAGACTTGCTTTCTTAAGAAGGCTTGAGCATTTGGGAGACCTAAAAAACTAAAAACTCGAAGCCTTGTCCAGCTCAGTGTCGTCATCCTGGCTAGCGTCTTTGTTTTCTTCGGAGGCAGCTTGGGGTTGAATCTTTGTGACGGATTGCGCGTCAGCGATGGCCTGACAGATGGGCGCCTTGTTTTGGCATTTCATCAGGCATTTGACCGTTGGGACGCAGCGGCCGCATTGGGGCTTCACGCCATAATGGCCAAAGACCTCAAGCTCGGTTTTGGCGCCGCCTTCGGTTTCGGCGGTCTCGATATCGGTGTCAGTTAGTGCGTGGCAGATACAAACCCACATACGGTTTCCTTTAATGCTAGTCTCTATCTTATAATAGTGATAATGAGAAGCGTTATCAAGATCATTCCTAATGCTTTACTAAGCCCCTGTTTCTAAAGTAAAGTCGGGGCGACTCATTTGATGCCGAAAGGAAAAATATGCAGGGCAACGCCAAAGTTCTTCAGGAATTGAACTCACTTCTCACCGGGGAGCTGTCGGCCGCGGATCAGTATTTTATCCATTCGCGCATGTACGAGAACTGGGGACTTCAGTCGCTCTATAAGAGAATTGAGCACGAGCGCGAAGAAGAGCTGGAGCATGCCGCTCGCTTGATTCAGCGAATTTTGTTTCTGGGCGGCACGCCCAATGTAGCCGCGCGCGCACCTCTCAATATCGGTGCGAACGTTCCTGAAATGATGAAGAACGACTTGGCTTACGAGCTCTCGGTCGTTAAACATTTGAAATCAGCGATCGCCCTTTGCGAGACGGAACATGATTACGAGACTCGCCGTATTTTGGTCGAGCTACTTCAGAACACCGAAGAAGATCACACGCATTGGTTGGAGATTCAGCTGCGCTTGATTGATCAACTTGGACTTCAAAACTATCTTCAATCCGTGACGGGCGAGGGCCCGGCTCACGAGCAAAAGTGAGAGAGAGAAAATGAAAGGCAGCCGCACGATTCATTCAGAGCTCAATAAAGTATTGGGAATCGAGCTCATCGCGATCAACCAATATTTCCTTCACGCCAAGATTTTGAAAAACTGGGGCTACGAAGCTCTCGCCGATCACGAGTATGATGCTTCGATCGACGTGATGAAAGAGTCCGACAAGCTCATCGAGCGCATTCTCTTTCTCGAAGGACTTCCGAATCTTCAGGACTTGGGAAAGCTTAACGTCGGACAAGCGGTTCCGGAGATTTTGAAGAGCGATCTTACCTTGGAAACCGCTTTGCGAAACAAGATCGTTGAAGCGACCCAGCTCTGCGAAAAGGAGCAGGACTTTGTGAGCCGCGAGTTTTTGGCGGAGCTTTTGGAAAAGAGCGAAGCGCGAATCGATTACTACGAAACGCAGCTGGATCTAGTTGCTCAGCTCGGCATTCAGAATTACTTGCAAACTGCGGTCGGTGAGATCGAAGAGTAAGCATGCCCAAGGCTTTAGTCACAGGCGGAAGCGGATTTATCGGAAGCTCGCTCATTCGCGAGCTTGCCGAAAGAGGCTATGAGGTCCGCGCCCTGCTTCGGAAGACCTCCGATACTTCCCATTTGGAAGGAATTCGCTACGAGAGAGCGGATGGAGATTTGTCGAACGTGGCTTCTCTGAAAAAAGCGGTCGACGGAGTGGATATTGTTTTCCATCTCGCGGGCGTGGTTCGCGCGCCGAATCGTGACGGATTTTTTAAGCACAATGCCGAAGGCACGCGACTCTCGCATTGATTCTACTGACAGGCGCATTTTCGGCCTGTACGTCCAAGACCTCGGCGCCCAAACGAGTCGTGCATCTCGGAATCTGGTCCAACTACCTCTCGAGCGAGAAGATCGCCGAGTTTGAGAAGAAATCCGGCATTCACGTTGAGCTCTCGCTCTACGCATCGAATGAGGAACTTCTCGCGAAACTCCAAGCGGGCGGCGCCCCTTTTGATGTCGTCGCCCCTTCGGATTACATGATCTCGACGCTGACGAAGCTCAAACTCCTTCGTCAGCTCGATCGATCCAAGCTCCCGAATTCAGCATCGCTCGATCCTCGCTTTTTAAAGCGAAGCTTCGATCCTCAAAACGAGTACTCCCTCCCCTACGACTGGGGCACGAAGGGAATCTCGATCAATCGCTCCCTCTACAACGGCGAAACCCGGGTCTGGAAAGACCTCTTCACAAAGACCAAT
>CAZCBS010000448.1:0-2763 GCA_964496965.1 uncultured Bacteriovoracaceae bacterium
GACAATGGCTCCGGTCTCGGAGCTGCATTTCTCGACTTTCTCGATTTGAAACGCGACGCCATCCTGGGACGAATTCGCGATTCGCAGCTTAAATGGCACGTGCGCGACCGCAGCCTCGCGCTTCATTCGATCGATCTCTTGCCCAAGCCTTCGAGTCGCGGCTAGCGCGGTCCAACGAGGATACTGATCCATCACAATCGGGACCGACGAGAGCAAAAGAAACACGAGCGCAGTTCCCGCGATCCAAAGACGATTATATCGCCGGATTCGCTGCTCAACCTTTTCCCAAAGCTCATAATGGCTCCATTCAGTCTTGGACCATCGTTCTTCGGCTACATCGGATTCGTAAATTGGAACCATACTAGATCACTTAAAAAGTAGTGATATAATCCACCGACGACCAAAAAAGGTCCATAGGGAATTGCAACCAACATCACCGACTCGCCTCCACGGCGCCTTTGCACCAACGCCCACGAGATCCCAACCAGGCTGCCAAAAACAGAGCTGACCAGAATCGTATCAAAAACTCCAGCCAGACCCAGATAGGCGCCCAGCATAGCTAGCAGCTTGATATCGCCGCCCCCAAGCCCAGATCGTCCCGTGAGGCGATAATAAGTCCAAGCAAGACCGTAGAAAATCCCAAATCCCACCGCGGCTCCGATAAAAGCAGATTGCCATCCGATCGAAGCGCCGCCGCCTAAGCCCGGCACAAAGCTAAAAACCAGAGCCGTGAGCAATCCCCAAGCCAGTCCACCCAAACTCAGAGGGTCCGGAATGATTCGAAGATCCAGGTCAATGAACGTGACCGCGATCAAGATCGCGAGAAACGGAAAATCACGAAAAACCAGCTCAAGCGACCAGCCAAACCGCAGCTTCGCCGCAAGAAAGAGAAATCCGGTCAAAAGCTCGACCACAGGATAACGTATCGAGATAGCTGCTTTGCAAGAGCGGCATCGTCCGCGCAAGGCGAGATAACTAGCCACTGGTATGTTCTCAAACCAGCGAAGCTCGTGTTTGCATTTCGGGCACCGGCTGCCTGGCCGAACAATGCTCTCTCCGTGAGGCAATCGTCCGATCACCACGTTGAGAAAGCTCCCAATGATCAATCCGAAAACAACGGCGACGACGTTTCCAGTAAAAGCGCTGATCTCAAACATCGCGCTACACTTCCCGGCGATGGATAAAGAATCCCGCCGCAATCAGAAACGCCGTAATCACGAGCGCTGCGTAGAGAACGCTTTCGACCATCAGACCCAAACCAATCGGCAGCGCATACGTGAGCCGGGTTCCGAGATTGAAGTACTCCAGATTGGGCGGAAGCGAGACAACGACATTAAGAATCGCCTTAAGCCCAGGCGCTTGCACTTGCCCAACCACCGATCGAAGCTCCGAAATATTCTGGCCGATCAGATAAAATCCGATCGCCATCACGACAGAAAGCGAAGTCGTCGTGAAAGTCGACAGAAAAACAGTCACGCCCGCCATCACGATGCTTTGAATCAGCGCAAGAAAAAGCGCGGGAATCAGGGCCGCATTGCCAAAAGTTTCGCCTGCTCCCTGCATCAGCACCAAAATCGCGCAGTAAGCGAACGAGAGCAAAAGCCAGTTCACGACAAGAACGCCGCTCAACCCCAAGAACTTTCCGCAGACAAACTGAGAGCGCGAGATCGGATGAGAGAGCGCGACATGCACGGTCCTTCGCTCAAACTCCCGCCCGACCAAGCCCGCCCCGATAAAAACGGCGATCATCGAGCAAGAAATGCTCACGGCCGAAAGTCCGAAGTCGAGAACGACGCGCTCAGGGCGAATGAATGTCAGGCGCGAGGCCAAAAGCCCCAGACCAAAGAGCAGGAAGGCGCAGAACAAGACATTATAGAGAATTTTGTCCCTGAGGATCTCCGTGAATGTCACGCGCGCGATCGCCGGCGCAACATCTCTCCATGCAGGCACTCGAGTCGATGTTTTCATTCTCAGTTTCTCCGTTCCAAGGGAGCCGCTCCCGTCTCATGCGAGGCGAAAAAGGTTTCCAAAGATGGCCGAACAGGGTTCACCCAAAGAATCTGCGCTTTCATCTCCATCAGCGTCTTCAGCGCTTCAGTCACGGCTTCTTGTCCGGACACTGTCGCGCGAATCCCATCGGAGATCTCACGAAGCTGCGTAAATTGACCAATCGATCGAGCACGCTCAGGGTTAACCCCGTTGAACGCGATCTCGGTCGAGAGCGGTCCTTGAGCCAGGAACTTTCCGATCGGCCCGCAACCGATCAGTTTTCCCTTTTGGATCAGCGCGACTTGATCGCAGATCGCTTCGACATCCGGGATGACATGCGAGCTGAAGAAAACCGTTCTTCCTTCCGCGGCGAGACTCACGATCAGCTCACGCATCTCTTTGCGCCCTACTGGATCGAGTCCGCTCATGGGCTCGTCGAGCACTAGAAATTCCGGATCATGAAGAATCGCCTGGGCAATCCCGATTCTTTGAAGCATCCCCTTCGAATAGCGCCTCAGCTCGAGATGTCTCGCGTGGCTCATATTTACCGCAGCCAAAACCTTAGGAATGCGATCCATCACGCTCGAAGACGACATTCCCGAAAGCGCGCCGAAGTATTTCAGCATGCCCTCACCCGTGAGATGCTCATGAAAATACGGACGCTCCGGAAGATAGCCGATTCGCGCGCGCGCGGCAGCCTCAAACGTATCGATGCCTCGCAATCGAACCGCGCCATCGGTCGGCTTTCTCAAGCCAACGATCAGATGGATCAAA
>CAZCBS010000449.1:0-2749 GCA_964496965.1 uncultured Bacteriovoracaceae bacterium
GATATTAACTGCGTTTTGAATCAGCTTTTTGCCATTCTTTTCGATCCAATGCGAGACATAGGAATTATTTGTATCGCGCTTTGGATCGAATTTATCGATCACTTTTTGAATCTGAGCAAGTTCCTCAGGCCTCAGCTTAAGTTCGTATTGAAAAGCCTTGGTGAGGTAACGGATTATCGAAAGAATCGGAGGGTTTCGCCCCTCTTTTGCAAACTTCGTCGTCTCATGGCTTGGCGAAAAATAGTAATGAAGCGCGCCATCGTGAACATCTTTCAAAAAATATGGATGTTTTGAGTTCCAATCCCGCACATCTCTGACCACTGACTCTCCTGCTCTCGGCTGCGTGATCTCAATGAGTCCCGTGGAATTCGAATCCGTATGCTGATTCATGAAATCAGGATTATTTAAGATCGCCTGCTTATCGCCCATGTCTTGAGTGAGAAGCCTCACTTCCCAAGCCGTCTTAGATCCTTGAAGATGGGGGTATTTCTTTGCAAGCGAGCTTTGAAGCGCTTGCGCTTGTCGAGCGTCTCCATCGATGACGATATCAAGATCTTGGGTCGATCTATAAATATTGGTGTAATCGTAATCAAAACGATCTTTCTGAAATCGCTGATCACCTTGCTCGCGCTGGAGATCCCATTTCACATAGTGCGCGTATCCTGCTGCCGTGCCTCCAAAGAGCCAAGCTCTTACGCCTAGCCTTTGGGCTTCTTGCTCGATGAATTTAAATTCTTCCACCCTCTTGAGCCGATTTGAAATTCCATGTTCAAGCTCGTTGAGCGACAAAGCAGGAGAGATCGCAACACTCTCGCTCGCAAAAGCAGATCGCAACGGCACCCAGGTTGCCTGAAGCGATAGAATCGCGAACAAAATTGCGAATGAAGCACTGGTCCTTTTCATTGATCTTCTCTAGCTTGAACGAAGATACTTCATGCCGCGTGCCACGGTCATTGCTATTTGAAATCAAATACTTATGGAGATTCTTGGAGATTTAAAATGCCTGAAACCAAGACAGATGCAAAGACCCTACGTGTGTCACTTGAGACACGCCCTCTTGAGTTCCACATCTCTCCCCGCTAACGGATTTATCGAGTTTGCCCGCTGCGATTACTGAAATGAGGCTTGAAGCCGTCTTTCTTTCGAGCGGGCAGAGATTTCCACACCGAACGGAGCTGAGACTCGAAGAGCTTTTCGGCTTCTTGATAGACCTGCGCCTTTCGGAATCGAGTTGCCTCGTCTTTAAATACGTACTGGAAGAAGGCTTCGAGATTTTCTAGGTCTTTCATCCGCCGAGTGTGCTCGTCGATATCCAACTTAAGCTTGCGCCTAGGCGCGGTCATTGCGACCTGAGCGCGCTGGTATGCGGTCAATCTCAGGAGCAAAGCTTTTCGAATCAGCGCGCGCATCAGCTCGGTCGAAACCGGTTTACGCTCACTGAGCGCTGACAATAAGGCCTGGGCATCCGGATAAATCAACTCTCGCGTCAAGCTCTCAAGATTCGTGAGCGGCAATGCCCCGGAAGGATATTCCCATCTCACTGGATTATTTCGAAGAACGCTGCGCTGAAGGCGCGATTTCTCCGAAAGCTCTCGAGCAACCGCGGAGCGCTCCGATTGCCGCACGAAGAGAGCATCTTCAAAAACTTGGTCGGCGCGCGAAACGGCTTCCTGACGCGAACGACCTTCTCGCAAAAACGAATCGCGAAGCCCGACCCATCTCTCAAGATGGTCGAACTCATGAGCAAGATCGGTAGGCACAACGTCTTCCGTGATCGCGATATAAGGAGTGCCGGTTTTGAGATCGACGAAAAAGTAGGCGTCTTCGCGCTGAGCTTTCACCCACACACCGTTCGCGTTTTCTTCGTGAAGCAGAAGCCGGAGCTCTCCTCCGAGTTTATGAATTTTTCGGATCCACTTTGAAAGCCAGTGGCCGCGCGCCGAGACGCTCTGAACCGTCCCGATCTCGCTGCGCCTGAACTGACCCGCAACCAACTCTTCGCTCTCCCGAGGGACGCTGTACGCGGAGTACAAGAACTCCCCTTGCTGAAGCGACTCGATCTTTCGATCGTATACCGCTTCAGCTTTCACGAGCTTAGTATTTAAGTATTCGGCCACGCAGATCGCTTGCACTGATGAGCAGGCAATCAAAAACAACAAGATCGCTGGGCCGCGGCTGTCTATTCGCAATCGAGGGCGGTTCACCTCTCTCTTATCGGCATTGAGTGGGACTTACTGATATCTTCAAAATCGCGTCCCATTAATTCATTAAAATGCAATAATTACAAATACTTATGTTTTTTGATTGATATGTTGGCAAATTTCCGGCAAATTTGCCAAGTATGCTTACAAGAATCCTATCTAAGCAGAATAATTCATTTTTTTTACTCGGCCCGAGAGGAACAGGAAAATCCACTTGGATCAAAAAGCATTATTCATCTGCATTGACTTTTGATCTGCTTCGAACCGATGAGGCTCTTCGTTTACAGAAAAATCCGTCGCTCCTTGGACAAGCGGCCGCCCATTTAGGCGAAAAAGACTGGATTGTTATCGATGAAGTGCAAAAAGTGCCCGCACTTCTGGACGAAGTACACAGACTGATCGAAGATCGAAAACTTCGTTTCGTACTCTCCGGGTCCTCGGCACGGAAACTTAAACGCAGCGGAGTGAATTTACTCGCAGGTCGTGCGAATATCGTTCGGATGTTTCCTTTGGTCTCCCACGAAATGAGCGATGCCTTTGATATCGAA
>CAZCBS010000450.1:0-2733 GCA_964496965.1 uncultured Bacteriovoracaceae bacterium
GTAACGGTATATCGTTAACTTTTACTATATAAACCTTTAGAGATCGGGCGTGCCGCGCTAGACAGTACTTCAACGCAATGCTAGAAGGAGCACACTTTATGTCAAACGTAAGTGGTCAGTTGTTACGATTGTTCAGCACCTCTATGGTCATCAGCATGGCCATTACGTCCGTTTCTTTCCTTTCGTCCCATGAGGCCCATGCAGAAAAGGGCGGGATGGATAGCGGTGGGGGAAGCGTTTATGAGGCTGAATTTAAATGGATCGGACAAAGCCTGTTGAAAAGCATGAAGCGAGCCCGTCTCACTTCTGCCGATCTCGGTTTTGAAATGATCAACTTCGAAGTCGCCTTGAGTGAGGTTGAAGTTTTTGGAACCGATCAGGCGCTGAAGCTGAATGATCACGACAAAACAGCGATCAACAGCCTTCATCAAAAAGTCATCGTCTTTAACAACGCAATCTGGGCGAAGTTAAACTCCAATCAAAAGGAACTCTTGGTTCTCCACGAATACTTTCGCTTTGTTGGCGTTGATGATTCTCGATATGCCTATTCGACGCGAATTATCGATCTTCTCAGTAAGCAGCCTGATGGGATCCCGGCTCCTCCTGATTTTTCTCCGAGTGCGCAGATGTATAAGATCATCGGAGTCGAAGATCATTTTATTAGTGGCTCCTCTCTGACTCTTGCAAATAACCAAGGCATTGTTAATGCTTATTGTAGTGGCATTAACAATGGATATTCTCGCGAAAAGGTCCTTTATCTTACTTTTCACCTGAAAAGCGGCAAAGAGTTTCAGGTCAAAAAGCGATTCGCGCCTAAAGAAGAGTCAAAAGAAAAGTGTAACAGACTCTATATGTATATCACCAATAGCACACTGGAGAGACCCGTCACTGTTGTTGTCGACTTTGAATCTGCAGTGGAGAACCCTGATAAGCTGATTACGATCTTTTGAGAAAAAAGTGGATCACGCTCCGTTTTGCGACGGGCAGTGATCCACTTGTTTGAAATGAGTACTCTTTGAAACTAGCGAGTCTTGATCGTACCATCTACTAACTCTCCCTTGAGAGGGGAATAGTCTGGACGAAGCTCAAAATATTTACACTAATTTGTCGGTGGCTAACAAGCTGACCCCAGATGAGATCATGATTGCGGCGTCTTTGGTTTTTGCGTCGACTGCGTAAAACCAACTGTGTCAGATTTGACCTAAAAAAAAGAGGCATGCCTCGAAATCGAAGCATGCCTCCAAAAGTCTTCCAACAGGAAGAACCGGTAAATTACCAGTTCTTCTTGTTTGCGAAAGTTTCTTTCAAGGTTTTTGGGAAGCTCCAGCGAGGCTTCTTGGTAGCAGCGCGGGACTTGGTCACCATTGGCTCACCCGTGAATGGGTTGGTGGTCTTCATGCCGCCTTTTTTCGCAGCGACATCCTTGCGAACCAAAGCGCCGATGATTGGGAAACGAACGCGCTCGCCCTTAGCTGCGTGCTTTGCAGCGGTTGCGAATGCGGTCTCAATGACGTTCTTCACGTCAGTGCGCTTCATCTTGACGGTACCGTTACGGGAAACCGTCGCGGTCTTCATCAATGCTTCGTGGATTTCGTTCATCAAATTGAATTTGGTTTTTTTAGCCATTTGCTAATCTCCTTATGTCGCGATTGTTGCGACAGATTCGAAATTTCGCAAGCGTTTTTGATTCAATTTTAAAATTTGTTCTCTTGCAGCGCTCAAAAAAGTCGTTTTTTTCGAGAAATCTTCGACCCATCATTGCAAAGCGCAATTTTTCGGCAGTTTTGGGGTGAAAAAAAACATCGGACTCAAGAGTTTTCGCTCCTGAGTCCGTGTGATTCGCTCGATACGCTTAGGTTTGCTTATTGTGTTCTAGCGGCTCCTCCAGTCGAGCAGGCCGGATCGACCGGATTCGATGCGCAGTAGCACGCTGTTCCAGGTGTCTGGCAGAAAGTCGTACACGCTGGATCGCTGAAGTGGGTCGGAGTGGAGCAATAGCAATCCGTTCCCGGAATACTGCAGGTCGATACTGGCGATGGAGTGGATGTTGCCGCACTCGTTGATGGGCTTGGTGTAGCCGCACCTGCGGAAGCACTCGACGTTGGAGAGACCGTCGCACCAGGGCTTGCGCTCGCGCTTGCACTGACACTTGGGCTAGGCGAAGCCGTCGCACCGGGGCTCGCGCTCGCGCTTGCACTGACGCTTGGGCTCGGTGAGCCAGTCGCACCAGGGCTCGCGCTTACGCTGACACTTGGACTAGGCGAAGGACTTACGCTCACGCTCGGGCTTGGAGAAGGACTCACGCTCACGCTTGGACTAGGCGAAGGAGTCCCGGTTCCTCCAGGTGAAGTCGTCGGCGTTGGAGTAGGCGTGTAGCCTGGAGGGGGCAGAGGAGGACAAGTTGCGCAGGGTCGAGGAGTTGGACAAGTTGGACAGTAAGTGGGGTATGGATATGGGAACTGGCAAGTCGTGCAGGGTCTTGGGCAAACGAGACAGGTCGATGGATAGGGCATCGGATAAAGACAGTTGCCGCCGTATGGGCATGACCCTGGAGCGTAGGTCGGCGGTTGTGGATAAGTGATGGTCGTGCATTGTTGAGGCTGAGGTTTGAAAAAACGAAAGATATGTCGATGCCCCACGGCTTCTTCGCATTGGACATCGATCGAACCCGTTTGCTTGAGAACTTGAAGCTGCAGCTTGTTCATTTTGACCTGGTGAGAATGCAGCGCTCCA
>CAZCBS010000451.1:0-2720 GCA_964496965.1 uncultured Bacteriovoracaceae bacterium
GCTGCGGCAGTGAAGCTTGACTCATCTGACCAAGCGCTACTCGCGAACATTCAGGTTTATCAATACTTCGTTGAGCGCAGGGCCAGTCACCTCGTCCAGCCTAAATGACTGCACATACGCTAGCATCGTGCGCCAAGGAAAAAAGTCGATCAGCACGATAAGGAAAATCATCGCGATCACGCCCGCGATCATTGCCTTCCAATCGTCCTGTTCGGCGGCAACGGCCATGTAGGAGCCGATTCCGGGAATGCGATAATCGTTCTCGCCCAAGCGCAAAGCTTCGCAAGCACTGAGGAAGAACCACCCCCCCGCCATCGACATCACGCTATTCCAAGCGAGCCCGACCGCGGCATACGGAAGCTCAAGCTTCACCAGCCTTTCTTTCCAGTTCAGGCCCATCACCGTCGACGCTTCCATGAAATCAGCCGGAATCGATTTCAGCGACGAATAATAGCTGAAGGTCATGTTCCAGACCTGACCCGTGAAGATCATCAGAATGGCGGCAAGCTCGATTCCCATATTGCTGTGCGGAAAGAGCGCGACCAATCCCAAAACCAGACCGGGCAAAAACCCCAAGACTGGAATGCTTTGCAAGATATCAAGAGTGGGAATAATGATTCGCTCCGCGCGAGGAGACTTCGCGGCGATATATCCTACGACCAGCGTGAAAAACAACGACAGGGCATAGGCGACAAATCCGCGGATGCCTGAAAAAAGCGTGTACTTAGGAAGCGACCAGATCGAAAGATCGATCTGAGTGACGGGCTTAAACTCAGCGCTCCACTCCTGGCTGATCGCGACGATTCCGTAGATCAGCGTCCCGATCAGCAGGATGATGACCAAATCCGGAACCGCTGAAAATTTTCTGAAGACGGGGGTCCTCTGCATAAGAGCTCTTGCCTAGATGCGGGTGATTAAAACTTCCACGTTGGTTTGACCACTGGTTTGATGGCCTGGACTGCCTGATTTCTCACCTATTTTCTCAAGGGAAACGGTTTCCCCCGACGAAAGCGCCTGAAGCGCCTCGATCACGCGCTTTCCATGCACGGCACTCAACGCCAGCGTCGAAACCCATTCGTCCGGCTGAGGATGCGCCATCAAAAGCCTACTCTCTCCGATCCGAAGCTTCCAGAAAACAATCCATTCACGCGGAAGATCGACCCGAAGCTCAGGTCCTTGCTGATCGAAAATCTCTTCCAGCTGGGGAATCAATTCCTGCAAAAGCTCGCCACTGAGCTGCAGCCGAAGCTGGAACTCGCGCTCGCTTCCGGATGAGGCAGATGGGCGGACATCTTGCTCAAGCTGAGTCGGTGCGGCGTTTTTCCAATTCAAGTAAGGCATAGGTCAAGAAATACCACAAGATGACCGAAACCGTCAGGAAATTGAGATCAAGTTTTCAAATACGGCGCCATGACATCCGGACCGAGCTTGAACAACGCCTGCTGCTGATTATGCGCTCGACATAAAAGCCTTAGATTAGAAAGCCCCGCCTTTCCCCCCAGCGCCACCGGACGCAGGTGATCGATTTCCAAAGCAAAGCGCGACGTACAGCGCCTCCCCTCCGAACTGACATAGGAGCAGCAAGACTGATCTCGCGCCCAAACCGCGCGCCGGAGCTCCGCCGAAATAGCTCGCGGATTTTCGTTTTTCGAAGCATCGCTTCTTGAATTTTCCCTTTCTGGATTTTCATTTTTCAGGGGTTCGCTTCTGTCCATTGACGGCTCCGCCAGCGGAGTCGTGGGAGTATCCCTGGAAGGTGTCGGAGTAGACGTCGATTTGAGGCCTGATCGCGCACTCGCCCTAGGCTTGGATTTTAATGGGTCTAATTTTTTGAGAGCCAAGTCCGCTATGCGATGAAAGCGCTCCAAATAGGAGGCATTGCATTGCACATGACCATCGAGTTCTCGAATCTGTTTCAGTTTTTCCAACAGCGCATCATCCGCCACAAATCGAATTTCTGTTTGAGTCGGGCTGACGACTCGTTCTCTTTCTCGCGGAGTCGCTGCAGAGGGGTCGAGAGCGACTAAATGTTTCTCGCACTCGCGCTTCGACTTGCCTTGAAGAGCGAAAACTAAGTCCTTCTTTTCTTGTTTTGAAACCGGCTCTTCTTTTCGTTGAATGAAGCTTTGAATTGTCGAAAGAGTCGATAAGCTGACGTCGCCTTTTTGAAGCGCGGGCTCGATTTCGGGGACTTCGACTAAAAGTCTCATCGCGGCGATTCGACGTCCGGCGGCGGCTTCCGAATACGAAAGTTCTTTAACAGCATACTCGAACAATGACCCATAGCCTTTTTCGGAATAGAGTCTTCTTTTTTGAATCTCGTGCATATGCCAAAGAATCGACGTTGTGAGTTCTCTTTCCTCGACAACGAGCGCTTTTGTTTTTGTCAGGAGAGCTTCGTTTGAAAGTGTTTTGGGTGCTGGGCTTTTTTGATTTTGCATGATGCGTTTATAGCATCGAATTTCGCATCCCCTGGAAAGCACAGGAGTGACCTATAGAGAACGAATTTCAGAAATTTCTTTTTACCTATTTTATTTCAGGAATCACCTGTCTAGGCTCAAACTTGCGCATACCAGAGGCGGTATAAACAGACTCCTCATTCAGGTCGCATTTTTTGCCATATCAGTGTCAAGAATAAATTTTTAACCACTTGATTTTTTTACGCCAAAATCGAGCATCATTTTTTGCGTTTTATTTTTCTATTTCTCTCATTAAAAGCG
>CAZCBS010000452.1:0-2677 GCA_964496965.1 uncultured Bacteriovoracaceae bacterium
AAATTGCTTTAAAGAAAGGTTTTTTTGATTTAGCCTAGTGGTGAACCATAAAGCTTGCTTAGAACTCGAAATAAGGTGCGAATCATGAAAAGAAGCCTTTTTTTAATTTGGGGTTGTCAAAATGAAAGTGATTTTCTTGAAAAATATCATTGTGACGATCGAGACATCGCGCTTGCTCAATCTATGAGCTGTGCTGAATAGTGGAGTTTCTTTTGATCTTTAAATAACTACCCTGAGTTGTGATTCAATGAGCAAGATAAACTAGCATCTCAAAACATCCCATACTCATTAGGCGAGTCCTTAGGAATTGGATGTCCCACATCCCAAAGCTCGACGATGCGATCGCCTTGAAAGCGAAAGAGATGCACGACAGCGATTTCAATCTCGCCAGTCCTAAGCGTCACATGCGAGTGCACGGCGACTAAGTCGCCTTCCGCAATGGCGTGATGGGGCTTGAGCTTCTTGTTCGGGAATTTGGATTCGTTTTCTTCCATTCCAGCCCGAAGCGAGCTCGCGTCGCCTTTGAAATAAGGATTGTGATGGCGAAAATCCGAAGCGACGTGACGCTCATAAGCTTCACGGATTTTTCCTGAGGTGACAAGCTGCAAGAAGGAGAGGGCGATTTCTTTGTGGGTCATTTTCAAATTTTAATCGATCTTGCGATGGGAGTCACGGCTTGCTCGCGGCGATTGGAGAAAGTTTAAACGCCCCAATCGATGGATGAATCGACTGAGGCGTTTAAAAGAACCGAGGGTTAGGATTCCGTAATTCGATAGAAGTTAAGGCTGAGCTAAAAGGGTGCAGTGGCGGTAGTAGTATCCCAAATAATTGCCCTGTGAGCATTGTTTCCCATCAGGCGCTGTTTGACTCACCGTTCCCTCATCGTCAGAGTAAGAATAGAGGACGGAAAATTTCGCATTGTAGTTATTCGTCGACTGGTAATATTCTCGCTTAGCGACATCGCATGCGGAATTCCAAACGCGATCAGGATTCGCTGGTCGGCCCAATTTACGTTCGTCCTCTACTATCAATAGTGCCCTGAGCGAATCCCGTACGGTTCGCATAGTGATAAATGTCTTGGCAGAGGTATTGTCGAGAAAGCAGCTATCGCTGACTACAAGATCACTCTTCTCTATCTTGATCCCATCTTGCGCAATCGGCATTTGCTGAGTGACTTCGTACTGATCGCCTTCGATTTTCAGTTTTCTAAAAACTTCGTGCGCGACGAGTCCTACTTTCGCGGGTGCGTTTTGATTGCCTAATGTATAGGAGCTGCGGTTGAGATAAGTTTTCCCGGTCTTTTCGTTGAAGCAAGCTTGGACTTCTCGCCCAGTAGCGCTTCCATCACAGGATTCAAAGACGTGCTCGAGTGATGCGATCTGAGCGGGATTGATCGCTAGCAGAAAATCATTCGCATTGACGGACGGAGTTAACTTTGAACCGTTTTGTGAAAGCCACGGATAGATGATCTGAGTAGCGGTTTGAATGAAGTCGAGAGTGTAGGCATCTCCTCCACCACTCGAAGTGCCGCCGTCGGCATAGGCGCAGACAGTATTCAAACTGAGAGCGAGGGCAAAGAGAAGGGGCGAAACATTACGGTCGAAGGGCTTACGGTTCTTCATGGCTACTTCCTTATTTTTGGCCGCAATTGGCCGTGTTATATAAAAACATACTAAAAATATCAACTAATATTTCCCGCCCTCCTGGTTCACGATTGCGGCCGTTTTTCCAGGAGAACGGGGCCAGTCTTGCTGGCGAGGGGAGATATAGCGCTCGATATATTGCAATGCATTATTTATGTTATAAAACTATTGCCTTAAAGTTTATGTTTTATAAAATTTAAAAATGACGGTTTTTGAATGCAAAGATTATAAAAACTTTCTTCACGCGCAGATTCGATCCAACCGAGGTCGGCGCGGTTATCGTTCCGAGCTTGCTGAGGCGGCGGGATGCCAGCTATCGTTTCTTTCTCAGGTACTGCACTCGCATGTTCACCTGACTCCCGATCATGCGGCGGGGCTTTCGATTTTCTGGAGATTTGACCATGATGAACGGGACTATTTTCTGGAGCTGGTGAATTTGGCGCGTGCGAGCTCCAAGAGTCTTCGGGCGATTCTGTCAAAACGTTTGGAGGAGATTCGTACTCGTCACGAGGATCTTGCAAGTCGTTATCGAAAAAAGGAGCCCGTAAGTCCAGAGCATCAGGCGCTCTATTATTCGTCCTGGCACCTGAGCGCGATTCATATCCTTTTAACCATTCCAAGTTTCCGCACTGTGGATGCGATTGCACGTCGTTTGAATCTTCCTGCAAACATGATTCAAGAGTCGCTCGAGCAGCTTGCGCAAATCGGTTTGGTTCTTAAAAAGGGGAGTGAGTGGCAGCCCACTCAAAATGACATTCATCTTCCCAAGGACTCCGTGCTGACATCGATCAATCATTCGAACTGGCGAAATCGCGCGATTTTGGATTCTTATCAACGAGAGGCGGGATCCGTGCATTATACGGCGGTTCACTCTTTGTCTCGAGCCGATTGCGAAAAGATCAAGGAGATGGTGCTACGCTTTCTCGATCAAACGCGCGCTGTTGTGCAGCCTTCAAAAGAAGAGGAACTGTCATTTTTCGCAATCGATTGGTTTATCGTCTCACACAACCGTTTCGTGATGAGCGGGCCGCGCC
>CAZCBS010000453.1:0-2671 GCA_964496965.1 uncultured Bacteriovoracaceae bacterium
TTTTTAGCGGTTGGAATTTTTCGGGAATATGAAAGCGTTTATTCGTGGAAAAATATTCGTTTCCTTTCTGTGTGATCAGGCCAAAATCAAGCAGGTCCTTCAGTGCGTCGTGAATATCTTGAAGAGAAATTTCGAGATATTCACGCATTTTAAGCGCAGTCCTCAGGCGCGGAACCAAGGTGCACATATGGACGGCAGTATAGATCCATTTGCCGTAGTAGATGTTCTTTTGCTCATTGGTGAGAGCTCCCGAATGCTGGATTCGGCTCTGAATCTGTTCCCGCTTCTGAAGTTTGAATTGGATTTTCGATTGAAAGAAGGTCTTGGGTTTGACCGATCCGGCGCGATCTTTTTGCAGTAGGAGAAGGAAAAATTCCTTCTCTTGTTCGTTCAGCTTGAGGAACTCTGCGATGAGGATCCCGTGCTCAATGCTGAATTCCGCGCTTCCCGTCAGGACTTGGGAGACGAATCCCAGATGGCAATTCAGGAATTCCGCAAGACGGGTGCGGGCACCGCGTCCTTTGCCTTTGGCGGGGCAGGCTAGTCTTAAGTACTGTTTATAGTTAGAGAATTTAAAAACGTCGACGGACATCGCATCTCCTGGTTCGGACAATATTAAGTAAAACATTAATAATAACTCGCATTATTTGAAATAAATAAAACGACCAAAATGATGCGACGAGCTAAATGGAGTTTCAGTAACGCCCGTTAAACAAAACTTGGAGAATGATATGAAACAATATTTACTAGTGATGACGATGTCTGTTTTAGTGTTGACCGCGATGGCTGCGCCCTCGATTTCTTGCGCGATGGGTAGATCTCAGCCTATTTCCGTGACTGAGAAAAAGGCCCCAACGCGTGCGAGCGGTGAAGTCATGGGTCGCTTAATCGGAGCGACTTGCAATACCCGCTGGGGATTGGGTGAGATCACCCTTGCGATCTATGATCAAGATGCCCAGACGATGACGGTTCAGCACTTTACGGTAGTCGATTCTTCTGTCTGCGCCCAGGGAGCGTGGAGCAGTCCATTGGCCGAGCTCGCGCTTTTCTCAGTTTTAGGTACACATGATGGTATCGAAGAGACTCCGGAGCTGACTCAAGTCCGTATCAATTCGAATGGAATCGTGAAGTCCGTTAGAAAAGTCGAAGCGGGTTCCGATCCTGAGCTAATGAAAGTTTATCGCCGAGTCAATCTGCTCGATGTTCAGCGTTATCCGAGCGTGGATAACCGATTAGTGATCATCGATTTTCTGAGTTTTGATCCGCAAGGCGAAGAAAAAGTGAAAAAAGTCATGGCGCTTTCAGAAGCTAATTGAGCAGCATAGTTCGCTGCGGTTTTGCTGATTACGCTTTAAACCGCCCTGGCGAAATCGATTCGCCGGGGCGGTTTACTTTCCAAGATTTACATCTCACCCTGCATAATCGCAAAAGCAGCGCCCTGCGGATCCAGCAAGACCGCGAACGTTCCGACGCCTGGAATTTTCGTAGGCTCCTTCATGATCTGGCCGCCGAGCTTCTTTGCTTTCAGCGCCGAATCTTCGCAGTCCTTGACGATCCAGTAGGTGAGCCAGCAGGTCGGGACGCCAGGGATCGTGATCATTCCGCCGACGCCGTCTTCGTCTTTTTTAAGCAATGTGTAATTCATCTTGCCGAAGGTTTGCGTGTCGATTGACCATCCGAACACGGTTGAATAGAACTTTCCGGCTTGATCTTGGTTCTGCGTGATGAGCTCGCGCCAACAAACGGAGCCCGGCACTTCTTGAATACGCGCGCCGATGTGACGTTTTGGCTGCCAAAGAGCGAAGACCGCTCCAGTCGGGTCTTGGACGACTGCCATTCTGCCCACGTCCATCACGTCAAATGGCATTCCGAGAGCGCGGCCGCCAGCGGATTGGACTTTTCTCACTGTTTCGTCCGCGTTCGTGACCGAGACAAAAGCCATCCAGTTCGACGGAATGCCTTGCTCTCTCTGGTCCGGCATCATCGAGTAAAGCGCGCAAACTTCTTTTCCATCGACGAAGAACATCGTGTAAGTCTCGCCATTGCCGATGGGGCGTTCTTGGACTTCCCATCCAAAGAGGCCAGTATAAAATTTCGTCGCCGCTTTCTGGTCCGTGGTTGCAAGGTCGGTCCAGCAGAACGTGCCGGGTTCATGTTTTGAAACGTCCGTCATAAGAGTTCTCCTTTAGCTCGGCTAAGGTAGCTCGTTTTGAGTATTTTTAAAATCATCGGTTCCATTTTAAAATAACCCATATGTCCGCCTGTCTTTGGCGCGATCAACAAAGTGGATTGAGAAAGCGTCGCGTCTTCATATTCCTTAAAGTCTACAAACGGATCATTCTTGGCCGCTACGATCACTGTTGGGCGATCGATTTGATGCAGATAGGCTTTCGCAGAACACTCTCGATAAAACTCGTCGCGGCTTAAAAATCCGCCTTGGGGCGCTGTATAAATCGCGTCCAGCTCGTAAAGAGTGGAGAGCGCTGGGGGTTGGTGCTTGGGATCGACCCAATTCATCTTGATCTTGTGAGCGATGACCTTGCGACATCCTGAAACGAAATGGAGATCATAGAGCCTGTTGAAGCCTCTCGATAGATTTCTAGCCGTGGATTCCATATTGATTGCAGCGTTGAAAGCAATAGCAGCATCGGGCTTGTGCGTTCCGCGTTTT
>CAZCBS010000454.1:0-2663 GCA_964496965.1 uncultured Bacteriovoracaceae bacterium
TTCCTTACCGGATCGCCTACGCCCGATCTCAAAGGGCAAGCCGCTGGTATCTTGCAGTCCATCAGCCATTCCGCCCACGAAGCCTAGAAGCATTCCCATTGCCATCTTCTTGCTTTTGCTTCCAACGAGCGCGCCTTTGAGTCCTAGGATCTTGTCAGACGAATCGAATGCCTGAGCCCGAATGGGGAAGCTTTCTCCACTGGGAAACACGGCGCGAGTGAACTCAACGAAAAGGCGCTCTTCTGTCGATCGTCCATGACCAAAGACGGTCGCGCCCTCAGGAATCACGGGTTCGTTATCTACAAGCATCGGAGCGACAAGTTTTGCTTTGACGATCCCATTTGAAGCGCCACTCTCAAGAATCGCGCGCGCCTCACTCCCAACCGGGATCTCAGTGAGTGATCTCAGGTTAAACACCTGAATTCGGCCCATCGAAGACGATTCGACTGGTCGTCGCTTAATGACATTGACCTGCTCCTGACTCACGAGAATCTTGCTTGGGACGATGGGAACCGCGACCGTGACGCCCGGAGTATCGAGCGCCTTTCCGGTCCCGCCGCGCTCGGTTGGAGAAGGACTTGAGAAATAGGCAATGATTCCGACAATCACGGCCGTGGGAAACGCCAAGGACTTTAAGATCCCCACATTGAGCGTATATTTTAGGCCATTCCATGATCGCAGATAGCCTTGCGTTCCCCACGGAGCCGTCATGCCATCTTTTTCGATCAAGACCTGGCTTGGTTTTGATTCTTCACTCATGGAAAGGCACCTCGATTTGAGCGTCTTTCGGATCTGTCACGACCAAAATATCGTCACCTCCGTGCGAAACCGCTACTAGGTCGAATACGCAGCGACGATCTTCAAGGTAAACAATCAGATTGGTTTTGGCCTGCAAACGCATCGCTTTGATCACGAGATCGTTTTTAATCTTTTTGAAGTCAAAGGAGACCTCGCCCGGAACCACATCCTTTGGGTTGAAAGGAAAGTTGATGACGGTCACTCGGCCTACGCTAACTCGAACGCGCTGGGGAACTTTTTCGTTACAAAGAATCGTTCTTTGCGAAGAAGTATCGGCCAGCGGAACACGGATTACTTTTGACGATGCTCCGCGCATTCCCATGAGCACAGCAATCATCGGGATCATCCAAAGAATATGAAACCATACCCATTTCATTTTCCGTCCCCCTTGTTCGCCTGTTTCGGCTGATCGATTGGAGCGAGGCTTGCCAGTTTCAATCCATATGGGTTCAACTCATTCGGCTCGGCCTCCTCGAACGCAATGTTCGCTTTGGTTTGAATCGCCGATCGCACATCGCCCACACTGATGATTCGGTCAAAGCTCACGATCGCTGAGTTATCGTGAATCTCTAGCCCTCGAACGACGATGGCCTGGAAAAGGTCACGAGATTTCAGTTCACGCTGCTCGGCCGTCCTCAGCTCTAACTGAGACTTTGTGAGGAAAACCTCTGGAGCGATCGTGTCGGTATTGAGCCGCGCATTGAGCATCAGACGAGTCGCTTCTCGAACATCGCTTTCAGTTCTTTGAAGCGGGATCGGACTAACGATCTCCAGCCCCCTGGATGATCTCATCACGAGTTTTGATGACTTATCGTAGAGAAGAAGAACAGCGGTGGATAGCAGGATTATCCCAAGAGTCATGCCGCCAAGCATTTGCCTGAGATGGCGGTTCTCTCGGGACAAAGAGTCCACGGTCGATGAAAATTTCATCGCAATTACCTCCGGTATATTAGGTTGTAGTTTTTAGTTTTAGGAAGCCCCGTCCGGCTTCAATCCTTTTACGGGGCGAGTCACGGCGCCCTTCGCGACACTTGCGATCCCGCTCGGGGTCATGGAAGCAACTCCCAAGATGACTCCTCCGAGAGAGCCGGTAGCGGAATGGAGTCCGCCCTTAATCAGAGATCGAACGATCAGCGGTGTAGCAACGACTGAAAACGCGAGCATCAAGTTCATCAGAATCGCACTGAGAAAATCGACTCCGTATTTTGGATCATTGATTTTCGAGAGAGCAAAACTCCAAAGTAGCGTCGCAAGAACGCTCCAGGTTACTTTCCAGAGGCAAACTTCAATCAGCGACTGAAAGAATCCTCGGGTTGCCGCTGAGGTCGCAGGCAGCACAAAGGCTGCCATGAGCAGCGGCGAGAAGATATAGAGCAGCATCCACGTGAAAACGAAGAGGGTGTCGGCCAGGTAGACAGTGACATAAAGGAGAAAGAACGACACATAGCTGATCACAAGCAGCATCGAATCTTTGACCGACACCCAGGAAAAACTGAGATCCCCGATCTTTTCACCCAGTCGATTGACGACGAGCTTAAAGTTATTGAGACTTCCCACCTGAGTTGAGAGCTGATCCGTTATGTCTGCTGCTCCGTTCATGATCTCAGGAAGTGCCGCGAGCAGAAATGCGGCGATGACAGCTCGACCCACCAGTTGGAAGAATTCTGGCACCTGACCCATCGGCATTCGAAAATAGTTGAGAACCACTCCGATCAAAAGCAGTGTCAACACCAGTGAATAAAACAGACCTGAAAAGATCGCATGAACTTTCTTCGCTCTGCTGGCGAGCCATTCAATGTCCATAAGTTAAACCCCCGCTACCAGAAAATAGGATTTCCATGATAACATTTGTTTTTTTTAAGAAT
>CAZCBS010000455.1:0-2580 GCA_964496965.1 uncultured Bacteriovoracaceae bacterium
AAAAGGGATTTTTTGTGAAGATTTTTTCTATCGTTTGAATGTTTTTTTGATAAAGACGCCGCGTCTTCGCGAACGAAAGGGCGATGTTCGTCTTTTAGTCGAGAAGTTCGTCGAAAAATTCGCCGCCAAGCAAAAAAAGAAGATCGACGGAATCGACGAACGCGCAATGCTTGCCCTCGAAAATTACGGATGGCCCGGAAACGTTCGCGAGCTTGAGAACGTCATTGAGCGCGCTGTCACTCTCGAGAACGAAGAGCGAATCGAGGTCGAGTCTCTTCCTGGGGCGATTCGTACTAAGGCCCCGGTCGTCGGGGCTCCAGTCAAGGAACAGAAAGCGCCCGAAACTTTGCAGGTTCCCGCGCCGGACTTTTCCAAAGGGAAGGTCAAGCTGAGTGAGATTGTTGCTAAGATCGAAAAGGCTTACGCTCAGGCTGCGCTTGAGAAGGCTGGTGGGAAGAAGAAAGAGGCTGCGGCTCTTCTTGGGATTAGTATGAAAGAGCTTTCGAGAATTGTTGCTGACTAAGAGCTAGTCTCTGTGTCGCTTGAAAAAGAAAAAGCCGGTACTTCTGGGAAGTACCGGCTTTTATTTTGTAGAGATGCTTTAAACGCTTACAAAGCGTTGGTCGTATTGGTGAGTAGCTTTGCGTCGTCCATCGTCCACGCATCGAGAGTCGCATTGCTTGCGCTAACCGAGCCGATGGCATGAGCTTTAAATGTCGTTTGTGCTACAGCTGACAGAGTAAGCTGGTCGCCTTTCAAGTTTGCTGCCGTTGCGGTCGTATTCTGTTTAACTGTCGAGCCGTAGGCATTTGGACTTACGGTTGTGGCATCTTGATAAGAAACTTCAACAGTGGTGCAAGTTGCCGCGCTAGCCGAACCATTGAACTGATAGCTATTGCAGCCAATGCCTCCTGCAGGTCCACAGCTTGCCGCATCCGCAGCAGACTTCTTGAATCCCAAAGTATAATAGCGCGCTGCGGAGTCAGGGACGAATCCTGCTTGAGCAAGGCATCCTGTATAAGTTCCGTTTTCCGAGCTGAAAGATTTCTCAGCCGTATAGATCGAAGCCAACGCGATCTTCGCCTCGCTCTGACGAGCTTTAGCTTGATACTTTTGATAGTTCGGGATGGCGACAGCGGCAAGAATACCGATGATCGCGACGACGACCATGAGCTCGACCAGCGTGAAGCCAGAGGAGTTCCCCATTAAAAACTTATTTCTTTTGCTATTCATACTTGCTCCTTACGTACCAGCGACGTTCCAAAGGTTACACGTGATTTTGCAATTGTTATCGTGCAGCTAAAAATTCTATCAGAGTAAATTCGAAGAACAATGGGTTTAAATTGACACATCTGATTTGACACGGAAAACGTAGAGTCAATCGCTTGACGGGCTGTTTTATGTGCGCTGGTGAGATTGATTTTTGTAATGATATTGATGTAATTTTAATGGCCTACGGATTTTAAAGGATAAGTTCTGGGGTGCTCGAATGATTAAACGGGGATCGTCGACTCTTGCAATGGTAGTGTTGCCTTTAGCGGTCTTGTTGGCTTGCCTGGCGGCGCAGGTTTCGTTGAACCTCCATTTGAACGACGCGAGCAAAGTGAAAGTCCCGGCGCAGGGGGAAAATGCCCATCGTTGGGACCCAAGGCTTTTCAAGATGTTGAGCTTTGGACATCTTCCGGCAGCGATTGATTGGATGTGGATCCAGGTTTTGCTCGACGCGAATATCACTCATGTCGCGAAGGGAACTCATCCTGCCATTTACTACACGCTCGATCTGATTACGGATCTGGACCCGATCAATTTTCATTCGTACCGAGCCGGAGCGAACCTCTTGGCCGTTATCCGAGATGATGGGCCGGGTGCGCGCGACCTGCTGGAAAAAGGAGAGCGTTTCCGAAAAGAGAAGCTTGCAAGTTATCCTTCTAAGTTGCAGGAAGACTATTGGGGGAACTCCTGGGGAATCCCTTTTCTTTTGGCTTACGTTTATCTTTTCGAGCTACAGGACCTTCCGCACGCGGCGGGAGCGTTTCAGCAGGCGGCTGCAATTCTGGGATCTCCTGAATATTTGCAGAGCGTGCAAAAGCGCCTTCAAAATCCCGGCGGTGAGTATGAAGTCGGGCTTCGCCTTCTGAACCACATGATTAACGCCGAAAAAAACGAGGACGCGAAAGATGAGCTGATCAAAAAGCGCAACTCGCTTTATGTGGGGCAGTACCTTTTTGATCTCAACCATTCGCCTCTCAAGAATGTGCGGAAAATCTCACGCGATCCTTGGGGTGGGATCATTTCAGTGACTGCGGATGGAAAAATCGTCACAACGACCCCTCATGACAAAGTCTTGGGCCTGGAGTGATGTTCCTGGACTCGAACCCATGATTCTTCTACTCTTCTGAAATATGGAAACGATCTTAGAGATAACGAACGTCCATCAAAAGTTTCGCTCTGGATTTTGGATGACCCAGGCGCATGTACTCAAGGATGTGAGCCTGAGCGTTCCGGAAAAATCGGTTTTTGGATTTCTCGGCGCGAACGGAAGGGGGAAAACAATTTTTCACCCTTTGATGATTTGCTTTT
>CAZCBS010000456.1:0-2563 GCA_964496965.1 uncultured Bacteriovoracaceae bacterium
GAGAAAGTTTCTGCTCGCCTTGTTCTTTTCGGCGCTGATCTTCTTTGCGAAAAAAGCTCTGGGCTTGGCTCGCGTTTTCGAGACCAAGCTCGCCGCTTTCTAACTTTGGAGCGATTTCAGGGACTGATTTGAGTAAGCGCATTGCTGCGATTCTGCGATAGGCAGATCCAGAACTATAACCCAGTTCTTTCATCGTAAACTCGTAAAGATCCGGGTATCCGAGTTCCAAGTGAAGATTTCTCGCTTCGACTTCTCGGAGCGCATACAAAATTTCCATCAGAAGCTTGCGCTCGTTTTCGACTTTCTCTTTGAGTTTGGCGAGAAGCAGATTGTTCGACATCGATTTGAAATCCATGAGGTACCTCATTTTTTTTCGGACACCTTAACATAGGTTTTCGAGGTGATTTTTAGGGGGCTGGCAGGCTTGTGGGCGTGACTTAAGTAGAGGATTCGCGGCCGGGATTGATCTGATTGAAATGCGTGTCTTTCAGGTCAAATGGTGTGGCCTGCGCTGGGAATAAAGTGGAGTTTCAAATTTCCATTTTGAAAATGCGATTTTCGTTTTCTACTCTGTCAAGATAAAAAAATGATGATGCTGCGTTCTTCTGGAGAAGTCTGCGCGCGATCTAATCAAAGATAGACAATTGCATGAGTTCAATATGCGTTGAATCAGTCGACACTGCCTGAGCTGAAACTCTGGGGAGTCTCTTCAGTATTCGAAGATTCAAATTGACCCAAGGCATGGTCTTTCCGATTCGTGCTGATCCAATTCGCAACCGGAGGATTATCCCCTGCGCCGGGGGCGCGGAGTTTGCCTATCTTGGCATCGTAATTACTTTGTGATTATACTATTTGCATGAAGTTAAAAGTCGTATCCATCGGCAACTCGCGAGGCGTTCGGCTTCCCAAACTTCTCCTTGAGCAAGTTGGAATTGATCGAGAAGTTGAGGTGGAGGTCGAAGGAAATACATTGATTCTCCGTTCTCCAAAAAAATCGGCACGTGCAGGATGGGCGAAGGCGTTTCAGAGTATGGCCGAAAAAGAGGATGATCAGTTACTCAGTGCCGCTGACATCGATTTTTGAGAACCTTGATTGTGGCTCCAATGACGACCAAAGGGCGACAATACCCTGCTCGCATCGGATGTTCTTTTCAGGGAAAAGAAGGTCAGATTGTTCTCGATCAAATACGCACGATAGATCGCGCAAGGGCGATGAAGCGTTTGGGATCAATTGACCCTTGCCACTCGGCGTGCTGTACTTTCCGCGCTTGCTGAGCTTTTCGCGCCCTAGCTAAAGATGTAGGTCATTTTGATAGCATACTTGTAAAATTTACGGTAAAATTTACAAGTATGTTTACACGTGAGCTAAGGCCTCAGAAACATTCATTTTTTCTTTTGGGACCCAGAGCGACAGGAAAGAGTACCTGGCTGCGGGAAGCCTTTCCAGGAGTCCATCGGTTCGATCTGCTTCAGAACGAAATCTATTTTTCGCTCATGGGCTCTCCTGGGCGATTCCGGGAAAAGGTTCTGGCACTCAAAAAGGGAAGTTGGGTGATCGTCGATGAAATTCAGCGTATCCCGTCTCTGCTGAATGAGGTCCACTCTCTGATGGAAGAGTATGGCTATCGGTTCGCGTTGACTGGATCAAGCGCTAGAAAGCTCAAGCGTGGGCAGGCTAATCTTCTGGCCGGTCGAGCGCTGATGCTTCAGATGTTTCCACTCACTCAAAGTGAGTACCGAGATGGAGTGGGGATCGAAGATGTTTTGAAATTTGGAAGCCTGCCGGCGATCGTTGCCGAGCCAGAGATCCGCGTCGAGAGGCTTGAGGCTTACGCGGGCACGTATCTCAAAGAAGAAATCAAAGAAGAAGCGCTCACTCGAAACGTCGAGAGCTTTAGCAGATTTCTTGAGATCGCGGCGCTCGCCAACGCTCAGGTGACGAATCTTTCGAACATCTCCAGGGATGCGGCTGTCGCTCGCGCGACGGTCACGCAATATTTTAATATTCTTGAGGACACTTTTCTGGGAACATTTCTCAAAGCCTGGACTCCTCGGGCCAAGGTCAAGGAAGTCGCTCACTCGAAGTTTTATTTCTTCGATTGTGGAGTGGTGCGCGCGATTCAAGGAAGGCTGCGGGAGGAGCTGACTCCGGAAGAGAGGGGACTCCTGCTTGAGACTTATGTTTTCCACGAGCTTCGTGCCCGGATTTCTTATGGGAAGACGGGGGGCGAGCTCTATTATTGGCGCACGCCTCATCAAACCGAAGTGGATTTCATCTGGACGCGCGGCAACCGCGTCGTTGCCATCGAAGTCAAGGCGGCGAAGAAGTGGAAAGCGGAATTCGGAAAAGGAATCGAAGCTCTCCAAAATTCCAAGGTCAAAACCTCCGCAAGTTACGGAGTCTATCTCGGCAGTGAAACCCTTAAGACGAGCTGGGGAACCGTTTTGCCTATTCAAGAATTTCTGAAACGCTTGAGCTCTGGGGATGTCATTTAGATGTTTGTGGAACAAGCTTATCCCTCGCCCAGGCCACAGCCTGCCAATGTCAGGTTGGTTCAAGGAA
>CAZCBS010000457.1:0-2559 GCA_964496965.1 uncultured Bacteriovoracaceae bacterium
CGGAAAAGTCTCACTGCCGCAGGTGTCTCAGTTACAGTTCGCGACGAGAGTATCACTGACGACGATCCAACAACCGGATATCCGCGAGCGTATGATATCTTCTGGGTAGAGATCGATGCTTCTCAGACTTCGATCGCATCCGAAATAGCACAATCCAAACGCACGCCTACATCTGGCAAGCTCATATGCCCTAAGTGCCTCTCCACTTCCATCGAGGTTCAAGGCTGCATTCGTTGGTTCTTACCTGTATTTTTAACAAGGTGTTGGAACGGACATCCAAATTTGCCAGGTCGTAAACGGAGATGTCGCGAGTGCAATTACACCTGGGCTAGGTTCAACCGACCCAGCATGTGAATTACATAGTGGAACAATCTATGGCGGACCATTCGAAGTCACAGATGGCCGACAGATACATCAGACCATTGATCCCTTTAGAAACTATTAAACTTATAAGCAGAAGGACTTCCCAGAAATGATTGACCCAAAACAATTGTTAATTCGTGACCTTTCTGAATCAGACATTCCACTTGTCCTGGATTACTGGTTTCGCTCACCTTCTGGCTTTATCGAATCCATGGGAGTTGATCTCAGGAAGTTGCCTCAAGAGGCAGATATGGCACTCAACCTAACTGAAAAGTGCCGCGAGAATGCGAAGCTTCCCGCTTCGAAGCTCAATGCTTTGGTCATCACTTATCAAGATCAGCCGATCGGGGTTCACACCCTCTTCCCATTTACGGAAGGTGATTTTGGTATTTTTCATGCGCACATCTGGAAACCCGAAATGCGGAAGCAAGGTTTGGCAAAGTACACCTACGCGTGCGACTATTTTATAAATTAACCGAAATAGCCGAAAAGAAAGTCATGAGAGTCTGCCGGCCAGTAGCCTCGATTTGCGCTCTTTTTATACTCGTCTTCGCTGAGGCCTCCTCAGCTGCGGCTACGACATCACATTTTTCATGTTTCGTGGAGAAGCTGAAAGGCTTGCTTGGAACACAAATCGTTCAAGCGGAAGTGAATCAGAAAGACTTGGCCGCCGCGTTTTCTGGAAATTCGAACTACAAATTTCTGAGCCAACTCTTTTCCGAAAGAGGGCTAGGCAAGTTCCGATCAAGCCCGGAGTCGATTGCAACCAAGACCGCCGTTGTAAACGGAGGGAAATTTGAATTCAGACAAGGTCCTTTATTTGTTACCGGAAGGGTCGAAAAATCGTGGAGCTCAATAAAAGTTGTGGTTGGAAATGTCCAGATTATGGGGGGCCACGGGAATTTCCACGGTTTCAATACTGAGACCGACGGTCTAAAGACAGGCCTCGCCAAAGTGCTCACTGGAGTTTACGAGGGCCTTTATTTGGCCGCCGCTCGCGACAAGGCTGTGTCTCGAGTTGAGATAGTCGCCGAAGAAATACTGAATACTAAGCTGGCTCAAGCACTCAGTCATATCGGATTCTATTCAAAAAAAGCTGGCCGACGGCTGACAGACGATGAAATCAAAGCAGTCGCGTTCAATCTTTTTTTGCAACGCGGAAGAATTGAATACTCAGAGTCGGTGCGCCCAGAAGAGTTAATCAATTTTATCACGCTGGCGATGAGCGCTCGAATCACTCGCCAAGCGGATCAACCTCAGCCGGTGAGGTTCATTTTTTCTGACATTCTGCCGATCGGAGATCCCAACGGTGAGTCGACCCGTAAATCGTTATCGAAAGCGGGACTCTTCAAGCGAAATATTGCTCGAATCCTTAACGTTATTAACTATAAGGTCACAAAGCACCAAGAAGAAATATCAAAACCTCGGCGCTATGATGACTGGTAAAAGAGAATTTACTCTGTTTAGCTTCGTAAACCTCGCATTCTCCCGCTCACTTTACTCTTAGATTCTTGTCGTCGCCCTCACGAAAACGCCAAGAGCCTACGGGCAGCAGGATTATTTGTCCCCACGAGCGACGCTCATAGCTTTAGCGCGATTTCAGCTCGATGTGATTCGTCTCGCACGGGGACAAATCCTTCACCGCTCTAAAGATTGCGCCTTTTAGTCACCGCAGGGTAAGTGCTGCGCAAAATGAACCCATGTATTTATCGGTAAAGCCGTCCCTTTCGATGACGAAATCGAAAATCAAAGTCATACATGCTCAATGACATTGTCAGGCTTTCTCGATAGACGATGCCTAAATTTGTCACTCCGAAAGTCGACTTTACTCGTGAGCGCTAGGGTTCATTTACAGTTGGAAGAGCCCCACGAACCTCATTACGCTGCCAGATCCAACTCGAACCCGCTGTACGTAAAGAAGCCCGTGAAATGGGCCGTTTTATTTTTTGGTAGTCTTCTTTTTGGAGGTTTTCTTCTTTGAAGCAGGTACGGATGCAAGATCAACCTTTTCGGCATCGATTTGATCTTGAGTCAGGCCAACGTTCTTCAGGAAGCCGACGAAGGGCTTTGTTTCACCCAAGGTAATATTCACTGCGACGCCATCACTCAGCGTAACCTTGAGAATCTCGCTGATCATGGCCTCAGCCTGTTTCAGGGTGGAATACTCAAAAACATCCCCCCCCTCTCTCACTCCTT
>CAZCBS010000458.1:0-2557 GCA_964496965.1 uncultured Bacteriovoracaceae bacterium
CCGCTTGAAAAAGCGCGGCTCTACGACAGCGGCGAAATCCCCGCGCAGCTCTCGCCTGAGGATCGCAAGGTTCTGAAAGCTTCGATTCGTCGGCTCCGCGAAGAGTATTCGAACATCCCTTACTACGAAGGTCGAATGGGCGCGTCGGCTCGCGAGATGAAGTCGATTCTCTTTGATGCCGCTCAAAATCCCGATTTTCCATGTCTCTCACCGCTGGCCGTGCTCCGCGAGATGGAGGAGTTCGTCAAGCGCGTCAGCGAATACGAGTTCCTCAAGCAAGACGGTAAGGACTGTTGTCACGACGCTCACGAGGTCATCACGACCGATCGAACCGAATATTTCAACACGGTGGATCGCGAGGTTCGCGATTCGATCGGCCTTTACAACTCGGTTCAGTGGGAAGACTTCCTCAAAAAGTACGTGCAGCAGATCTCGCTCGTGCTAAAAAAGGAAAAGCAAAAGAACCCGATCACCGGCAAGATGGAAGATCCGGATCATGCTCTCATCAGCGAGCTCGAAAAAATCGTCGAGGCCCCGGACGATTCCACCGCGAAAGAAGCCTTCCGCCAAAACATCATTTCTCAAATCGGCGCCTGGTCACTCGATCACCCCAATCAACCCGTGGCTTATCCAAAAGTCTTCCCAGACTTCTGGCGCAAGCTCGAAAAGCATTACTTTGCGTCCCAAAAGGCGACTCTCAGCAAGATGCATGACGCCCTTCTGGTCTACAACGCCAACACGGACGCAGGCCTCGAGGAAGCGCTCTCTTCCAACGGCGCAGGCGACAGCGAAGGCTCCCAGCTCGCGCGCCTCACCGTGAATAACATGAAGAAGCGCCTCGGCTACTGCGACAAGTGCGCCAAGGAAGTCATCACTTTCCTCATGCGCCAGCGCTACTAGAACTTCGAGGCCTTCTCCCAAAGGGCAGGGCTCAAGTTGTCTTGGGCGTAGAGGTAAACATCGTCCTCTTCGACGACTTTATTAGAAGAGGCGAAAGCTTTTTTTGAAGAGCGGACGGGCGAGGGCAACGTGCCAATTCCGCCGCAAGTCTCCATCCACTGACGTCGTACCGCGAGCGAGTTGCTGGTGATGGTTTTAGGGCCCGCGTTTTCGCCTTTTTTCGCTTTGCTTTGACGGGCGGTTTTGACTTCGGAAACACCGAACTCAAAGGAGCTCATGACACGAAACTTCTCGCACGTTTCCAAAAGTTCGAGCGACTGATAGCCCAGGTGCCTGCAGTACTGATATTTCTTTCGGCCGGGCTCTCGAGCGGTGAAAATCACGTCGAGATCCCCCTTGAAAAACTTTTCTTCGAGAACATTCAGATCGTACACATTCATTTCGATCGTCTCGATCCCGGTGTTTGTCAGAATATGATTTCCGAATTTCACCGCGAGTTGAATCAGCCCTTCGAGGGTTCCAATGTGTAAAATTCTGGGCTCGCTTCCTTCAATCAGCTTATGGACTTCGGAGTTCAACCCCCGAACGGATTTGAGGTAAACTTCGGTCAGCTGAAACGCGAGTGGCGTCCACCCCGATTTTCTCCGTGCGCCGCGATCCAAGAGCACCGCGCGTAACTCAGATTCGAGTTTTCCGACGATTCGAGAAAGCTGCGGCTGACTGATGCCCACGTTCTGCGCGGCGCCCGATAAATTTTTATACGCCACCGATTTAGAGAGAACCGAAAGCTCCCACGATAGCCCTTCGAGTGAAAAATGATCCATATTGACACACCCTATTACACCATTCATTCGAAGAATGCATAATAAATTACGAGCTATGTATTTCACTAATAGCCGCGTCAAAGTCTAGCTTCCGTCGAACTATGAAGAACGTAAAAAACACAATGTTCATTTTGGCTCTGTCCCTCCTCAGCACTTCCGCATTCGCGCAAGGCGGTGCTCTCTGCGGGACTTTTGACCGCGAGTTGATGATTCAAGTCAGCCCAAATAACACCCTCAGCTTGATCGATCCTGCTGCTCCACAAAACCAGCAGATCTTGGCGCAGTTTAATCAAGTCGACGTCAACCACAGCTCATCCGGTCTCGTTTACGAAGCCAACATCCGCGGAGCTTTGATCGCCAATCCAAATAGCTACGTCGCTGGCGCTCGCTTGTCGGAACTCCAATGGGTAGTCATGACGGTAAACACAGCCCCAAGTCGGGCTATCGTCGGTCGCGGAATCGTCACAGGGAACCTGAAGCTTCAAAAAGCTAACGGCCAAACCCTTCAAAAATTAGTGACTTGCACCATGAACCAGACCGCTTTCTTTCGTTTTCAGTAATTCTTGAAGACGGTTTACATCGTCCCGCGTCATTGATATGTCCATACTTTAGGAAATCAATGACGCAGGGCCTTGTTTAAGAATGCTTTCGACCGATAATTTCAAATCCGAAGACCACTACCTTGTCACGCACGAGGTCAGACAAACAGGAATTCGGCTCGATGCATTTCTCAAAGAGCGGTACCGCAAAAGATCTCGCGAGACCCTCAAACGCGCCATCGAATCCGGGGTCATCAGCATCCCCCGTGCCCAAAGCCCTCATCTTGTCTTAGG
>CAZCBS010000459.1:0-2494 GCA_964496965.1 uncultured Bacteriovoracaceae bacterium
CTTACGATAACACCATCGTACGCAAGCCTAGGCGGAACTTTCGAATCCATCGAGTCTGACAGAAAGGCTTTCGAGGGCAGACTGTCCCAAGTCGTCACTCCAAGCGCGACTGGCGCGCCGAAACCCTACTCCGAGCATTTGATCAAACGCGATGGAACGGAAATTCGCGAATACGCGCTTCCCGACGGAACCGTCTTTGCGGTGAGCTGGCGAGGCCTGACGCAGCCCGATTTGTCCGTTCTTCTGGGCTCCTACTTTCATGAGTATCAGGATCTCCTCTCATCGATCCATCAGCCAAGTGGTCGAACCGCGCAACGCCGAGGACGCTCAACACGGATCATTCGCTCGAAAACTCTCGTCATCGAGCGATCCGGTCATATGCGAGATGTCCGAGGAAAAGCCTACCTCCCCGAGCTCATGCCCGAGGGACTTCAAGCCAGCGATCTTCGAGGCGAGGATGCTCAAAAATGAAGACGCTGCTGACCCTGATATTTTCGATTTGGATTTCCGCTTGTGGATCATCGAGCTCGACTGAGACCCCTCCCAACTTTGCGACTCCAACGACGGCCCTTCCTTATTTACGATCGACTGGAAACAACGTCCTTCCAATCAAAGTCGGCGGAACCTCGATCTGTGGCCAAGGTGGATACCTCAACGAACCCTGCACATCCGTTACGGTTTGCGTTCCGGGCACAAACCAATGCCAAACCATCTCGGATATCCTGGTCGATACGGGAAGCGTCGGGCTCCGTGTCTTTTCGTCCGCACTCAATCTCACGCTTCCGATTCAAAAAGACTCGTCTGGAAATACATTGGCGGAATGCGCTCAATTCGGCATCGGAAGCGATTGGGGGCCGTTAGTTTCGGCAAGCGTGGTCTTAGGGGCAGAGCCCGCCGTGGAAGTGCCGATTCAGCTCATCAACAAGGGTTTTGCCCCACCTCCCACTGAATGCGTCTCGGCCGATACGGATCCAGCGAGCACCGGATTTAACGGCATTTTGGGAATCGGCCCGTTTACCGAAGACTGTGGAACCATGTGTGCCGAATCTTCCGCCGTTCATGCGTTTTTTAGCTGTCCCGCCTCAGGAGACTGCAATCCGGTCACTCTTGCCCAATCGGCACAGCCACAGAACATCATCGCGAAGCTTCCCGTCGACAATAACGGAACTCTTTTCGCTCTCGATCAACTCGGCGTTGGCGGAAGCAACGAAGTGAACGGAGCGCTTATTCTTGGAATCGGTACCGCGAGCAACAATACCCCAAGTGGCGTCTCTACCTATGGGCTCGACGCCCAAGGCAATTTTACGACGCTGTTTCAAGGACAACCGTACGCAAGCTCATTCATCGACAGCGGATCCAACGGACTTTATTTCCCGAACTCGACCCAACTACCAATCTGCCCGGATAGCAGTCATGCTCCTGGATTCTACTGTCCAACGTCCACGCAAGTTTTCTCCGCTACCAATCTTTCCGCAAATAGCTCTTCATCGGCATCGGTGAATTTCGCCATTGGCAATGCGGGAGATCTTGCTCAAGGATCTGGCGTGGCCTTCATCGAGCTAGGAGGCCCATCCTCTTCCAGCTTTGACTGGGGCCTGCCTTTTTTCTACGGCCGTGCTCTATTCCTCGGGATCGAAGGAAAATCCTCAAGCCTGGGATCAGGACGCTATATCGCGTACTGAAACCGCCTCTTTTACCCTTGGTTCTTTAGAAACGGGCAATACGCGACCGCTTCGCCGTCGATCACGACTTTCTGCCTGGAGTTCAGAACCTGCGTTTGCAGCGTCACGATCGGCTTATCCGTTCGAACATTCGTGACCGTCAAAACAACCGTGACTTCCTCGCCGACATACACCGGTAACTTGAAGCTCAAGTTTTGGCTCATGTAAACTGACCCTTCCCCTGGAAGCTTCATGGCCAACGCAGTCGAAATCAAGCTTGCCGAGAGCATTCCGTGGACGATGGGCTTTTTAAAAACCGTCGTAGCCGCGAATTCCGGATTCAAGTGAATCGGATTATGATCGCCGCTCAGATCGGCGAAGGCCTGGACATCATCCTGAGTGAGAACTCGTTTTAACGTAGCGCTTTGTCCGACTTCGATCGTGCGTTTGGATTCTGACATATCCTCGAAGTCTCATCTCAGGCCTCAAGAATCAAGATTTTGTCGCACTCAAGAAAAAATGGCCCTCAACCGATCTTCTAATTGATATGAGCACCCACCCACACTTTCTTTGGACGGATTTGTTTAACAAAGGCAAGAGACGACTCGATCTCTTGAGGATCCTTAAGGAAAACATCCTTTTCTGCACTCTCTCCATGAGAGAGCTCAAGTATCTTTCTCATTTCGTTTACGAACGGACTTATCAACCCGACGAACAGATTTTCGAACAAGGCGATCGGGGCGTGGGAATGTACCTGATCGCGAGCGGACGCGTCGCCATACGAACTCATAACAGCCAAGGCGACGTGCTTCACACTATTCTTAATGAAGGAA
>CAZCBS010000460.1:0-2487 GCA_964496965.1 uncultured Bacteriovoracaceae bacterium
CGCACAGAATCACAAACACGATGAAATCCACTTTGTCCTGTGCCGGCGACCACGATTGTGATCTCATCAAAAAGCGTAAGGCTTCGATCCAAGATATCGAGATGGCCGTTCGTGATCGGATCAAACGACCCAGGGTATATCGCTCGTTTCAGATGGTTTTTCCCCATTAGGTCGTCTCCAAATGATAAGTGGTCAAAACGCTATCACCATAATTTTTTTCACGCGCTTTGACAAGGCACCCCACATGCTCCGGAAGCTCGCTCACTTGGGATTTTAACGAGCCCCATTCTAAACAAAATACGCCATTTTCGGTCAAAATCTCGCGCCAAGGAGCTTGCTCGAGCAACGCCATTTCCCATCCGCCGTCATAGGGAGGATCCGCTAGAATAATATCAAACGGCCCGGCCTCGGTAACTCTTCTCCAAAAACCGCTTTGACCGCCTCGGCTCTCGCGATCCACGGCGTCCGCCCAGATCAGCGAACGATCGGTCACTTTCAAATCTTGGGCGTTCTTTTCGATGAGTCGAACGGTGGACTTGGCATCCTCGACAAAAACCACTTGGCTTGCGCCCCGAGAAAGCGCCTCGAAGCCCAGAGCCCCTGACCCTGCGAAAAGATCGAGGATTCGAGCCTCTGGAATCAAAGTTTGAATGGAATTAAATAAGGCCTGCCGCAAGCGCGCCTGTGTAGGGCGCGTATGCTGGTGCTTGGGTGTCTGAATGATGCGACCGCGGAACTCCCCGCCAGTTAGCCTCAGGCTCACGGAATTGGATCTACCGGAATCAGGCTACGCGACGCAATGCCTTTTGGCGACCCACCGGAATTTTAAATTCCGTACCGTCGGCAAGCTCGACTTTCAGGTACTCATCCGTAAACCCAACAGTCACTTCCTGGCCTGCGAACTCATACTTGAGACGAAGGGTCATGCTTCCAGTCAAACTCATCGTAAGACTTGGAGCGGACTCTGGATCGCTGTTGTTTGCCATGGGGTTCTCCTTAAAGGGTTCCGGTTCAAAAGCTTCCGGTTCGGTTTGACGGCGCGCTTGATCATCTAAGGTTTGGTCAAGCAACGTCTTGACCGAAGGATCGTCTTTCAATTCTGCGAGGGTGCTTTCCATGGACTCTTCACCCACAGGTAAATCCAAGGGTGCGCTCATTTCCATTTCTTTTGTGAGGTCAGCAACCGCGGCAAGCTCTTTCGCTACTTCGGTTGCTTGAGCGAGAGTCGGAGCGGATGACTGCTCTGCGGCAGGAACGGCGTCGGCGACCGGAGCCTCTGCTGAAAGATGATCCGCAATCTCCTTGGCCACAGCCTGAGTATTGATGGCTTCAGCGCCTGTACTCAGCTCTCGGCGAAGTTCTTCCACTTCATTCAAAATTTGGTCGATGTCATTTTTGCTTTGTTGATCTTGACTCAAGGTGGACCTCCCATATCTGCTTCAACTTCTTCTCGGCCAGAAGCGTTCTGAATTTAATGAAAATAAATCCTGAACAATTTGTTTACCTTCCATCTTGCGCGCAGCATTAATCGCCTTTTTCGATTCGTTTGCCCGAAACTTATGGTATCCAATCTTCTCCTATCCATCGATAGCTCCATGTGGGGGGTGTTCGATACTTATTATTCGATATTCGTTATTTTAACGAGTGGTCATGGATCAGTCCCACCTATCGAAAAATCTACGCTCGCTGCTGATGCCTTCAGGGCTTCCGCGAAATCCGAGCAATCCTCTTTCGGCCGGACTCACGACCTCTTTCTCCACACCTGACAAACAAGTGACGCCACCGCCGCCCCCCATTCCTGCGCCTGCCGCGTCTCCGCCTCCGACATCCCAGTCGCAGCCACAGGAGCATCGCATTCCTCCTCAACCCGGCCAAACCAGCCAGGTTCATTCATTTCTTTCATCCTTTCTGACACTTAAGGCTCAGATCCTTCAAGATCTTGAAACCAACTTGGCGCGGCTCTTGACTCTCAACATGAGCCGTCGCGAAGCCGTTGCGCAATACCTCGACCGCCTCTCTGGCCATACGCCAGGCCCCACAACGGTCGCAGGAAACACTGATGCGGCCGGCGGACTCCGACGTTGGATCGAAGGACCTCGAAGCCCGACTCAAACCCATGCCCTTCAAGCCTACTTAGAAGAAGTTGCGCTCATTACGCTGGGCCAATCCATTCTCCTCAAAGCATGGTCCGATCGAGGAATCCGCGCCTGGTCCGAAGCCTATTTAAAAGATCTGAACTGGGCAATGCATGCGGCACTGAAACCCTATATCCCGCTGGATCGCGAGAGCTGGCAGGTTGCGCGTCAAAACATTTACTCCTGGTACAAGCCGAGTCCGCAGGTTCAGCGCGAGATTTGGTCCGCGCTTGATTCTTGGAAACTCGCCGGCGAAACTCCGATTTTTCTCGGCACGCTCCTTTCATCCGCAAAAAGAGCCTGCCCTGAATACGTCGAGCCTCAAGGCTACGACTTTCGACTTTTCAAAGCG
>CAZCBS010000461.1:0-2484 GCA_964496965.1 uncultured Bacteriovoracaceae bacterium
AGGGATTGATCCGATCGCAGTGGCTGATATTCAAAGAATGATCCAAGTCCTCAGGAAGCGGCAGATCGGAATCTTAATCACCGATCATAACGTCCGGGAAACATTAGAGATTTGCGATTTGGGATATTTACTAAACAGTGGTAAGATTGTAGAAAAAGGCACCCCAGAAGAAATTGCGAACAGCAAGACGGCTCGTGAAACCTACTTGGGTGAGAACTTTCAGTTTTAATGAGTACAAATCAGTTTTAAGGCAACTTAACAATACGAGACCCATCGCACCATGGCCCTAGAGATCAAACAGAGCCTCAGACTTAGCCAACAGTTAGTGATGACTCCCCAGCTGCAGCAGGCCATTAAACTGCTCCAGCTCAATCGAATGGAACTTGCCGAGGTCGTTAACCAGGAGATGATGGAAAACCCCATCCTGGAAGAAATGACCGAGGCGCCCGAAGGCGAAACCGCATCCGCCGCGGATGGATCCACCGAAACCGTCAACCCAGAAGCGGAGCAGCTCCGCGACGAAGAAGCCTTCATCAAGCCCACTCCAAAAGAAGAACAGCTGGTCGCCGGCAAAGACGATTTCAATTGGGAATCATACGTCGAGGAGTTCAACTCCTCTTCCAGCTCCGCGCCCTCGATGCGCGAGATCAATGAAGAGCTCCCTAGCTTTGAAAACGTCCTGACCAAAACGACGACCCTCGAAGACCACCTCACCTGGCAGCTCTCCATGGTTGCCATGACGGATGAGGAGAAAAAGCTCGGCGAAACGATTATCGGAAATCTTTCTGATGACGGTTACCTCAACGCCAATCTCGAAGATCTGGCCCGGGAAGCAGGAATCGAGTTTGAAGACGCCGAGGAAGTCCTGAAGATCGTGCAAAACTTCGACCCACTGGGCGTTGCATCGCGCAATCTGCAAGAGTGCTTGGCCATTCAAGCGCGCTTCATGAACCCCCGTCAGCCCTTGGTCGAGCAAATCATCGCTCATCATCTGAGCGATCTGGAGCGCAAGAACTATCAAGCTGTCGCCAAGAGCTTAAGCGTTCCTCTCGACAAGGTCATCGAAGCGACTCGACTCATTCTTGAGTTCGAGCCTAAGCCCGGAAGATCCTTTCACACCAGCGACACTCATTACATCACGCCCGATATCTACGTTTATAAGGTCGGCGATGAATTCGTGATCGTTCTGAACGAAGACGGGATGCCCAAGCTTCGCATCTCCCCTTATTATAAAAGCATTTTGGCCGCCGCTCAGACCGGCACCGACAAAGACAAGAACAAGATCACCAAGGAATACGTTCAGGACAAGCTTCGCTCGGCTGTGTGGCTGATTCGCTCGATCCATAATCGTCAGAAGACGATTTACAAAGTGACCGACGCGATCGTTCGCCGCCAGCGCGACTTTTTCGAGAAGGGCGTTCAGCATCTCAAGCCCATGATCCTGAAAGACGTCGCAAGCGACATCGGCATGCACGAGTCCACGATTTCGCGCGTGACGACCAACAAGTTCGTCCACACCCCCGTGGGAATCTTCGAGTTGAAGTATTTCTTCAACTCCTCGATCAATGCCGCTGACGGAAGCGACGCGCTCGCCAGCGAAGCCGTTAAAGAAAAGATTCGCCAAATGATTCAGAAAGAGGACGTCAAAAACCCTCTCTCTGACCAAAAGATCGTGGAGCTGCTGCGTGCCGAGAACATCGACATCGCACGGCGCACGGTCGCGAAATACAGAGACATGCTGGGCATTCTATCGTCCGGCAAAAGAAGGAAGGTGATCTAAGGCAACGTAATTTCCGCGTGAAGCAATCTTCATCTCGCTTTCATCTGTTTTTCAGGTCGCTTGAGACATAGTTAGAGAAACAGATGGGCCGGCTGGCAACAGTCCGTTGAGAACAATCAGTAGTTAAAACAGTAATCCATTCGAAGAGAGGCTGATCGATATGACGCTAAATGTGAGCTTTAAACATATGGACTCGAGCAACGCACTTCGCACCTATGCGACGGAGAAGTCAGAGAGGCTCAGTAAATATTTCCGCGGAAAAATCACGGTGTCTTGGAATTTCACGATAGAAAAACAATATCGAGTGGCCCACTGCCATCTCGTCGGCAACAACATGGATTACTTCGCCGAAGCCTCGACCGAGGACTTCTACGCCTCGATCGATCTAACAATCGAAAAAATCGAAAAACAACTCCGCAAGCACAAAGAAATCGTCAAGGATCACCTCCATCGCAACGGCCGCAGAGCTGTAGCTTAAGTAGGCAGCGATCGCTGCCTCGGTAATGAGTGAGCTATAAGCAGTGACCAGCGATCCATGAGCCTAACGAGCAAACCATCCAAGGCGCTACTTGTGAATTCAAGTAGCGCCTTTTGCTTAGTAAATGACCAGTAAACGGCGCAAAGCGCCGTTAAAGCGAGAGCGCAAGCAAGCGCAAGCAAGCGCAAGCAAGCGCAAGCAAGCGCAAGCAAGCGCAAGCAAGCGC
>CAZCBS010000462.1:0-2476 GCA_964496965.1 uncultured Bacteriovoracaceae bacterium
GGCGTTGGTCTAAACCAATTGAAGAGCGAACGCGGGGGCTGTACAAAAAATCAACAAAATCGATAGAATTAAACTCTTGATCATCTGAAATATCCTTTCATTTTTCTAGCTCTCAAATATATACAACGCAGCACACCATCAAGAGCAGACTGACGAAACTCCAACGAAACTGTTTCACTGCGGCAGTGAAACAGTTCTTGCGTAGAAAAGGATATTTCGATGCCCTCCACAGCCCCGGTATACGAATTGGACCCACAGAGTGAGCTCGTTCGAGAGCTTTGGCAGATCCTGAACGATCGCAAAGCAAAGAATCGCAAATATTCGCTCCGCGCCTTTGCTCGTGACCTCAAGACAAGTCCCGCGACCCTGTCCGAATTCTTGCACGGAAAGCGAGAGCTCTCATCGAGAATGATGCTGCGAATCGCCGCCGCCGCCGGACTTTCTACTGCGAAACGCAAAGCGCTTTCTCGCATGCTGGAAAAGGATGATCATACTTTTCTTCAGCCCAGCAACGAAGACTTGCAGATGATCATCAACGATCCCAATCATTTTGCGATTCTCTCCCTTGCGGAAACGGCTGGCTTTGATTCCGATGTGAAATGCATCGCATCTCGAATGCGTCTTTCGATCAAGACCGCGGATCAATACGTCCAGCGACTTCTTAGAGCCGGGCTCCTGATACAAAATGAGCAAAAAGTCCTGTCACCTTCGAGAAGACAGTTTCGAGTGGGCGATGACGGCCCGCGCCCCTCGATGCGTGAGAACATGGAAAATTACATCAAGTCTTGGAAGCTTGCCGTCGACACGATGAGCGATCAGACCCGCTACGAGTTCGCGGATTTTTCTCAGATCGTGATCTCAGCTGATCCTTCGAAGCTTCCGGAAATCAAACGCCGAGTGAAGCGTTTTCGCAGGTCGTTGGCGAAGTACTTCGGCAAGGGAAAGAAGCAGGAAGTTTATTCGATCTCGCTTCAGATTTTCCCGCTTTCTCATTAAATTAAAAGCTAATAATTTCAAATACTTCTATTAATCGGCAACAAGTTGCCGATTAATAGAAGAATGTATCCAAGGTGTCTTGACCTCAAATCCGCCCTAGCGAAGAGGTTCATCGACTCATCGAAGAGAAAAATATTCACTTCTTATTGACCGGGAGCAGCGCCAGGAAACTGAAACACGGGGGAGCAAACCTTCTGGCAGGACGAGCGAGAAGCCTGCAGCTTTTTCCTTTAACCAGTCGTGAGATCTCCGATTTCGATCTTGAGAAATATTGCAACGTCGGCGGACTGCCCATGATTTACCAGTCCGATGATTCATGGTTGGACCTGAAAGAGTATGTTCACCTTTATTTAAAAGAAGAGATCATCGCTGAAGCAGTGGTCAGGAAAATCGATCACTACGCGCGCTTCTTGGATGTGATCGGGACGAACTCCGGTGAGGAACTGAACTACCAACAAATCGCGAGCAATTCAGGAGTCCCCGCTCGCACCGTGGATAATTTTGTTGAAGTATTGAAAGATACTTTGCTCGCATTTGAGCTCGAGCCGTTCAAGAAAACCAAACGAAGAAAATCCGTTTCGAAAAGCAAACTGTATCTATTTGATGTCGGTGTCGCAAACTATCTCTCGGGGCGAAAAAGCCTCATCGCTCGATCAGACGCTTTCGGAAAAGCCTTCGAACATTTCATCATCCAAGAGATTCGTGCCTACATCGGATACGCGAATATCGATTTGCCCATGAGGCATTGGAGGACTATCGGGAGCCAATACGAAGTCGACTGCATTTTAGGCGATCACGTCGCCATTGAAATCAAATCATCCGATCAAATCAGGCCACGAATGCTTTCAGGCTTGAAGGCTCTTCAAGAAGAAAAAATAGTACGTAGATACATTTTGGTATCCAGGGATCCTATTGCTCGAACAGTCGATGGGATCGAGATACTCCCCTATCGCGATTTTTTGAATCAACTTTGGGATCGGAACCTATTTAGCTCTTAAGCCGCTGAAGCCCCATCCGCGTCAATCCGACCACGCAGATCTCGCGGCGATTATGAGCCAGCTGTGTCGCGCGCACGCGGGCCATTCCCATTTTGCGAATTCGCTCGAGCCAATTTGGAATGTGTTTCGAGAAGCTCCATTCATTGAGCTTCAAAGTCATGATCACGCCTAAAAGCGTGTCTTCCATTCGAATCGCAAAACGCTCGACCGGATAAATCGCCGTATCAGGCCCTGTGTTCATATCGACTAATAGCCATTGTACATTGCCAGGAAGCTCCTCACGACGAACCATCGTCACGGAGCGAGTCTCATGATGAAAGCGCGCGGGTCCTCGAAAATCTAAAACAACCGGATCCATCGCGCCGGGATCAATTCCCAAAGTATCCACTCCCCTTTGTAAAAGGGCGTAGCTTGCGCCGCCGGGGGCGCTACCGATTTCGACAGCGACTTCAACGGAGTTACCAGGACCCGCGGACCCGCTC
>CAZCBS010000463.1:0-2361 GCA_964496965.1 uncultured Bacteriovoracaceae bacterium
GAAAAAGGAGACGAGAGGGCCCGGAGTCTTTGCTCATTAGAAAAGTATACCGGGCTTTGTCATGAGAGGAAGATTTCTTTTAGTGACCGATCAGTTTCGGAAGCGAAGACGAAATACAGCTTGAAAGCGATGGACTGGGGTGGCCGAGTCGGAGGCATTTTAAAGTCGGCGCGGATCCTCCACACATCTTGCGAAGCTCGGGATGTTCTTCCCAGTGCGGCTGTTTTAGAAGTTTCCTGTAAAATCTCGGGTCGAGCTGATTGGAGCCGATCAGTTTCTGTAGCCAATCCGTTCTCTCTTTCCAGGCCGGATCGGAAAGAATTTTGGCAAGAAGGCTGTCGACGCTCGCGGGGCGCGGTTCATGCGATGAAAAGATCGGCTCGAGCCATTCGGGGTGTTGCAGGAGGTCCTTCCGCAGGGAGAGAGAATGGACGAGTCTCTCCGATGTCGGAAATCGCTTGGCAAGCGCCTCGATTGCCCAGGGTAGACTCGCATAAGGGGATTTATTTAAGAACCAGTGCTCTAACAAGATGCCTACCAGACTCTCATTTGGGGCTTTGGAAATCGCGAGCAGGAATAGGGATTTATTTCTGAGGAGTTCGGGGTGAGGCTTTTCAGAGAGTATGAAATTGTAGATACGTGGATGCAAAGATGGCTGCTTCAGAAACTCTTCGAGCCATTTGGGATCTTTATAAAAGTCCTGAAAGCGGTGAAATAGGTTGGTCCAGCTACGATCGGGGATCGTAGGATCGGCTACGAGTTCGGAAAAAACCTGCGGATCTTGGAGGCGCGAAATGAGTTTCCCGTCGAGATGTAGGGGCGAGTCACTGTCAATGCCGATATCGATTAGCAGTGCCCGTGTCCAGTCCTGCGTGTGTGGCTGGCTCAATAAACTGGACGCAAACGCGCGATACTGATTTTTATCACGCATAAAATACTCGCTTTCGAGGGTTTTTGCGGCTAGTTTATCGTCACCGAAGCCCGGCTTTGAAAGGATTTCCTGAGTAAATAGTGTGACGCGTGAAATAGGGTCGAGAGCTTCAAACAGTTTTTCTCTCGCGTGCTTCCAGTTTTGAGCTTGGGGCCGGTTTAAAACGTCAAGGATCATCATCTTATAAAAAGCAGGTCTGTTAGCCAGCGACCATTTCGACGGTATGCGCTCGAGAGCTTTTAATGCAAAGAATTCGTGATCCATTTGCGGAAGCAGCTCTTCAATCAAGACGCTATCCGCCTCAACTGAGCTCGGACTACTGAGCATGAGCGGAACGAGCTTCAATGTTTTCATCTTGTTGTCTTTCACCAAGTTTTTAAGATTTTCGCGCAACTGATCGGGATTTTTCGAGAGTGTTGCAAATTCCGTTCGAAGCTTCCGAGCGGACTCATTGATTCGATGGAATTCTGGGTCTTTATCAAAAGAAGGCTGTGAAAAGACTAATTCTGAAAGCGGAATGTCGAATACCTCTCTCGAGATCAATGGATCAAAAAGTCCTTTGCTGAAACGAGCGCTGTGAGGAAGCCTTGCCCATTCTTTTAGTAAAGCCTCATTGAATTCACCATGCTCGATCGACTCCTCAATGAGTACACGGATTTTTCGATACTCGTCATCGCTTAAGGTTTGGCTGGTGATTTTTCGTTGAAGCTTTTCGAAAATCGCGCGTTCGGAAACATCGACTTGATTTCCATGCGAAAGAAACTCAAAGTACTGAACAGGCGTGAGCTTCAGGCTTTCTGGAATGACCTTCAATGCGTTCTTGTTTTGAAAAATGAGGTAGTTGCCGGATCTCGTGAAGTCGATTCCTTCTCTTGCGTCCGGATCCACGCGGAATCGGATCGTGATCCCCGTTCCAGTCGCGCCTTGGCGACCGATCTGAGTGTAAAAACCGTTTCCGTACGACGCGGCTTCTCCGCTCATGCCGGCTCGCGAGATCAAGACATTTGGATCTCCCGTATGCGCGCGCGTGATCGATTCGTAGGCCAGAAAGCTGCTGGTTTCATGAGCAACCGTGAGATCGCTGGGGAGCTTGCCTTGGGAGATGAGCTTGCTCCCCAGCTTCCGTGATCGGAGCGGCTCTTTGTTCATCCACCAAGCGAGTGAATCGACTTGGCTTGCATTGCCTTTGATGGCGGCAAGCTTTTGCCTAAGCCCCAGCTTTTCCAAAGTGTCCCACGCGTATTCGATATTGACGGCGTTTTGGATCAGCTTTTTTCCGTTCTTTTCGATCCAGCTTTCAACATAGGAGTTTTGCGTCCCTTTTTTGGAATCGAACTCTTGGATGATCTTTTGGATGTGAGCGAGATCCTCGGGGCGGATCTCGAGCTCATATTGAAAAGCCTTCGTGAGGTAGCGAATGACCGAGAGGA
>CAZCBS010000464.1:0-2297 GCA_964496965.1 uncultured Bacteriovoracaceae bacterium
CCTTGCCTGTGAGAATCTACTCGATGATCAAATTCGGGATGTCGCCGGAAATTCATGCGCTTTCATGCCTGATGCTTGGCGCGACCTTGATCTTGGTCCTTGGTTTTTTCCGGCCGGATTGACATCCGTATAGACGCTCGTTATGACTTTAGAATGATCCTAGGTCTCATTCTTTCCGCTGTTCTCAATTCAGCCTTGGCCGCAGAATCGTCATCTCCTTTTCACAAAGTACCGGCCAGCGCACTTCCCGAAATCAGCACGGAAGGAAACCTCGAGTTATTCAAGACGGCACTTGAGCGCCAGATTGCTCGATGCAAAGAGCAGGATCTCAACGCCAAATTTCGCTTTGGCGATCGAGTTGTAACTCGTCGAAAATGGTGTGTGGAGACGAATCAGAGATTTTTGGAGCTAGCGCGGAACGCGCAGGACTTTCCGGAGCTGATGCGACGTGCTCGCACGCAGTTCGAATGGTATCAAACTGAAGGTCGCGACGGGAAAGGCGAAGTCTTGTTCACCGGATATAATTCGCCCACTCTGCATGGCTCATTCACTCCGACTGCGGAGTTCGCGGCGCCCCTCTATACGAAACCCGCTGATCTGGTGCAAACCGTCGAAAACGGAAAAACGGTTTGGCGCAGAAAGAATCCCGACGGAAGTTACAGCAAGCATTTTACTCGCAAGGAAATCGATATCGACGGTGCCCTGAAAGGCAAGGGGCTTGAGCTTGCGTATTCGACCGATTTTTTTTCGATCTCCAAGCTTCAAACCGAAGGCTCGGGGATTTTCATGCTTCATCGTCCTGATGGATCCGTTGAGCGAAAGTTCATCAATTACGCCGCGTCGAACGGGCATCCGTGGGTGTCGCTGACGCAGATTCTTCGCGCGGATGGAGTGCCAGAGGAGTCTCTCTCTCTTCAGGGCATTCGAAGATATTTCGCGGCGAATCCCGAAAAAATGATGCCTGCCTTGGCTAAGAACCCAAGCTACGTCTATTTTCAATTCGCGGAAAACGGACCGTTTGGATGCGATTCCGTTCAACTTTCGCCAAGGCACTCGATTGCGATCGATCTTCAAATCTTTCCGCAAGGCGCGGTGACTCTTTTGCAAACCCAGCGCCCCGAGTTTAAGGGCGAAGATTTCAGCAGTTGGAAGGATTTTTCGACCCTGGCCGTGACTCAAGATACGGGCGGAGCGATCGTGGGCTCTGGTCGAGTGGATTATTATCTCGGCGATGATGACTACGCCGAGCTGGCTTCCAATAAGATGCATAGTTTGGGAACGCTATTCATGGCGCTTATCCCAGAGGGGAATCCTTGAGGTCACCTTGGCTATTTGTCCCGTCGCTTTATTTCCAACAAGGCCTGCCGGTCATTCTGGTGCAGCAGTTTTCCGTACTTCTTTTCAAGAAGCTCGGCTTTCCAAACGATCAAATCTTGTTCTGGACCAGTTTGCTCGCTTGGCCGTGGGTCGTGAAAATGTTCTGGGGGCCGCTCGTTGATCTCAACGGAACCAAGCGGAGCTGGACGCTGTGGATGCAGCTTTTGATTTCGATCTGTCTTTTCGCGCTTTCGTTCGTGATATTCACAGGCGCTGTGGATTTGATCTGGCCGATCAGCCTTGCGATCCTTCTCGTCATCGCCTTTTTATCCGCCACTCATGATATCGCACTCGACGGCTACTATATCGTTGCGTTGCCCAAGAGCGATCAGGCGTTTTTTCTCGGCATCACCTCGATGTTTTTTCGGCTCGCGATGATTTTTTGCACCGGCACGATGGTGATCATCGCGGGGCTTTGGGAGCGCCAGGGAGTTCCTGTCGCGACCAGCTGGGCGCGCGCGACTCTTGTGGCGGCAGTGTTGTACGCAGGCTTGGCTGTCTATGCCTACTGGATCATGCCTCGTTCGGCGATCGATCGTCCGGCACCGAAAAAATCGGGAACCGGGCTTTCGTCGTTTGCGGAAGCGTTTACCACTTTCTTCACCCAGAAAGACGCGCTTCCCATCGTTTTGTTCATTCTTTTGTATCGATTCGGCGAATCGATGCTTTCAAAAATGTCGGGTTTGTTCTTTCTGGATTCTCGCGCGGCGGGGGGGCTGGGACTGGACTCGGTCCAAGCAGGTACTGTCTTGGGCAGTTGCGGAGTGATCGCCTTAATGGCAGGCGGACTTCTGGGCGGAATCGCGGTTTCTCGGTTGGGCTTGCGTCGATGCCTTCTTCCGATGGCGTTGATCATGCACATTCCGAATTTGATGTATGTCTGGGCCGCGTATCGTCAGCCGGGTCCTTCGATCATGTAT
>CAZCBS010000465.1:0-2287 GCA_964496965.1 uncultured Bacteriovoracaceae bacterium
GGCGCTTGAAACTGTGTCGCCTACCCGCAGGGGCATATTACCTGCTGGTCCGTAAAAGCAATTTCAAACCCTATGCTGCCCGCGCCGAAATCACCGCGGGAGTAACTCAGACCGATTCAGGCATCGAGCTATCCGACCGCGTGCTTGAGATGCTCGAAGGGCTTCAGCGCGCCGAGCCTCAGCGGATTTCGAACTATCTCGACCTTGGACACTATTCGCGCTTTGTTCAAAACGCGCAGTTTACCCGCAAAAACAGCTTCACGACCGGGCGAATTTACGATTCCGTGATTCGTCGTGAGCGCGCCGGCGGATATCTTGGCAAAACCGTTCAGGTCATTCCTCATATCACGGATGAGATCAAAGCCCATATTCGCGAAGGATCGGCCGATGCGGATTTGGTGATCGTCGAAGTCGGCGGAACTGTCGGTGATATCGAGAGTCTTCCGTTTCTTGAAGCGATTCGTCAGATGAAAAACGACGAAGGCGCCGCGAACGTCATGTTTGTTCATCTGACACTCGTTCCTTATATCGGCGCTGCGGGCGAACTGAAGACCAAGCCGACGCAACATAGCGTGAAAGAGCTTCGTGAGATCGGGATTCAGCCGGACATTCTCCTTTGCCGATCCGATCGTCAGCTGCCAAAAGAAGTCAAAGACAAGATCGGGCTCTTCTGTAACGTTCCGGGCGATCAGGTTTTCAGTGCGGTCGATGTGAGCAGCATTTACGAAGTGCCGCTCTTTTTCAGCGAAGAAGGACTCGACGAGAAAATCGTCGAGAAGCTCGGCATTTGGACTGGGCGCCCTGATCTCTCGCGTTGGGAAAACATGGTCGAAAAGATCAGAAGTCCCAAAGGTGAAGTTACGATCGGGATTGTCGGAAAATACACGGATTGGCGCGATAGCTATAAATCGCTTTCCGAGGCGCTGGTTCACGGCGGCGTCGCGAACGATGTGAAAGTGAACATGCTTTACATCGATTCCGAAGAAATCGAACAGGGTAAGAATCTCGAGCTGATGAAATCCGTCGATGCGATTTTGGTACCCGGGGGATTTGGCGAGCGCGGCATCGAGGGCAAGATCAAAGCAGTCGAGTTCGCGCGCACTGAGAATGTTCCGTACTTTGGAATCTGCCTCGGAATGCAGCTTGCGGTGATCGAGTATGCCCGCAATGTCTGCGGAATCAAGGGCGCTAACTCGGCGGAGTTCAAGTCCGGAAGCGCAGAAAACGTCATCGACATCATGGAAAACCAGAAGATGGTGACGGATAAAGGCGGCACGATGCGCTTGGGCGCTTATCCGTGCCAGATCCAGACGAAAGCGAGCGGCAAGTCGACTCGTGCTTTCGCGGCATACGGCAGGGAAAATATTTCCGAGCGACATCGTCATCGTTTCGAGTTCGCCAATCAATTCCGCGAGAAAATCGAAGGCAAGGGATTGGTCATTTCGGGCAAGTACGTCGACAAAAACACTGGGACCGAGCTGGTCGAAATGGTGGAGCTCTCAAACCATCCTTGGTTCTTAGGATGCCAGTTCCATCCTGAGTTTTTGAGCAAGCCTCTTCTTCCTCATCCGCTTTTTGCCGCCTTTATCAAGGCCGCGAAAGATGCAGGCAAGGGCGCTCAGCGTTCGCTTAAAGGCATTAACTAAAAAGTTCAGAGTAGGGAATTCAGATGAGCAAGCAGTATTCGACGGGCTCCCAGAGCGCTTCACAAGATGATCTCATGACATTGATCGCCGGTCCTTGCGTCATCGAGGACGAGGGATTGGTTCTGGAGGTCGCCACCGAGCTCAAGCGCCAGCTTCAAGGGCTTCCGGTGCGACTTTATTTTAAATCGTCTTTCGATAAAGCGAATCGGACTTCGATCGACGGCTTTCGCGGACCCGGAATGGAGCAGGGGCTTAAGATCCTGAGCAAGGTTCGGGAAAAAACAGGTTTGCCTCTTTTGACGGACTTTCACACGCCAGAGCAAGCTGATGCCGTGGCCGAGATCGTCGACTTTCTTCAGATCCCGGCGTTTTTGTGCCGCCAGACCGATATGATCGTCGCGGGAGCTGAGGCGGCTCTCAAGCGCGGTCGCCGGCTCAACGTCAAAAAAGGCCAGTTTCTCGCGCCTTGGGACGCGAAAAACATCGTCGAGAAGGTGAGAGCGGTCGAAGCCAAGCTTGGGATCCAAAATGCTCCAAAAGATTGGTTTTGCCTCACGGAGCGTGGGACATCTTTCGGATACAATACTTTGGTCGTCGACATGATCGGCTTTCAAGCCATGCAGCGCTTCGGAGCGCCCGTG
>CAZCBS010000466.1:0-2285 GCA_964496965.1 uncultured Bacteriovoracaceae bacterium
CTACGGTGAACGGTGACACTTAAACCCGCAAAAAATAGTGCCCCGATTAGATCGGAACCAGGACGGCTGAGACGTTCGCATCCGTCTCGTCTAAATTATCAAGCGACACGCTACCGATCCCAATTCCGGCAAAGACATCATCAGTGACTGCACGATCATATTGCACGGTGTAAAGAAAGCTTTTGCCAAAAGCCTCCAGGCTGACCGCATTGGGGTTGGTCGGTCGAGTATGCTCAGCCAGCGCGGGCGCCGTGAGAGCGGCAAGGGAGATGAGGGTCAGCGATAAAAAGGGAAGCATGAACACGAGAGCCTGAGTAAGAAACTTTTTTGAGAAGGACATCATTCGGATCTCCATCGACGTTCTTTTAAGTCGTAAGTGAGTAGGTAAAGGACCGTGTTGGGAATAGGCACCATTTCGCTGCCGGGAGGAAGAAGTTTCTGCATCACTCTTCGAATCACTCCCCCATGCGTGGAAATAGCCACTTTCTCATACGGACGATGGTGGAGAAAGTTCTCCATCGCTTCGAAAACCCGCTTCATGATCGCGGCCCCCGATTCTCCTCCAGGATAAGAGACATCGGCATCGCTGATCTGATTGGATCGCCACTTCAGAGCGATCTCGATTCCAAATCTCCGCTCAATTTCTTCGCGAACCAAGCCTTGAGCCTCGCCCAGGTGGGCTTCACGCAATCCTTCATGGGCGAAAACAGGAACTCCGAGCCGGTTGGCGACAATTCGTGCGGTTTCATAAGCGCGCGACAAATCGCTGCTCAAAATCGCTTCGATTCCTGTGCTTTCTAAACGAGAAACGAGGCCTGCCGCTTGCGCGCGCCCTGTCTCGTTGATCGGTACATCGAGATGCCCCTGAAAGCGGCCTTCACGATTCCAATCGGTTTCTCCGTGCCTGAAAATATAGATCTGCTTGATCATCCTGTCCCATGATCAAATCATGGGACCTGCGTCAGCGTCAATTGGACGTTCGGAGCACAGGCGTTCGAATACTTGAATTCGAGCTCGAGCGAATTTGAAGTCACAGCCGCTTTTTGAACTAAGTAGCGCGGCGAAGCCGTGCTGGAGCCCGCTTCATTTGCGCTGGGTCCATTGGGACCATTTGCCGACGAACATTGTCCGGCCTGCGGATTCGCCGAGGAAATCGTATCAATTCCCCGAAGAGTCATCTCACGGTCATTGAGCCCCAAATTGGAAACATCGCCCATGACCTTGAAACAAAGCCGGGCCTGTCCCAACGCGGTCATCTCCGCGCATGCAACGAAATCCCTGAAATCGCCCAGCACCTGGCCAAGCTTGGGATCCGATTGCTGAGGAGCCGGAGCCGTCGGTGGATACTGAACCCATTGCACCGGGCTGCTATAAGTGGAAGAGTCTGAGCCACTGCCAGTTTGGGCAATTTGGCCGGCTGGGCCCGCTGGGGAGGACAATTTAACCTCTGCTCGAAGCGGCTTTTCAAAGAATGCCCGCGAGACTCGAACATAAGGGACTTGAGTGGGAGCGGTGTCGGCCGCCTGCGATCGACTTTCAAAAGCGACCATCACGGTGAAAATCTGAACAGCTGCTAAAACTAAATACGCAAAATAACGAAAAAACTGCTTGGTCATTTCTAAGCCTTCCTTGGTTGGTCTGTCATACCCTCGGGTTAACTCCTCGTGAAAACTTCCGCGGGTAAGTAGGCTCCGAACCGAAGCAAAGGCTGTTCCAGGATTTACCCGCTCCCTTGACGCAGGCAGTTCAAAGATGCAGATGCGGGCAGTTCAAATAATCAATAAGATGCTTGCTAACCCATTGCCCCGGTGATATTTGAAATTCCGTGAGAGTAAAAAAAGAATCTTATTTACCAGGATTTGATAAGAAAGCAGGAGCCAAGCACGGCGGCGAGCTCTCGCTAGGAAAGCGAAAAACCTTTCGCCCCGTTGATCCAAAACAAGCTCTTCATGTGACTTTAAAGTCCTCAAAAGCCCGGGGCATGCTCTCCATGCTTCATCCGAAGCATTGTAATTCCATCGAGAAGTTCGTTCGTAAGACTGCTCAACGCTGGGGCGTGCGGGTCTATCGCTTTGCCAATGTGGGGAATCATATTCATTTACTGATTCAAGTGCCAACCCGTGAGGCTTGGAAGCGATTTTCAAGAGAACTTTCGCGAGGAATCGCGCAAATCGTCACGGGCGCTCAGAAAGGCCGAGCCCTCGCTCGAAGCGCAAGTCGCAACCTCCCTGAAAGTGCCCTCCGGGCTTTTTGGGATCACCTTCTCTACACTCGAATCGTCAGCT
>CAZCBS010000467.1:0-2283 GCA_964496965.1 uncultured Bacteriovoracaceae bacterium
TATTGATTTCACAAATTCCTTTTGCTTGCTCTTCGCTTGCGGAAGCAATCTCGGAGACCATCTGGCCTCCATGACGGACGTTTTGCACAATTTCATCGAGAATCTCATTGCATTGCCCCGCAATCACGACTCCTTGGTCAACTTTCTGTTTACCAGACTCAAGAATCTTCTCGATCTGTCCTTGAGTCTTGCTGATTGCCTCTTCCACTTTTTTAATGCTGACATCGAGGAGTTCAGTGATTTCTTTCGCAGAGGCGCCGCTCATCTGCGCGAGACTTCCAATTTCTTGAGCGACCACAGCGAAACCCTTGCCATGCTCTCCGGCGCGCGCAGCCTCGACCGAAGCATTGAACGAAAGAAGCTTGGTCTGGAATACGATTTCATCGATCACTTTGGTCTTCGCGCCGATCTCGTTAATGACTTCAACAACTCCGGAAATTGTCTGATTTCCATGCTCGACTTGGCGCAAGATCTCGCCATTACTCTTGGAAATCTCATCAATGGCGCGAATAACCTCTTCAACCGAAGTCTTTCCGCGCGCCACTGTGTCCTGACACCGCTCGGAAAGATCAAGCGAACGCTTCGAGTTTTCGGCGTTCTTGGTAGTCATGGAGCTTGTCTGCTCGACTGACGCGCTGGTCTCTTGAAGGGCCGCCGATTGTTGTATTGTTGCTGATGAGAGCTGCTCGCTAGCGCCCGCCACCTGTTGAGCTACTTGAGCGACCTGATTTGCGCCTTGTCTAAGGCCCTGTGAGATTTCATCCAAGGTACCCGAAAGACGTCTCGAATAAAGACCCGACAAAAAGAGCGTCACCAAAGCCAGCAACCCGCATCCCGTCAAAACCTTCATTTTGAACGCAAAAATCGTTGCCTGGATGTTGTCATAATAGAGTCCTGAGCCAATGAGCCAGTTCCACGGCGCGAACCCCCTCACGTAGGAGATCTTTTCCAAAGGCACTCCGTTTTTTTCCTTCGGAAATTTATATGGCACGAACCCGGCACCCAAATTTTTTACGGTCGATATAAATTCCCTGACATAAGTTTTTCCGTCGCTGTCTTTGAATTCGATCCGATTAACGCCTTCCATGTCAGCGATATTGCCGTGAGCAAAGACAGTTCCGTTTAAGTCATAGATAAACATGTAATCTGTCTTGTTATAACGCAACGAATGGATAATCGCTTTAATCTGCTGCTTCGCAGTTTCCTCGTCCAATTTCTTTTCTAGTACTTGCTTATGAATGCCCTCAATCATCGAAGTCGTCAGATCGACAGAGGCCTTAACCTCTTCTTTTCGTTGCTCGATAAAGTAAGACTCAAAAACCGGAAATAGATAAAACACCACTCCAAGCGCTATGGGAAGAATCCCTAACACCGACAAAAGAGCCAGCTTGAGCTTCAGACCTTTCATTCTATTTTCCTCACAAGAATTGTCCTTCGTTTACGCTTCGGAGAATTGTGCAGAAAATATTAGATCGTCTAATTTCGTTGGTCAAAATCCTGACGCACACAGAGCGAAGTCATGCTTAAATATATGAGTCTTAAAGGAAAAATACTGGAAATATGTCTGATGCTCGCCTCCTTCTCTCTGGCGCTTGGAATCGTCAGCATTTTCGCCTTGCGAGGAGTCAGCCAAAAGTACGATCAAATCGCCACGAACAGTTTGTCCAATACGCTTAATCTCGGGAAAATGTTCGGTGAGTTTCGAGGCGTTCGGTTGAACCTTATCAAACTAGGAGTCAAAGGAATCAGCGCGGAACAAGGAGAAAAAGCGATCGCAAATATTCTGAATGCCCGAAAAAACTACGCAGAGGCCACTGTATAAGGCAGCCACGGAAACCAGAAATACTTATAAGAAGTTTGGAGATCAAGTCATCGCGACTTTCCGTGATTCTGCGCAACGAGACAAAGTGCCTGAATTGATTCTTAAAGAAGAAAGTACGCTGGGAGACACTTTTCGCCAAAAGCTTCTCGCTGTGATGGAATTTAACCAAAAATGTTCGGATGTTTTAGCTCAAGAGGCAAAAAGCATTGCAGCCTGGAGTTTCCGGCTCGTGGTCGCACTCGTCGTGTTGCGCTTGCGGCTCGAGCGCGATCGTCGCGAGCACGCCGTACTCGAGCTTCTTGGCGCCTCGCCAGCGTTCTCTCTGGTTCCGACCGCGCTCGCGGGTGCACTCCAGGGCGGCCTCGCCGCCCTGCTCGCTGCCGCGATCGTCCCGGTCGTCGTCCCGGGTTATGGCCCCGCGATCGCGCAGGCGTTCCGGCGCCCGCCCGGGCCCCCCGCTG
>CAZCBS010000468.1:0-2270 GCA_964496965.1 uncultured Bacteriovoracaceae bacterium
TGACTGTGCCGACGGTCGAGCGAGCGTTGTATCTTGTGGTTCTTTGTTCGATGGAAATCGTTGGGCTCAGTCCGGAGATCGCTTCAACGTCGGGTTTGCCGAGTTGTTCAAGAAACTGACGAGCGTAAGCGGAAAGGCTTTCAACGTAACGACGTTGGCCTTCGGCGTAGATCGTGTCGAACGCAAGCGAGCTTTTTCCGGATCCAGAGGGACCGGTGAGAACCGTGAGTTTATCTCGCGGAATCACCGTGCTGACGTTTTGAAGGTTGTGGACGCGAGCGCCGCGAATGACGATCGCCTCGTCATTTGCCAGGTCTTGAGTTGCGCTCGGAGCTGCAGTTTTCGTTGTTTTTTGAGCCACTGATCGCGATCTTAAAGCGGAGCGCTTCGAGGGTCCAGTTGTTCGGACAGGGTTTTTCTGATTTTTTCGAGAACGTGCGACATCACGGGTGATACTGCTCATGGAGGAGCGAGATTACCACCTTTGACAAGCTTTTCCTATGGCTTGAAACGAGACGGCTTTAGTGGCCTGCGCTGCTGCCCGAAGTATCGATTGGTGAGTGGCCAATCGCGTGAGCGGCTTCTTTTAGGGCCTGCTCGACGACTCCTCTGACTTCGTTCAAGCGAGAAGAGCTTGGTGCTTCAAAGCGCAAAACCAGAACGGGTTGAGTGTTCGATGCGCGAACCAGTCCCCATGCGTCGCCGAAATCCACACGGACACCATCGATGTCCGTCGACTTATAACCTGAAAGACGACGCTTCGTTTCTTCAACCAGCTTGAATTTCTTTTCTTCGTCGCAATCAACGCGAATTTCAGGGGTTGAGACCGTCTTTGGAAGATCAGCAAGCAGCGAGGACATTGGACCCGATGCTTTGGACGCGATTTCGTAAACACGAAGAGCGGCATAGATGGCATCGTCAAAACCAAAGTAGCGGTCCGCAAAGAAAATATGGCCGGACATTTCGCCAGCGAGTGCAGCTTTTGTTTCCTTCATCTTGGACTTGATGAGGGAGTGACCGGTTTTCCACATGATGGGATTTCCGCCTTTGGCGGCGATGTCATTGTAAAGCTTATGGCTTGATTTCACTTCGGAGATAATTGTCGCGCCTTTGATCTCGCGCAAAATATCGCGGGAGAAAAGAACCATGAGCTCATCGCCGAAAATGATTTTGCCGGTTTCATCGACGAGACCGATGCGGTCGGAGTCTCCATCAAATGCGAGACCGAAATCCGCTTTTTCCTTCTTAACGGCGGCAATCAAATCATTGAGATTTGCAGGAACCGTAGGATCCGGATGATGGTTCGGGAAACGGCCGTCGAGCTCGCAGTAAAGCTCGGTCACTTGCGCGCCCAAGCGGCGGAACAGATTAGGAGCAACGGTCGAAGCCGTGCCGTTGCCTGCGTCGATCACGATCTTCTTAGGCTTGAGGCCGCGCGCGTTTTTCACCAAATAATCGGTGTAGGCCGGAATCACGGAAAAATCCGTCACAGAGCCTTCTTGAGCGGCGGGCTTGAATCCATCCTTCGCGATCTTTTCCATCAAAACGCGAAACTCTTGAATCTGATGTCCGTGAATCGTGTCTTTGCCAACGCAGGTTTTAAATCCGTTATAATCAGCAGGATTATGAGATCCGGTCACCATGATGGCGCCATCGAGATCAAGATGGAAAAGGCTGAAATACGTCAGCGGCGTTGGGACGACCTCGAGGCGAATCACATCGATGCCGCCTTTTCGAAGTCCGCGAATCAGTGCCTCGGCGTAGCTATCGCTGGTGAGGCGGCAGTCGCGGCCAACGGAAACGGTAAGATTTTTTCGTCCTGCGGTTGGCTTTCGTCCCGCGATGAATTGAGAATAGGCTTGGCCCATGCACTCGGCAAATTCCGGCGTCAGGTCGCGACCAGCGATTCCGCGGATGTCATATTCTCTGAAAATGGATGGACGAATTTGAAGGGTCATTTTCTTTTCTTCCTGCCTCGGGATTGGATGCCCCGGGATTGGTTTCTGACGATACTTACCGCAAGCTCGATGGCAGATTCAAGGCTTGAGGGATCCGCCTTGTTTTGCCCGGCGATATCAAAAGCAACGCCGTGATCGACCGAGGTACGGACGATCGGTAGGCCCAAAGTTACATTGACGGTACGAGGGAAATCAAGCAGCTTCACGGGAATCAGCCCCTGGTCGTGATACATGCAAACGACCGCGTCAAAGCGGTTTTGTGGGCGAGTTTGACGTGGTGCCATTGCGTGGTTGGCAAAACGAGTCTCCGCC
>CAZCBS010000469.1:0-2253 GCA_964496965.1 uncultured Bacteriovoracaceae bacterium
GCCCCGCACCCGGGTCAGCACCTCCTCGGACAACGGGTCGTCGAGGATCAGGAAGTTAACGGGAGTGGCGAGGATCGTCGCCAACACCACGCGGCTCTTTTCGCCTCCGGAGAGAACGCCGATCTTTTTGTAAACATCGTCGCCTGAGAAGAGGAACGCACCCAGGAGATTTCGGACAAATCCGATCGTCGCGTCGGGGATGCGATCATGGATCTCGTCAAAGATCGTCTTGTCCGAATTGAGGACCTCAAGCGCATGCTGGCTGAAGTATCCCATGCGAACGCTTGCGCCGATCGTGCAATTGCCATCGGTTGCGTCAGTTTGTCCCGCCATGATTTTCAACAGCGTCGATTTACCTGCGCCGTTGACTCCGACGACCGCGATCTTGTCGAGGCGCTTGACGACGCCGCTCACGCCGCCGAAGACGGATTTCGTTTTTCCGTTCTCGAGCGGGTATTGCTTGGCGAGAGCTTTCATCTGAACGACTTCGTTTCCGCTGCGGGGCGGGTTCGGGAAGTCAAAGGCCATGACTCTTTCTTCGGCCGGAATCTCGATGCGCTCGATCTTCTCGAGCTTCTTCACGCGTGATTGCACCTGAGCGGCATGAGAAGCACGCGCGGCGAAACGGGCGATGAACTCTTCTTCCTTGGCCAGCATGTCCTGCTGCTTTTGATGAGCGGCCAGAAGCTGCTCTTTGCGGATCTCGCGCTCGCGGAGGTAGAACTCGTAGTTTCCGCTGTAGACCGTGATGCTCTTGTTAGCGACTTCGATGATGCGGGAGACGATGCGGTTCATGAACTCGCGATCGTGGCTTGTCATGATGAGCGAGCCTTTGAAGTTCTTGAGCCATTCTTCGAGCCAGATGATCGATTCGAGATCCAGGTGGTTGGTCGGCTCGTCCATCAAAAGGATATCGGGATTGAGCGCCAGAATCTTGGAAAGCGCGATACGCATTTTCCATCCACCGCTGAAGCTCTCAACCGGGCGATCGTAATCGCCAGGTCCGATTCCGAGGCCGGTTAGAATTTCCTTGGCGCGCGCGTCCAGGTCGTAGCCTCCGCGCTGTTCGAACTCGAGCTGAGCTTCGCCGTATTTTTCAAGAAGATCCGCCATCTCGTCGTCAGAGATGGGATTGATGGCACTGTCTTCCAGCTTCTTTTCCATCTGGGCGAGTTTTGCGGCCAGGTCGGAGATTTTTCCCGCGCCTGCTTTGACTTCTTCCAGGGCCGAACGACCTTTCATATCGCCTACATCCTGCGAGAAGTAGCCGATGACCGTCTTACCTTCGATGCTCACGGTGCCGCTATCCACGCCTTCTTCCTTCATAATGACTCGAAAGATCGTGGTTTTTCCGGCTCCATTAGGGCCGACCAAGCCGATTTTATCGCCAGGGCGAACCTGGAAGCTTGCGTCCTTATAGAGCACACGTTGGCCGTACTGTTTTGAAATATTGGTAAGATGGATCATAGTAATTTTTTAAGTTTCATAACCGATTCTGTCAGGTTATGGAATGGGCACTTCATGGAGTCTGCATTTCTTTTTACCGTTTGCCAGGTCGGGGCCGAGAAGGCCCTCAAAGAGGAGGTCGCTCGCGACTGTCCGGACCTGCGTTTTGCTTTTTCTCGTCCGGGTTTTGTGACCTTTAAGTCGCTTTCTGGAGCGATAGCAGATGATTTTCAGCTTCGGTCCGTGTTTGCGCGGGCTTATGGCCTTTCTTTAGGTCGGAAAATCACGGAGTCCTCAGATCAGGCTCGAGTTGATTCGGTTATTCATGAAGCCAAAGAGCTTTCTCGCTCGGTGGGCGGGCCGCTGAGACTGCATATTTTTGAGCGAGACCTCTACGCTCCGGGCGAAGAAGCCATCGATTATCAGCCAGGTTTGCGAGCTGGGACCCTCGAAAGGGCCGTTCGCCAGCATCCTGAGGCTCAGGGGCTGTTTTTTCCTGAAAGCGAAGCGCGCACAGGCGATCCAGTTTTGGACCTCGTTGGCGTTGAAGAAAGCGAGTGGTGGATTGGATTTCATCGCCATTCCGGCGCGCATGCGCCGGTACCAGGCGGACGTTGGAAAATCATATTGCCACCCGAAGCTCCATCGCGCGCCTACTTGAAATTAGAAGAGGCCCTGAGATGGTCCGGCGCGCCTGTTCACTCCGGTGATGTCGCTGTCCAAATCGGCAGCGCCCCCGGCGGCGCAAGCTCTGCCATTTAGCAAAGGGGAGTGGTTACTTTGGGAATTGATCTCGTCGTCATGGTT
>CAZCBS010000470.1:0-2253 GCA_964496965.1 uncultured Bacteriovoracaceae bacterium
TCGGATTGGTACAGGAATGATGAACCAGGTCCGCATGGGGGCGTGGTTTGTCGTCCATGGAAACGATGCCCATTAAATGACCAAACTCATGCAAGATAACCGTCGTCTCGGCAAAAGTAGGGTGCGCCGCGGGCTGCGATGAGGATTGGGTCGCTATTCTCAGCGAGTTCATGAAAATCGCCACGGATTGACTGCGATACGCGCGACCCAGCACTCGATCATTCGGCGAGTCTCCTGCGAAGTTCCAATCCAGGAAGAGCGCATAGAGCGCCAATTTTCCTTTGGATGTGTAGTAACGCCGGTTCCTGGCTTCGATTTGCTTGAGGTCGTTCGAGTTGTACCCATCCGTTCCGATGGTGTGGACCGGAGGTGCGATGGGGGTGTCGACAACGATCTCGACGCCGCGAGTTTTTTTCGTGTATTTCACAAGAAAGGTTCGAAGCTGATCGAGCGATTCTTGTGTCGGGGAGAATCCTCGCACCGCCTGAATCTCGACGACGATGCTGGAAAAGTTTTTTTCCGACAAAATCTCGCTCGCGATCGCTCCCGCGCCTAGCGATGTATCGTACCCTTTTTCGGTTCCGGGAACGATGTCGTGGCTCAAGTCATTGTTGAAAGGGCGGCAACCGCTGGTCCCCGCAAGCCCAAATGCCAGCAGCGCTATTGTTAAACAATTTAACAATAGAATAGAGCTTGGGCGGGGATTGGAACGGGGGCTGATACGGTTTATGGTTGAAGAGTGTTGCTTTATCACCTTGATAATCCTACTTTTTTTCTTATTTCCGAAGGATGTTTGATCATCCTTCATGGATGAGTTTTAGCAATATCCTGGCCATCCTTTTTTCGACGGTTTGTGAGGCTTCTTTTCGAGATGAAGAAGTTTTCAGAAAATATTTTGACAGGCCGGCAAATCTTGCTTAGCCTTTTTTATGTGACCGGTGCGCAAGAGGAGGTAACTCTTGAGCACCAAAGCGCCGCAAAAATTATATTCAAGACTAAATCCAAGAAGGATTTAAAGAAGGGGGAGCATTGATGCTCGCATTTCGTTCTCCGTTGGTAGGCGAAAGTCTCGCAATTCAAAACATCTTCAAGACCATCGAGAAGGTCTCTCAAACCGACAGCACGGTGCTGATTACGGGTGAGAGCGGAACTGGCAAAGAGCTGGTGGCGCGAGCGCTCCATGAAAATTCTCCTCGGGCAACTCGACCCCTGGTGATCGTCAACTGCGGAGCGATCCCAGCTGAGCTTCTTGAAGCCGAGCTTTTCGGCCACGTGAAAGGCGCTTTCACCGGCGCGACTCAAAATCGCACGGGCCGTTTTGAGATGGCTCACGGAGGAACGATTTTCCTCGATGAAGTTGGCGAGCTTCCGCTTCATCTTCAAGTCAAGCTTCTTCGTGTGCTTCAGACCCGTCAGTTCGAGGCAGTGGGCTCGTCCCGCACGGTTGAAGTCGATGTCCGCATCATCGCCGCGACCAATCGCGATCTCGAAGATGCCGCTCAGAAAAAAGAATTCCGCGAAGATCTCTACTATCGCCTCAACGTGATTCCGATCAAGATCCCGTCGCTTCGCGAGCGCAAGAGCGATATCCCGCTCTTGGTGAACCACTTCGTGCAGCAGTTCAACGAAGTCACCGGTCATTCTGTCGAAGCGCCAAGCGGACAGATTATGGACGCTCTGAATGCCTACGATTGGCCAGGCAACGTCCGTGAGCTTGAAAACCTCATGGAGCGCCTGGTGATCCTCAAGGGTCAAGGCAGCGTGGATTTAGGCGACTTGCCTCACCGCATTTTCCAAAAATTCGCGGAAAACAACGCCACGGGCTCCGGCGCGATGTCGATGGACGAGTGGGAGTTCCCGCGCATGGTCCTTCCTCAAACCGGCATCGATCTCAAGACGATCGTCGCTGCGTTCGAGAACCATCTGGTTGACCAAGCTTTGGCGCGCACCAATGGCAACAAGAACCGCGCATCCGAGCTTCTCAAGATGAACCGCACGACTCTCGTCGAAAAGCTTCGCAAGCGCGGAATGATCGTTCCGGCTTCTCAGAGCGCTCGTGGAAGCGACGAGATGGTCATGAGCGACGACATGCCGATTCGTGGACGCGATGGCGGCGTAGGCGGTCCTGGTCCCGAGCAGTCGATGTAAATTTGAACAAAGGTAAGTAACGAAACAAAGGAGGCCTCCGTCTTTTTAGATGGGGGCCTTTTTGTTTTGTGATGATGAGATGCGCCCTACTTTGGCGACCTAGGT
>CAZCBS010000471.1:0-2227 GCA_964496965.1 uncultured Bacteriovoracaceae bacterium
CAGTTTGACGAGCATTGCGCGCTTGAGAATGCGATGAATTTTGACGGATGGCACATGGACTTCACGCTCGAAGAACATTGTCCAGCTCGAGCGCCAAAACCTAAGCCGCAATCAAATCCAGCTTCTCAAGCTACAAAACAGATTGTCATTCAACCAGCAAAGAGTCCCTGGTGGAAACGCATGTTTCTGCTCGTTGGCGCAGAAGCCTAACTTTACGAATAAAAAGGAACCGCAAAATTATGAAAAAAGAAAATACAGCAGCAGAAGTAAAACCATCTCTTTGGATGCGAATCTGTGAATTCTTCGAAAGTCTGGTGGTGCCGTTAGACATTCCTCCACGCCAAGAAAACTGGAACATTCCTTCGTTGAATGAGGACCTCTTTGAAAAACATTGGCGTTATTCCCGAGCCAATCATGGATTTGAACGCATGATGTGGATCCTTTGATCCGAAACGAAAGGAAGCATGACATGCGTAAATGGTTCTTTTTAGCACTCTTTCTTACTTCGACCGTGGCGTTGGCCTCTGACTTAGAGGGGACGCTTCAAAATCTCGTCAATGCTTTCGTGGGTCGATTACTGCCGATTGTCTCACTTGGATACCTCGGAAAAAATATTTTCGGGCATATCCAGGGTGATCCGAATGCAAGACAAGAAACAATCCGTGTGGTGATTGCGATTGCCTGTCTGATCGCAATCAACGGTGTTTGGTCTTACATCAGTCAACAGGCGCGGTGACGAATGAGAAATTTTACTGAACCCACCATGCGAAACCTACTCCGAAAACCGCTTGTACTAGGTGTGCCTGTTCAAGGATTGGTCATTCTTTCGTTTGTCACGCTGGGGCTTTCGGTCATTGCGGGGAACAGTAAAGTCGGAAACTCAGTGGCCATCGGAGTCGGCATTTTTGGATACGCCTTGCTGAGACTGTTTGCGAGATTCTCCAAGACCGGCTGGGATGAGTCGATTCTGTTCTATTTTGAGAGGCTGTTCGGATCAAAATCCTATGGCGGTAGTCTGGTTGTTAATGCATCAGAAATAGAGATTACTCCTCCTGATGCATTAGAAGACCTAGATCTTATCGCGAGCAAGGGCGTGATAGTCGATCGGATCAAAGATCTTCGCACTGGTGAGACAGTTACTTTGCTCTGCGATTTAAAGGCAGAAGGCGCCGAACTTCGAGAGATCGTTACCTCTGGGCGTTTTTCGCTGAAGGGGGAGACCTGCATTCACGAGCTCTCAGATGGACTCATCTCCGACAGCGATCATCTTTACTCGCTTCATCAGCTTCCAGTCACTACTGATCCTCTTTGGCTCTTCACGTTGCTTTCGAATTTATCAGGCGATCTTCGACTTTTTGTCTCGATACGTGGAATTGATTTCACTCAGATTAAAAAGAAGGTCGAGCTCTCGCGTCGCGGGAATTCAAATAGTGGAGAAAATCTCTCTAACGTGGATTCTGACGTTTCTTTTGAGGAGGCAAGCCAGGTTCTTCGCGGCCTCTCGCGTGGAGACGAGACGGTGGTTGAAATCTCGGTTCTGATCGCATTGAAGACCAAGCAAGATCTGGATAAGAGTCTCTTTTGCGAAGAAAAGAACAAGTTTCTAGCAAGCTGTTCTATTTTAGGGCTCCGGCAACGGTTTCATCGTTCCCATTATGTCCGCGCGGTGACCGCAAGCGATCTAATTCCTAACGTTTTAGATCCGATTGAGTCAGGCTCGGCCATCTTAACGACTCTGCGTGGTAGACCTCTGTACTTCTCTCCCCAAGACCCTCGCTTGGAAGCCCTTCACTGGTTGGTGGTTGGCGCTACGGGTAGCGGCAAGAGCTTTCTGACGGGTCTGATCTTACGAAGAATGGTGCAAGTTGGCTGCTCGATGTCGGTTCTTTTTGTGGATCACAACCGGAGTTTTCGGAGAATGGTCCGTGGTGATGAAAATTCATATCTTGAACCGAAATCACTGAATGAAGTTCACGGAAATATCGAGCGCCTCCTTGAAGCTCTAAATCGCGTGGGCTCGATGGTTGGGATCGAGCTTTCTGATCTTCAGCTAGATGAAAAGAAGTTGGCTACCCATGAGGTTCTCTCAAAGATTGAGAGCTTCTTGCGGGCACGAGGGACCTCTCATCCGGTTTATATCGTTTTAGACGAGTGCTGGAACTTTATGCGAGACGCGCCCGTTCTCGTTCAAAGGGCTTTTCGAGAGTTGCGTAAGTTAAACGGCGCC
>CAZCBS010000472.1:0-2224 GCA_964496965.1 uncultured Bacteriovoracaceae bacterium
CACAACCACGGGTGTACTCCGGCCAACTGCCAAACGCCAAATAACATCCCCCCCTGCCCTTTGCAGCGAATAGAGAGCACCGTCATAAGAGGGAATGTAAATCACGCCGCTTTCAAGCACAGGATGTGCGTCAACGTCGGTAAATTTCGTTCCGCTGTGAAGCTTTCTCTCCCACTTGAGCTGACCATCGGCAATGGAAAGGGCCACAAGAAAGCCATCCGAAAGACCTGCGATGACTTCCGTGCCATCCACCAGGGGGGATGACGCCCCAAGAATCGTGGCGGTCGGAGCGGATCGTCTTCGATAATTCCAAAGCCATTTGCCCGTTCCAGCGTCAAAGGCGTACACTGTGTCATCGGTCGTCGTTAAAAATACGCGACCCCCAGAAACCGTAGGCTGCGATACAATCGGATTACGCACTTCATAACGCCAATTCACACGCCCAGATTCGGCGTCTACCGCGTAGAAAAAGCCATCGCCACCACCAAAGTAAACCGTGCTTCCGTCGACTGTGATCTCACTGATGACGCCATTCTGAATCGGCAACACCCAGCGCTGTTGATTGATCTTTGGATAAATCGAGATCAAGCCCGTGCTGTGACTTCCGAAAATCAGCGTGTTCTCAAAAAAGACAGGGTTCGAAAAATCGAATCCGCGATCTCCCGCATTGCGAATCTCGTTCCCTTTGCTGAGACTGCTTAAAGTCCACCGTCTCACTAACACCCCAGGATCATCGGTGAGATCCTTATGGATATTACGACCACTGCAGCCCAAGCAAAGAATCAAAAGAGATAAAAACGCCGCGCGGGATCGATTCATTTCTGTGCCTTCAAAGTTTCAGCCGTATGCGCTTGCTCCGAATTAGGAGCCTGCTTGATAATCTGATCGTAGGTCTCGCGTGCCTTAGCCTTATCGCCCATCAGCTCTTGATTGCGAGCGATGGCCAGAAGCAAATCACCCTTGGATACAGGCTCTCCGGCGCTCGCGGAGGATTGGGCTTTCTCATAGGCCTGGATCGCTTCTGCGTACTTTCCAGAGCTCTCCAGAGCATACCCAAGTCCGTAATAGGCCTCTACGCGATCTGCCGCGCTTGGAGCCGACTCCGTCGCCTTTTGTAGCCAACTCACGGCTTTTGCCGCTTCGCCATGATTGCTATAGAGAGAGCCCATCGCAAGGAGCGATTCAAAAGCCGCGCGCGTCCCGGAATATTGATCGATCACGATTTTATAATTCTTCAAAGTCTCAGGAAACTTCGCGTCTACATCGGTTTTCGTAAAAAGAACCGCTTCGGGTGAAGGAGCGGGGGCCGCTTTCTTTTCAGCAGCCGCTACCGAGCCTGCAAAAGCTTTCATCTCCGTCTCATAACTTTTTTGAGCATGAAAAAGAGCGTTGCTTGCAGCTTGCGCTTTGGCTTCCTTTTGGTTTCGGATACCGACGAAAACCGCGGCTATCACGATAACAGCAAGAAGAATGCTCACAAGAGCCATAGGCTTTTCGGTGAGAGTGTCAAAAAACGAACTCCCACTGGATTGACGTGGATGGGGAGAAAAGGTCGAATCGTTTGACGAAGATGACATAACTTCGTGTTTAGAGGACTCTTCGGGGGTTGTCAAAAAGAAAGGCCACGGTTACCCTGAAAGAACAATGCTCAATTTTATGCGTCGCGCGAACATCTTGGCCGGGATTGCCGTCATCGTCTTCTCCGCATCCGCTCATGCGCGTGACTTACAAGGACGTTTTGGCCTTGGGTACAACGCCGAATTCGAAAACTTTAAATACACCAACGGCGTTCCAGCGATCAGCTTAAAATATGGCCTGACACGCGATCTTGGCGTCGAGGGTGTTCTCGGTGTATCCACTTCTTCCCCCCGCAACTCGGTCGTGGGCGCCAAGTTTTTCAAAAATATTTTTTTCGAAACGAATCTGAATTTCTATTTTACCGTGGGCGCTGCAAGCGTGACGGCCGACTCCCGCTCGGGCGCAGAGTTTCTTGGAGCCTTTGGAGCGGAAGCATTTATCCCAGGCTTGGAGAGCTTGGGCTTCGCCATGGAAACGGGCGCCTCCCTGGATAACCTCAGTGGAAGCTTTGCCTTGAAAACTTTAGGTGTGAGCTTCCTCAATGCAGGCATCCATTTTTACTTCTAATCGCTCGGTCCGCTTCAGGGCTCTTGGCCTGCTTGCTCTTTTCGCTTTGGCACTTGCCGGTTCAGCACATTCCGCGGGC
>CAZCBS010000473.1:0-2219 GCA_964496965.1 uncultured Bacteriovoracaceae bacterium
AGAGACTCACTGTCTCAAAAGGTGGCTTCCCGCACTTTAAGATTCTTTGTTCGGCATGCAAATTAGATCTCTTTGGCTATTTGAAGAAAAAGGGCTCATCCACGATCAAAAAGATGAGCAAAGATCTCAAAACTCCCGAGTACTCGCTCCGTGTCATGCTCATGGGCTGCTCCTATCTGGGAATGGTCGAGAAATCAGGAGATCTTTACTCAAACTCCTCGCTCGCCGAACAATATATTCAAGACCATCCCCAAAGCATGTGGCCCGTGATCAACGCTCATCACTCCATTGTTTATCCAGCTATGCATTGGCTTTCAGACTCGTTGAAGGCGGGAGACAATGTCGGTTTGCGCGAGTTCGAAGGTGACGGAGACACTCTTTATGAACGTCTTGCCGCGCATCCCAAGCTTGAGAAGATTTTTCACCACTGGATGAAAGGATTAAGCAATACCGTTGGACTCACTGAGCCGATCTTAGAACTTCTTCGACCGACTTTAGAAACCGTAGAGCATCTGGTGGACTACGGCGGCGGAGATGGCGTCAATGCCATCAAGCTGTGCCGTCACTACCCTCATTTAAAAGTCAGTATTTTTGATTCGGCCTCAGTTTGCAAACTGGCAAGAAAGAATATTCGAGAAGCCGGTTTGACGAACCAGATCTTCCTGAAAGAAGGAAACTTCCTGGAAGACCCGTTCATCAAAAAGGTCGACGGCGTGATGTTTAATCACATCATCAATATTTATTCGAAAGACATGAACTCAGCATTGATGCGCAAAAGCTATGCATCCTTGAACAAAGGAGGTTTTGCCATCCTTTTCAATTCAGTCAGCTCCGACGCGGAAGACGGTCCGGCTTGCGCTCCCGTGCTCTCCGCCTATTTCTTGGGCCTCGCCACCGGTCAGGGGATGGTCTACCCCCTGAAAGACTATGATGAATGGGTTGGAGCCGCTGGCTTCAGCCAAATCAACAAAGCCTACATTCCGGAGATCAATCACGGGCTTGTCATTGCAAGAAAATAACCCGCGGCAAGAAAATAACCCGCGTCGAAGTCGTGCTTAAAACCAGTTCGGCAAGAGCTGCTGAAACCAGCATCTTGGGCGAGAGCCGTCGTAAGCGCTTCCTCTTTCACCACAGGAGTAATTCGCAGCGATCTTTTCCTCATCGAAGGGTGATCCACTGCTCATATGAATATCGAGTCCTGGGATCACGCGAATGTCAAACTGGCGTCCGCAGATCGCTCCGTTGAGGTAGGTCTCAAGTCGGCACTGTGGCTCTGGATGTGAAACAACCGTTTGTCTGACGAACAGATCGTTTCGCGCATCCCGATAACGAACCGGGCGATTGGCATCTCTCAGCATGTTCAAAAGATTAGCTAAAGATTGGCCTGCGTCCGCGGTTCGATAGCAAAGGTCGCGCTGCACTTGATAGCTATAGGAGCGGTCACACATCCCCTTCGCGACTGGATCGACCAGGAAACGGTGTTTCGCGTTTTCCTGAAAATCATTTCCCCAGATTACTTTTGCGCAAGTCTGAGTTGCGAAATAATCGGATTGCCCTTCAGAGGCCGCCCAAGCGCCACCTTCTTCAACGGTTCGCTTGAACGGATAGCCCCCCAGATGATGTCCGAGCTCATGACAAACCACCATCGAAAATCCATCGGGCGTGATTTCTTTGCGGCGAGCGAGACCGCCGTACATATTCAAAACCCAAAACTTCCCGTCGCGCGTCGCATAGGCGTTCACAGTGGAATCGTTCCAAAGGTAGTTGGCTCTGAGCTCTCCGCCATGCATCCGCACAATCGGAGAAAACGCTACAACCACTTGATCGATCAGTCGCCTAAAAAGCGTCGGAGAAATATTATAAAGGACTCTCGGATTATCCTGCAGATTCAGATTATTGATCGGCATCGTCGTTGCCGATGCCGGTTGAGAGTTCAAAAGAGAGATTGAAAGAAAAAAAACGCCCCATGCCCACACACAGATTTTTTTCATATCAGGGTTCTAACTTGATAAAATCTTCATGTCGAGAAATCTTCAATTTGCAACACCTAGCCAAGCCTGTCTAAGTCTTTGACGGTTGTCAAAAATCCCGGCAAATCGGCCAAAAATGAAAGAATCAACGCAGCAATACTGAATTTGACCTGGAGCGGTAATTGCACTTTCCAGAGCATGTCACGACTTCCTCGATGGACAGCAGTGAGTTTTTTTTTCGTTACGCTC
>CAZCBS010000474.1:0-2205 GCA_964496965.1 uncultured Bacteriovoracaceae bacterium
TCTCAGCTCCCCGGGTCGAGTGAGAAATATCGTTCGCGCGCAAGCCGGTTAACACATCATTAAGCTTACCGCGGTGAAGATCTGGGACGATGTTGACCATGCCGCGGTTAAGCGCCAGCTCATTGAAGAGCGCCAGCGTCAGTCTTTCGAAAAGCTGATGGGCCAACTCCGATCCGGTGCAAAAGTCACGGTTCGAAACGAACTGATTAAAGAGTAAGGAAAATCTGTCTCAAAATCCTTAAGGGCGCGTGGTGAAGGGTCACTGCGCGCCCTTTTTAACGCCTTGTCCCAAAGGTCCGGTGCGAAATGCGCACTGTAGACAGTCGAGCACAGGATGTGCGAATAGAAAAAGAATGACTCTGACCCGCAAAAGGCTGTTAGCCGTAGCACTTTTTCTGTCTTTCGCTCCGTCTCTGATCGGATCGGCATCCGCAGCCCCGGTCCTCATTGATCGCCTCGAGGCAGCCGTAAATTCACAGCTTGTCCTTCTTTCCGATGTAGAGCAGTTTCGCAAAACGCTCAAGCTCCGAAGCCAGCTCGATCCAATCTTCGCCGGTACTACGATCGCTCAAAAAGGCGCCGCGGCATCCGCCGATGAAATCGTCAATTTTCTGATCGACGAAAAACTCATCGCTCAGGCTTTTCCTGTTACCGACGCCGAAGTCGAGCAAGAGATCAACTCGATTCAATCCAACAACCACATCGATAGAACACAGCTTCGCGCCGCGCTTGCGGAGCAAGGCTTTACTTTCGACGAGTATTTCGACCTGATCCGAGTCAGTGCGAGCAAACGTAACTTGATCGATCGCGATATTCGCACCAAGGTTTCCATTTCGGATGAAGATGTGAAGAATTATTTCTACACCCACTATTCGCCATCCGAGTCGGGAAATCGCGCCTATACTCTTCGGCTGATTTTCATTTCTCCTCGGACTTACAAAACCTCTGAAGCGACAAGAGACGCTGCTCAAAACGCCCTCAAGGCCGTGAAAGAGGGGGAGACTTTTGACGAAGTCGCGAAACGCGTGAGCGATGATGCTTCTGCATCCGCCGGGGGGGACCTGGGCACGCTGAAAGAAGACCAAATGTCGCCTTTGATCCGAGAGCATATCAAAGGATTAAAAATCGGCGAAGTCAGCCCGATTTTCGGCGACTCCAAGCACGGCTATTACATCGTTAAGCTTGTCGACGTGAAAACCGAAGAGAGCGATCGCTTCCAAAAGGTTCGCGACGAAATCCGTGGCCAACTGACGGCGACCGAATATCAGCATCAGATCCAGCTTTGGCTGCAACGGCAACGTCAGACAGCGTATATTCGGCGCGCAGACTAAGGTTTACCAATTAGGTTTGATGGATGCGCGCACGACGATTAATTCTCATCACGCCCGGTGATCCGGACGGTGTAGGCCCAGAGATCGCGGCGAAAGTTTTTCGCGCCCGAGGACGACGCTCTTTAAGCTCGCTTTATCCAGATATGCGTTTTGCCTGCGTAGGCGCACGCGCTCCGCTGGAACGGCTAGGGGCCAAGGTTCTACCGTTTAATGAAGCGGTTCTGGCGGAAGACTTCGGCGATTTTGGACAAAGCATTCCTGTGCTTTGCGCGCCTACCGAGCCACCTAAAAAATCTGTTTTCCTTGCGGGTTATCAATCCGGCTGGTCGATCGAAAAAGCGACCCGCTTGATTCAGGCCGGGGTCGCAGACGCCTTGGTCACAGGTCCTATCAGCAAGGAACGACTGCAGCGAGGCGGCTTCAAATATACCGGTCATACTGATTTTCTTGCCGATCTCTGCGGCGTAAATGAAGTGACGATGATGCTTGCTAATGATCAGCTTCGCATCTCGCTTGTCACCGTGCATATCGGTTTAAAGGATGTTCCCAAGGCGCTGAACCGAGAAAAGCTTCGACGCGCCATTCTCCACACGGTAGACACCCTCAAAAGCTGGTGGGGCATTTCTCGTCCTCGCGTTGCAATTGCCGCATTGAACCCACACGCTGGCGAAGACGGTCTGTTCGGCGACGAAGAGATCCGTGTCATCACCCCTGAAATCCAGTCGCTTCAAAAAGACGCAAGGCGTAGAGGCTACACGCTTGTCGGGCCGCTTCCAGCGGATACTCTTTTTGCCAACCACGTCATGGCACCACTGCAAAATCGCCCACAAAACCGCTTTGACGCTGTCGTTTGCATGTATCACGACCAGGGGCT
>CAZCBS010000475.1:0-2162 GCA_964496965.1 uncultured Bacteriovoracaceae bacterium
TCCGGCGCATGAGCCCAATGCGCAGGTGATGTGCGCTCAAGGCTTGCGCGATCCGCAAGCAGGTCCCAAAGCGCGGCAACTCCGTGCGAGCCTGCGGCTCGCGCTGCTTGCATGTCAAAAGCGGAGTCGCCGACAAAGAGAACGTCGGCAGGACGCAGTTTCATTCTTGAAAGCGCGAGATGAAGTCCTTCGGGCGAAGGCTTGGGCATGTTCACATGGTCGCTTGCCACGATGGTGATAAAGCGATCGAGGAGGCGATGGTGTTTTAAAATCGCTTCGGTCGTTGGCCAGCTTCGGCCGGTGAAAATCGAGACAGGAACGCCAGCCGACTTGAGTCGCTCGAGAAGCTCGGGGACGCCGTCATGCAAAGGCATTTTATGAAGGTTCTCATCTGTAAACCTCTGATAGGTCAAATAAGCGGGGATGGATTTTTTCTCGCCTAAAATGGCTGCGAAAATATCCCCTTCGCCGGGGCCAAAAAACTTCATGATTTCAGGAGGCGAGAGGGCTTCTCCGCCCTGACTGACGATACCGAAATTGAATGCTTCTAATGTAAACGAGAGCGAATCAACGAGCGTCCCGTCCAGATCGAAAACGATTCCCAGATTTGCCATTTTTGACCATTTCAGTTAACTAGTGGTGCAATGCTTCTCACTCAGGTTCCATCTTACTTCAAAGCGCGGCGGGATGCTCTTGCGAATGCAAACCCGGGCGCGGCTTTTATCTTTCCGTCCAGCGCCGAAGTGCTTCGCAATCCGGATGTTTATCATCCGTTTCGACAAGAAAGTAATTTTTATTACCTCACGGGATTTGAAGAGCCGGATGCCTGGTTGGTTATGGCGCCCCAGCGCTCCAAGCCAGGCAGCTATCGATCGGTTTTGTTTGTCCGCAAGCGCGACCCTGAGCTGGAGATCTGGGAAGGCGAGCGCTACGGAGTCGAAGGTGCCCTCAAGATTTTCGGAGTGGATGAAGCTTACCTCACCGCTCAGTTCGACGAAAAGATCGTCGACCTTCTCCAGGGCTGCGATCGAGTCTATTATCGCGTGGGCCATTCCGAGTTCTTGGATCGCCAGGTGAACGCGGGACTTGAGCGACTCAGAAGAACTCAAGGCCGAGCTGGCAAGGCGCTTCTAGCGATCGGTGACCCTCAAGAGCTGATTGGCGAAATGCGCCTTTTTAAGAGCCCGGATGAAATCGCGCTTTTGAGAAAAGCGTGCGAGATCACATCCGAGGCTCATCAGACTGCGATGCGCGATGTGCGCCCTGGGATGAATGAGTATGAGATCGAAGCGTTGATCGATTACACTTTCCGGCGCAAAGGTTGCGCGCGCGTCGGTTACGGAAGCATCGTGGCGGGCGGAAAAAATGCGACCTGCCTTCATTATCGCGCCAACAATGAAACCTTGCGCGACGGAGATCTGCTTCTGATCGATGCGGGCGGGGAGTATGGCTATTACACCGCGGACATCACTCGGACCTTTCCGGTAGGCCGTCGTTTTTCAGACGCGCAGGCCTTGATCTACGATCTCGTGCTGAAGGCGCAGAAAGAGGCGATCGAGATTTCAAAGCCAGGAACGCTTTGGTCCGCGCTTCACAAACGCGCCACCGAAGTTCTGGTCGAGGGGCTTCTTTCGCTGGGACTATTGAAAGGAAAAGCGGAAGATATTCTGCGCACCAGCGAAGTTCGCCGATTTTATCCTCACGGCACGGGACATTGGCTGGGAATGGATGTCCATGACGTGGGCCTTTATCAAAAGAATGGCGAAGCTAGAAAACTTGAGCCTGGTATGGTTTTTACCATCGAGCCGGGACTTTATATGCAGCCGACGGATCGTGCGATCCCTGAGCGTTTCCGAAATATCGGCGTCCGGATTGAAGACAATATTTTGATCACCCAAGATGGGTGCGACATTCTCACGAAAGATGCGCCGAAGGAGCGCGCCGAGATCGAAAGCTTGAAGTCATGAGCGTTTCAGCAGTACCCGAAAAAACCCAAGTAGGCCCGTTTAAACTCGATCATCCGTTCGTGCTTGCGCCGATGGCGGGAATCACTAATTCGCCGTTTCGAAGGCTCATGCGAAGGATGCAAAGCTCGATGGTGGTTTCCGAGCTCGTTTCGGCAAACGGCATCGAATACTCCGGTCAAAGGACTTTGGATCTTC
>CAZCBS010000476.1:0-2134 GCA_964496965.1 uncultured Bacteriovoracaceae bacterium
AACGAGGGGGGTATCGTAAGTAGATATAAAAAAACTGAAAAGGATTTCACCCGAAGCATGAGCGCAGTATAGCTTTTGACGACTTGAGCTTGCGAGGTGAGGCGCGGCAACTTAACGCGTGAGTGTTGTGCTAGAGTGCCTGATGATGGCGAAAAACATTTCACTTCGGATCGCTACTTGGAATGTCTGGCACGCTCTGAGTCCTTACGGATGGGGATGGCTTGGGCCCGTGTTCATGCCGCGATTGGAGTCGGCTCGGGAGGCTCGTTTGCGTCCGATGCGACAGGTCGACGCACTGCTTGGGTTGCGTGATTCTGAATACGACATTTTTTGTCTTCAAGAGATCAATCCCATTGAGCGGCGTGGGCCTTTTTTGAGTGAAGCGCTAGGAATGCGTCAAATAGCCATGCGTTGCAATGCGGGAATCAAATTCGGGAAAATCGGGCTTCCTCTTCATTTATCCGATGGGCTTTTAACTCTGACTGGAAAGGCATTTCGAAAACGAAAAACGATTCGAATGACTTTATCGGGAAAAGCCTATCAATGGGACGCACCGTTTGGGTTGCCTGTTTTCTTTCAACTCGGAGAGCGTCGGTGTGCGTTGATGGTCGAGTCGGTGGTACGAGGGCGAAAGATTGCGATCGTTAATCTTCACATCCATAACGGACCTGAAAAAAGCAAGTCGATCGCAAGAAGGCGGGAAGGCGAGCTTCAAAGACTTGCAAGAGCGTTAAAGCACCGAGCAAAAGAAGTCGATCTTCTTGTCGTTTGCGGAGATTTCAACAGCGACTCGGATTCAAAGGCAGTCGGGCCTCTTTTGGAGCTAGGTCTTGAAGATGCGGCGATTCTCAGCAAAGCAAAGCAAAAACCGACCTGGGTCCCAGAAAAGAACGCTCTCACGCGCATCTCAGCTCGAGTTGCGCTTGAAAGATATCCGGGCTGTTCAGGCTGGGAAGATCAGCCTCACGTCTTTGATCGCATCTACCTGCGCTCCAAACAGCCTTTAAAAAAGCTGAGTCTCGCACGAGTCTGCGACGGTCCTCTGCTTTCAGATCACTACGGCGTTCTTGCTGAGCTGACGCTTGGATAATCAAAGCCTCTGGATGCTTTTGGATATCCGTAAAGGATGCCGTCAATCATAAGAAATCCGGAATCATGCTGGTTTCCGGATGGGCTATAGTGAACCCAGTGAATGATCGCACCGTCGGGTGAAGCTGGATAGGGCCCCGCTTGTGCGAAGGAATTGATGAAGTCTCCGCATGCTTCGACCTGCATTCCAATGGCGATTTGCGGAAGCTGTCCAAACTCGACATTGTAGATGACTTCGATCGTGTCTCTTGGACCAGGCCCGATCTGAAGCGAGAAATGATTGTGGTCGGATTGATTCGGGTAGACTCTTACGACACGCCCTAAAATATTAGAGCGAGCCCTGAACTGATTGGGCGTCGAGCCTTTCCAGGCCAGCGCTTGCGCGTTGTTGATGGGAATAGGCCTTCCATTTGCGATACAAGGTGGCACTGCATCGCTCGAGATAGCAAGCGTAGGCAGAATTGAAAGCCAGCCGAGTACGGTGAGCTTCGTCAGAGTCTTCATAGAGATCCCCCCTATGAGTTTTATAGTTATGCCCACAGAAAAAGAGAATGTCTACGTCATTGTGACGGCGTTAAGACGACTTTTCCAAAGTTCTGCTGCTTCTCAAGATAGCGATGAGCTTCGGAAACTTCGTCCATTCTAAAGCTTCGATCGATGATCGGTTTGAGTTTGCCTTCGGAAAAAAGAGGAATAGCTCGACGCGTAAAGTCCTCGACAAGAGCCGCTTTTTCATGAAGAGGTCGGGATCGAAGCGTGCTTCCGATGACAGTGATTCGTTTGCTGAGGAGAGCTCCAAGATCCAGCTCGGTTTTTCGTCCACCGCTCAGGCCCACGAGAAGCAATCGTCCTCCGATGGCGAGAGATCGAATGTTCTTTTCCCAATGAGCCGCTCCGACTAGATCGAGAATGCAGTTCACCCCCGCGCCTTCGGTCTCCGCAAGAATGCGAGCATCAAAGGACTCGGTTTTGTAATTGATTCCAAGATCCGCGCCGAGTCCTAGGCAGCGCGCGATCTTTTCATCAGATCCCGCCGTAATAAAAA
>CAZCBS010000477.1:0-2130 GCA_964496965.1 uncultured Bacteriovoracaceae bacterium
GGAAATCGGGGTTGTTTAATAACGCCTGTTTTTCTCCCATGTCCTGCCGAAGAAGGCGCACTTCCCAGGTCGCCTTGCTTCCTTGAAGATGAGGGTAGGTCTCGGCCAGTTTTCTCTCGAGCGCATGGGCTTTTTCAGGAGGTCCATCGATGACGATGTCAAGATCCTGGGTGGATCGATAAATATCCGTATAATCGTAATCAAAGCGATCCGGCTGAAAGCGCGTATCGCCATTCTCGCGCTTGAGATCCCAATTCACATAGTGAGCGAAACCTGCCGCGGTTCCTCCAAAGAGGTAGGCTTTGACGCCGAGACGGGCTGCTTCTTCCCGGAGAAACTGGAACTCGCGCACACGTGTGATTCGATTGCCGATCTCGTGGCCAAGTTTCTCGTTGGCATTGGCTGAGGAGCTGACATCTTGTGCGATCGCAAAGTGAGAAACAGGGGCAGGAATGACAGAGAACAGCGTGATCGCGCACGCTATCCAAACGTATTTTAAAGCGATTTTATGTAATACGCCCCCTCGTTCCATCTCCTTCGTATCGACGAGAGGTAGGCTTTTCTTGACCGTTCTATTTTAAATTGAGCCAGGAGTTGTCAAGTGTTTGACGGCTTCGCGAGCTGAGGCGCTTTGATCGAGATCTGAACAGGCTTTTCGCTCAAGGCTTTTTTGCCGTTCTCGTTTTCGGCCATGATCTGGGCACCGTACTTGGCGGTTTGACCGCTGACGGCCATCATTTCGAGCGCGTGGGCATCGAGCTGCACTTCCCAGGTCTTGCCGCCGACATGATTCATCGGAACTGAGAGAGGCACGTTATCAAACGCCAGCATGACCTCCGTCACCTTGGAATGAGAGTCATCGATATCGACCTGAATCTTCGGGACCTTCAGGGGCTGAAGATCTCGATTGAGCTCGATCGTTCCGGGTTCCGTGCGCGTGGTTAAAATGATAGGCGAATCAGGGTCGGATCGTCGAACGGGCTCAGGACCGCTGGAGCATGAGGCCAAGAATGTGGATGCCAGGAGAAGGGAGCTAAGAGCGAGGAGTTTCATTCCTTATTCGGGTTGCAATGCGGGGACCAGGCTGCCTGCGCGGCCTTCTTTGAGCTCGATCCATTTGGAGAAATACTTGGTGCTGCGCATGCTTTGGTGATGTAGGATTTTTCCGACGAAATTCCGCTTTCGGCGCTCGTCGAGATTCTGCGTTAAGTCCGCGAGCGCGTCATGAAGTTGCGCGGCGTTCGTGCGGTAGTCGAAATACTCGCGCAAAACGGAATATCCGCGCTCGCGCGCAAGCGACCATTCTATTGTATTTGTGTAAAGTAGCGCCGCTGCGTCGGCGAACTCTGTCGCTGAGCGTGTCACGATTCCGCCAAAGGTGGGTACGGAGGATCGTAATGTCATGCCTTCCGCGCCGATGGGAGTCGTGACGACGGGAGCTCCGGCGCGCCAGCCATCCGAGATCTTGCCTTTGATTCCGGCGCCAAATCTGAGCGGAGCGAGATTGACCCGATAGTTTTTGAGTGTCTCATGAACATCGTCCGCAGGACCTTGGACGATAAAGCCTTCGGCAGGCGAGCTCAGGCTCATGGCTTCTTTGGAAGGGTAAGCTCCATAGACATGAAGCTCGGCCCGTTGGTTTTCCGCTCGAAGCCTTTTGCGAATTTCCGGCCAAAGCTCTTTCTTGAGCCAAAGCGTTCCGTCCGCGTTGGGAGGATGGCGGAAATTTCCGATCACGGCAAAATGAGTTCTCTGCTCAAAACCGGGCGTTTCTGGCAGATCACGATAGCAAAATCGAAAAGGCGCCAATAGCTCGGGGTCAACTCGAAAGCGATTCTTCAAAAGATCCATCTCGTGATCCGAAAGAATCAACGAGAGATCCGAGCGATAGATCGATGCGATTTCTCGGCTGGCGTCTTCGGTTGCAAGCTCGATCTGGTCATCAAAGATTTCGGAGAGGGTTTTTCCTTCCGCGAGAGCTTTTTGTCGTGCACGTCGCAAAAAATGGAGGTCTTCGGTATCCAGTACGCGGACAGTCCGCGGCGAGTGTTCTTGGATGCGCCAACCAAATTGCTCTTCGATGATCAATCGATCGAGAATCCCCAAGTCAAAGCGCGCCTCGGCGACCCC
>CAZCBS010000478.1:0-2079 GCA_964496965.1 uncultured Bacteriovoracaceae bacterium
TCGGTTCATCGTAGCAATCTTTCGGACCGTTGCTGAGCTTCAGCTCGCGGCTGGTCACGTAGTATTGAACTGAGGGAAGCGCCTTAGTCGGCTCCGCTTGAGGAGCTTTCGTGACTTTACGGTTTTCTGTTTTCTTGGCCTCGGTCTGGGGTGCGGGGGCCTCATCAAAATGAGCGACTTCGACTTTAGGTGGAGGCCCGATGATGGATTCGATCTCCGAGATATGGGCAGCGACAAAGCAGCCGAAGTAATTGGGACCAGGCGTGCGGTTTTCTTTTTTCGTTCGAACCAATCGCTCTTGGACTTTTCCGATATTGTACAGAGTGGTGGTGACAGCTGTGTCAGCGCTGATGTCAAAGCCTCCGGCTTTGTAGATATCTTGAGCTTGTTTAATGAGGGCTCCGATGTAGTTGATCGATCCCTCTGGAGTCAGGATGTTTTGCGAGATCTCATGATCCGAGTAGATGGCGCGATTCTCTACGCTAGCCGCGATGAGCTCAGCGGCTTTGGCACGCTCGAAATGAAGCTGACCGAAGCCGTAGGTAAATTTTTTGCCGAAAACTTCGCCAGTCGGAGCCGCACCGATTTTGACCAGGAAGTTCTCAGCGATGTCCGTCGCATTGGTGTTCATGGAGTGCTCGGCCAGAATCGATCCTGCGATGGCGCGAGGATCGACACCGTATTTCTTTCCAGTAGCGTGGATTAAAAGCCTGAGCTTAGTCAATGTTTGCGCGATGTCTTGCTTGATAGGAGAGGAAGATCCCTTGCTATCGTAAATTTGACTTTGGCAATAGGTCGCGTAGTGCTCTTTTAGGGTTTCTGCTTGGGCTGTACTGAGCGTAAGGAAGCAAGCCCCGCTGAGTGCGGAAATCAATTTTGTGGGAATGAAAAATGGGTGAGCGTTCATCACTTTCCTCCCGCCGGCTTGCCGCAAGTTTCGGTCGCATAGTCGACCGAGATCGTGTTGGACTTATTAGGACGGTAAGTGGTTTTGTCCGGAATCGCGAGCCACGGCTCCGGCACATAGACGGACTTGACGCAAGATTCGGACGCAAGAGCTTTGGCTAGTTCGCGCAGCGACGTGGGCTGAGAAGTCTGACGGCGGAAAGCAGGCTGGACGGGAGTTGACAACGGATTGAGAGCGGCAAAGAGCATCGCTTCGCGGGACTCGGGAGTTTTAAGAAGCTCTGCTGCTGTGCTGAGCGGGATTTTGAAGGCTTTTATGGCTTCAGCAGTGGTGTCTAAAACAGTGAGCTCACAGTCACTCTTCGGCCTTGCTGAGTCTTCAGGATTTTGGTCGAGGAACTGGATGCTCAGACAGACTTCGCTCAATGAAACTTTTCCATCGATTAGGAAATAGTCAGTAACGACTTGTTTCAAAGTATCAGATGAATTCTTGGTATCCAGAAGTTCGGCTCGCGTCGTCAAGTATTGACTATAGGTCTTTGGGTATTTGGCGAAAACGCTCTGGCAGGTATCTAGTGATTCTAAAAGCCGCTGGAATTCGTTTTTTGGCTTGAGTCGGAGAAGCCAATTTTGGACTTCTTCAGAAGAAGAAGCGACGTTCAAGCGGGGATCTTGGTATTCAGGTAACTGGAGTTGTGCGAGTTGCTGTGCTGTTGGATGAGGTGAGGTCGGAGCGTTTTTGAAAAAATCCTTGGCCGCAGCGAGATCGACGAGTATTCCGGCGCCATACCTTTCGAGATCATCGTGAGAGAGCCCTTGGGTTCGACGCATGAGATAGGATCTTACCTTGCGGTAGACTGTGTTGTTTGCGAGCGCATCATAATAAGGGTTTTTCGCGGCATTGTCGATTTCGGCAGCGTCAAGGTTCAGCGAGACTCGGATGCGCTCTCGGTATTGATCGATCTCCTGATTGAGATCCTTGATTTCGTTTTCGCTTAATTTTTTTAAATTTTGATAGGCCTGATATTGCTCTGCTGCTTCTGGACTTAATTTCGAGATGTGTTCAAGCATTTTGGGATAGTCGATAGCTTCAGACTCTTTTTGGACCGCGTTTGCTGTTTTTAATGAGAAGTTCAGTTCACCGTTTTGCTTCTCGTCGCGAAAGAACGTAGC
>CAZCBS010000479.1:0-2059 GCA_964496965.1 uncultured Bacteriovoracaceae bacterium
CCGCGCGCGCCTAAAAGCCCGATCGAAATCACAGTCTCGCTCCTTCAGTCACGCCGCACTTCGCAAGACTTGCTCGCAGCACTTCGGTGTGAGCTGATGAAAGCGATGCAAGGGGGGGGCGGACACGAGCGTTACAAAAACCCACGAACTCCATCGCGTACTTGATCGGCACAGGGTTCGAATCCACGAAAAGGTCGCGAAAAAGCGGGTAGAAGCGCTGATGAATGGCTTGTGCCTCGCGATGATTTCCTTGATCCATCGCTTTTTGGATCGCGACCATCGCTCTTGGAAAGAGATTGCTTGCGACAGAAACGACACCCGTTGCGCCGACGCAAACCAGAGGCAAGTAAGTCGCATCATCTCCGGAAAGAATATCCATCGAAGCGCTTTGGGATTTGAGTGAATCGATGATCTCGCTCGTGAAAGCGACGTTTCCGGTCGCCTCCTTCAAAGAGCGAATCTTTGGATGAGACGCAAGCTTTGCCACGGTGGCCGCGGCAATCGAAACGCCCGTGCGACCTGGCACATTATAAAGCATGACTTCGCATTGCACGGCATCCGCGACGGCTCGAAAATGTGCTTCAAGTCCGGTTTGTGAAGGCTTGTTGTAATACGGAGTCACCACCAAAATCCCATCGACACCTTGATCGGAGGCCCACTTGGAGAACTCGATCGTTTCTTGAGTGCTGTTGCTCCCGGTTCCGGCGACGACTCGAACGCCTGAGCCCTTGAGTGTTTCGAGTGCGGTGGTGATGAGTGTTTTTTTCTCATCCACGCTGAGGGTTGGCGTTTCGCCTGTCGTTCCGCAAGGAATGACGCCCGCAACACCCGCTGCTTTTTGATCGAGCAGAATTTTCTTAAAGGCAGCCAAGTCCAATCGGTTGGACGAATCAAACGGGGTGATCAAAGCCGTATAGACACCACGCATAGAAGTTCTCCTGTTTAAAAATTATAAATGCTCCCCGCGGAGCAGATCATCATAATCTTCACGATCCCGAATCAACCGAATCTTTCCGTTTTCGAGCAAAACTTCCGGAGGGCGCGGCCGACTATTGTAATTGCTCGACATGGTAAATCCATAGGCCCCCGCGGACAGGACCGCCAACAAATCTCCCGATCCTAAGTGCGCGCCGAGTTTACGATCCGTTGCAAAGCAATCGCCTGTTTCGCAGACGGGCCCGACGATATCGACCTTCCGAGTTTTTTCGCGCGAACCGTTTTTCGTGACGGGCACGATATCGTGATGGCTTCCGTAAAGCGATGGGCGCAAAAGATCGTTCATCGCGGCGTCAACGACGAGGAAGTCTTTTTCTTTCCGTTCCTTTCGATAAAGCACCGAAGTCAACAGAACTCCGGCGTTTCCGGAGATCATTCGACCCGGTTCCAAAAGAATGCGCTTGGGATGCTTCAGTTTGGATTTTTTTCCAAAATACTGATGAATCAAGGCGCAGTACTTCGAAATCGGAAAAGGCTTTTCGTTTTTATAAGTGATTCCAACGCCGCCTCCGAGGTCCAAAACGCTGAGCGGCTCCGGAAGAATTTTTTCAAGCTCATCGACCAGCTCGCGAAGCTTGATGAAAGAAGCTTTCAAAGGAGCGAGAGAGAGAAGCTGGCTTCCGATATGGATGCTGATTCCTTCGAGTTTGATTCCAGAAAAATACGAAGGTTCATCGCGAAGCGCATGTGCGACTTCGAGGATTTCTTTGCGATTGAGGCCGAACTTATTTTTCTTCAGTCCGGTCGAGATATAAGGATGGGTTTTCGCGTCGATATCAGGATTAAAGCGAAGCGCGATCTTTGCAACGACGCCAAGTTCAAGGGCGACCGCATTGATCATCTCGATCTCGGGCAGAGACTCAACATTGAAGGAAAGGATGCCCTTGTTCTCATATTGAAGAGCGGCTGCGATTTCACCGGGAGTTTTTCCGACACCGGAAAATACGATTCGATCGCCTGGAACGCTTGCCGCTTGAGCGCGATAAAGCTCGCCACCCGAAACGAGATCCATTCCAGCGCCTGCTTCGGCGATCAATTTAAGGATGGCGATGTTGGAGTTCGA
>CAZCBS010000480.1:0-2039 GCA_964496965.1 uncultured Bacteriovoracaceae bacterium
TTGTCGACGATCTTCAACGTCGCAACAGCTTGAGCGATTTGACCCGACTCGCTTAAAACTTGTGACTTATAGATGACCGCCTCTTCATGGCGCGGATTCTTTTTAAGAATTGCGTCGTATTCCTTGATTGCGGAGTCGGTATCTCGCGTGGACGAGTAAAGCCCGGCAAGGATCAATCGGGCATCCGTGAAATTTGGATCGCGCTGCAATGCTTCTTTGCAAGCCTCCATTGCAGCACTCAACATTCCCTTCTTGATGTACTCACCTGCGAGTCGGGAATAAACGAGTGCTGAACGAGGATCGTACATCAACGTCAATTTGAACTCTTCAATCGCGCGATCCGGATTTCCCTCGTTCACGTAGGCCTGCGCCATGCTGAAGTGATACTCCGCATTGGCTTCGGGCGTCCGAGTCTCATCGCTCATGCTTCGGCGCGAAAAGCCGTCTCCCTGCAATGCCTCTCTGGGAGCCCCTTTTGGGGCGCCGAGCTCATCCAGCTGATGGCGCTGCGTAGCGCACGAACTCAGCAAAACAGCGAGGTGACCAAGCAGCAAAAAGCCGCCTCCAATCGCTGTGATTTTACTGAATTTTGGCAGATGATAGGCATTCCGTTCGCGTCTGGCAGTTGAAATTTTCATGGGATAAAGCTCCCCTCCAGACCCTTTTTCGGCATTTGTCCGAAAAATCTGAAAACTCTTCTGACGTCAGTTTTTAGTCGCTTTTCTTGCGACCAGCCATTGGAACGCTAAGTGCATTGCCCCGAGACCAGCACCAGTTGGGCATCTTGCGTTAAAACAGGAGCCATGCTTTACTGGGTGCGTTAGCCGCAGGATGACAACCCTGTGCGCGGCCTCTAGAGCGGCACTTGACTTCGGCGCAGCGGGTTGTTATTTGGCTAAAGCACAAGCTATGACACATTGTGGCGTACTGCCGGCCGTTTTGAATGGATTCGCGGCAGTTTGTCACAGGAACCTAATTAACCAGTTGAACGTCATAAAAGTCGGGGGACTTTTACTTAACTAGGGGGAATCATGAAAGAAATGAAGATTATCAAGCGTTATCAGAACAGAAAGCTGTACGACACCCACGAGTCCAGCTATGTCACCTTGGACGAAATCGCCAAGATGATCAAAGGCGGCGAAGATCTTCGTGTGATCGATAACAAGACGAAGAACGACATCACCGCAGCAACTCTGACTCAGCTTCTCTATGAAAGCGAAAAGAAGGCTAAAACTCAGCCTTCTGTTGAGCTCCTTAAGGAAATCATCCGCCACGGCGATGGCTCCTTCTCGGGCTACATTGCTTCTAAAGTCTCTAACGAAATCGCTCGCTTTGACCAAGATGCTTCCGCTCAGGACGCAAGCTTGGCAAACCGCGCCGCTGTCCTGAATCAGTAAGACTTATTATTTCTGATTAAAAAAATCAGAAATAAGCAGTGATACTCTGGCAATTGTTTGCTCACTGCAAAAAAGCCCGGTAGACTTGAATTAAGAAACCTTTTTCTTACTTCAAGGAGTGAAGTATGCGTTTTCTACCGGACTTTAGATTAACGGATCGAGTTTCTGTCGAGGCAAAAGCTTCCATTATGGCAGCTGCTGCTATTCTAGGCCTCAACTTGGCGTCTCAACAAGAAGCCTTTGCCTCGGCAAACTCAAGCTGGTCCTCTGAACCCTCCTGGGCTACCTCAGCACGCCCCTCCAGCGCTTCTAAATCCTATTCGAAGGCAAAATACACAGAGCCGACGAACACCTCACCTTTTGCTCCTGGGTCCAACAACGTCTCCCTGGAAATGGGCCAAGTGTTTTTAATGGGAAATCTAGGCGATCAGTACGCTGATTCGATCGGCACTGGAGTTCGCTACACCTACGGCGTGAGCGATCTTTTCGCTTTCGAATCCGGACTCGGCTACTCAAGCCACTCCAATGGCAAGCTCTCGATGATGAGCCTTCAGGCGGGACTTCGCACCAATCTCGCTTGGTATGATCGCGTAATTCCATACCTATCATTTGGTTTGGGATTTTATCGCCCGAGTTATGACG
>CAZCBS010000481.1:0-1939 GCA_964496965.1 uncultured Bacteriovoracaceae bacterium
ACGGGGCCTTTAGGGGTTTCAGCAGCTGCGGTTTTTTCGGATTCGCTCATGATGTTTTGGGGATAGCATTGACCCGCAAGCAGATCAATTAGGATTGGGGAAATGACGCGACGCTTACTTCTGGATTTTTAGCTCAAGATCTGGTGAAGAGCATCGTAGATCCCCGGGGTCGTGACGATCACGTCCTGACTAAAGAGATCCGACGGAATTTCGGTGGGAACAGGGGCTAGGTGCCCCGTGCACGCGCCAGCCTCCCGGGCAATCAGTCCGGCTGCTGCGATATCCCAAGGGTTGACTGTTTCATAGTAGCCATCCAAGCGTCCCATGGCGACCCAGCAGGTATCGATCGCGGCAGAGCCGACTCGGCGAATGTCGCGGCAGTTGAGTAAAACAGTGCGCACACGTTTCATGAGAAGATCGATGCTTTGCTCTTTTTCGTATGGAAAGCCTGTCGCGATGAGCGAGCGTTTGAGCTCTGTCTGTCCACTGGTTTGAATTTTCTCGCCGTTCAGCCAGGCGCCTTTGCCTCGAATCGCCGTAAACGTTTCCCTCTCGAAGGGTACGTGCACGATTCCTACTTCGATTCGGCCATGAAGCGCGAAAGCGATGCAGACTGCGGTTTGAGTATGGCCGTAAGCGTAGTTGACGGTGCCATCGATGGGATCGATGATCCAAAGCGGACCTTGGCCCCAATCTTTAAGGTCGGGTGATGATTCCTCGGAGAGGATTCGATGCGTAGGATAGGCCTTTTGAATCGATTCTCGAATGAGCTGATCGGACTTGAGATCGGCGGAAGTTACAAGCTCCGAGCCTTGCTTGTACTTTTGCTGAACCTGTCGGCTTGCGCGTTCGCGGATAATGATTTCACCGGCCTGAATGGCTAGGTCGCGGGCGAATAAGTAAAGAGCTTCGAGGTCGAGCTGATTTGTCATGTCTTATTTTTCAGGTCTTATTTTTCAGGTCGTATAGAGCCCGTGGAGACGAGCGTACTCGCCGTCCGAGCCAAGAAGATCTTGGTGAGTGCCTTGCTCAATGATTTTTCCTTCGCGCATGACCAAAATCTGATCAGCGTTTCGAATCGTGGAAAGACGATGGGCAATCACAAGAGTCGTTCGGTTGACCATGAGCTCTTCCAAAGCGCTTTGCACGGCACGTTCCGAGGCGGAGTCCAGGCTGGATGTCGCCTCATCGAGAATCAAAATCGGCGCCTCACGAAGGAACGCGCGCGCGATTGAAAGGCGTTGTCTTTCGCCGCCCGATAGTTTTTGGCCGCGATCGCCGATGATCGTTTTCATGCCTTGCGGAAGTTTATCGATGAAATCGAGCGCATGCGCGCGGCGCGCGGCTTCCATGATCTCATCATGAGTCGCGTCGAGCTTTCCGCAGCGGATATTCTCTTCGATCGTATCGTTGAATAGAAAAACGTCCTGGCTGACCACGGCAATTTGGCGTCGAAGATCGTCGAGCTTGTAGTCGCGAATGTCGCGGCCATCGATTTCGATTTTTCCTTCAGTCACGTCAAAGATGCGAGGCAAGAGGCTGACCATCGAGCTCTTGCCGGCTCCGCTTGCGCCCACGAGGGCCGTGATGGATCCCTTAGGCGCCGTAAAGCTCACATCGTTCAGAACGAGTCGCTCGGGGGCATCGGGATAAGCGAACGTCACGCGATCGATGCGGACCTCGCGCTCAAAATGATGAAGGGGAAGCGGTTGAGCTGTTTCGCGAAGGTGGCTTTTCCAATCGAAGATCTCGAAAACCCGTTCACATGCGCCGGCAGCTTGGTTGAGCTTGATGTTGACGTCGTTCATTTGGCGAATCGGATTTTGCAAAAGGCCGAACGTCACGAAGAAGGCCATCAGGTCGCCAGGAGTCATCTTGCCGCTCAAAACTTGCACGCCTCCATAGAAGACGACGGCAGCGATCACAAACGCCCCCAGAA
>CAZCBS010000482.1:0-1863 GCA_964496965.1 uncultured Bacteriovoracaceae bacterium
TTCTTCTTGCCTCGGTAAAGAGTTTCATCCGCTGCCTTCAGGGGACGAGAGGCGCCGTAACTCGATCTTTGGGCAGACGCCATGCCCCCGCTCACCGTGCACTTCCACTTCACATTTTCCGAGGGTTTGCCGTCCGCCCCAATCGTCGCACCATGCATTCGCTCCGCTCCGCGCCGAATCAGCTCCGCAACACCCAACATCTCGGCGTCTGTTCCTTGAATAGCGACGGCAAACTCCTCGCCCCCCAGCCTGCTGACCAGGCATCGGGGCGACTCATACCGCTTCAACAAAGAGGCGACCCGCTTGATCACCTCGTCTCCGGTCGGATGCCCGTGCGTATCGTTGATTTTCTTGAAATGATCGATATCGATCACCAGAACGCCGCAGTTCTGCTGCAGCTTCTCGCACTGGTCCAAAAGAGCCTGCCACTTGCGGAAGAACGCTCGTCTACGTAGCAATCCCGACAGATCATCAAAATCCGCGGCTCCTTCAAACCGTTCAAAAACCAGGAGCAATCTAGAATAGCTTTCCTCAAGGACGGTGACTTCACCGTGGAGGAGTGAGAGGAGTTGACGTATTTCCCTGAGGCTCTCTTCCAGATGCTCCTGATTCATGATCAAGCTCCGATTATTCGGTTCATTCGAGGCAGGCCCGATTGCCCGTCCCGTTGCAGCTAGATAAAGCACGTCGAATGCCAAAGTATTTTCGTGTAATATCAATAAGTTACAAATTTAGGTGTCGCCACGGAAAATGTGTCGAATGAGACCCATGATGCGGCATCGACAAACAACCCCCGTCCTGGTTAAGATGGCGACCATGCATTCTGCTGATACTGAAACTCAAGTCGTGGCTAAACCTTCCAACTGGCTCGTTCAAAATCTCAAATCCCTGGCTCTGCCATTGCTTTTGGTTTTGGCGATCCGCTCAAGCGTCATCGAGCCTTTTAAGATTCCGTCCGGCTCCATGCTGCCGACGCTTCTGATTGGCGATTACCTGTTCGTGAACAAGTTCGCATATGGGCTGAAAGTCCCTTTCACGGAATGGTTTTCTAGTGGGCCTATTTATATATGGAAAGCGGCTCCTCCAAAACGCGGCGACGTCATTGTTTTTCTGTATCCAAAAGACGAAAGCTATAACTACATCAAGCGCGTAATCGGCACTCCAGGCGATACGGTCGAGATTCGCAACCGAGTCCTTTACATCAATCAAAAAGCCATGCCTTTAGAAGCGCGTACGGGAGATTCGGGATCCGAGGAACTGAACCGTCTGGACGTTTCGTCCAAACAAGACCCAAGCAAACTCGACGTCTACACCGAGCATCTCGATACGCGGGACCATATCGCTTTCTTTGAACGCGATAACCTTTTTGCCGAAAACTTTGGTCCAGTCACGGTTCCTGAAGACAGCTTTTTTGTCATGGGCGATAACCGCGACAATTCCGCAGATAGTCGGTATTGGGGCTTTGTCCCGATGAAAAATATCAAAGGCAAAGCTATCGTGATTTGGCTTTCGGTCTGGATGGACCTGACAGAACGCCAGTTCATCATTCGACCTAGCCGTACGGGAAGACTGCTCTAATTCGAGATCCAGACTTCCAGCGCTGGCCCAAGACTCACTATTTCAATGACTTACAAATGGGTCTCATGAATAGAAATATTGCACGAATTAATAGTTGACCATTTTTGTATATTACTATAATCTACGCCGCGTTGATGTGGATGATCTCGGGAAGAACCTGGCTTTTATCCCGATTTCGAGTATGAAACTTCTCAAGAGGTGAAAATAATGCTGAAGCAAATGTTGACGTTGTTAGCAGTGACTACTCTGACCATGGGCTCGCTGGCCCACGCAGACCGCGGTGAT
>CAZCBS010000483.1:0-1682 GCA_964496965.1 uncultured Bacteriovoracaceae bacterium
CTCATGCGCGCTCGAGTGGAGCTCGCTGATCGACTGAGCTTAAACAAACGCTTCCCCAAAGATCTTTTCGATCTCATTCATCGCGAAGCCCTTCGACTTCAGAGAAAAAGGAAATAACCATGACCAACAAACCTTGGACTCCCGACAGCTGGAAAAGCAAAAAAGCAGAGCAAATGCCATCCTATCCCGACGCGGCAAAGCTCGCTCAGGTCGAACATAACCTCGCGTCCTACCCTCCTCTGGTTTTCGCCGGCGAAGCCCGCAGCCTCAAGAAAAAGCTTGCGCAGGTCGCTGAAGGAAAAGCATTCCTTCTTCAAGGAGGAGATTGCGCGGAAAGCTTCAGCGATTTTCGCGCCAACACGATCCGCGACACCTTCCGCGTTCTTCTGCAGATGGCGGCAGTGCTCACGTTCAGCTCGAAGCGCCCGGTCGTGAAAGTCGGAAGAATGGCCGGACAATTCGCCAAGCCTCGCTCCAATAACAACGAAACCCGCGACGGCATCACTCTTCCCGCCTATCGCGGCGATATCATCAACGGCAATGCATTCGACGAGAAGTCCCGCATTCCAGACCCAGAAAGAATGGAGCGCGCTTACGTACAATCCGCCTCCACTCTCAATCTTCTTCGAGCTTTCTCACGCGGGGGCTACGCGGATCTGCATCAGATCCATGCGTGGAATCTGGATTTCGTCAAAAAAAGCTCCCAGACCACTCGCTACGAAAGCATGGCCAAGCGCTTGGACGAAACGCTGGCGTTCATGGAAGCGGTGGGCGTGAACAGCACCAATACTCCATCCATTCGCGAAGTCGAGTTCTACACTTCGCATGAAGGACTTCTTCTTCCCTACGAGCAAGCTCTCACTCGCCAAGACAGCACGACGGCCCGTCCGGACGAAAACTATGCGGGCGATTGGTACGATTGCTCCGCTCATATGATTTGGCTAGGCGAAAGAACCCGTCAACCCGACGGTGCGCATGTCGAGTTTCTCAGAGGAATTAAAAACCCGATTGGAGTGAAATGCGGCCCCAATATGTCGCCAGATGATCTCATGAAGCTCATCGATCTCCTCAATCCGGAGAACGAGGCCGGAAGACTGACTCTCATCACGCGAATGGGCCACGAGAAAATCGCAAAGAGCTTGCCTGGATTGATTCAACGTGTGCGCTCCGAGGGACGCAAAGTCGTTTGGTGCTGCGATCCGATGCACGGAAACACCGTGACCGCATCCAATGGCTACAAGACTCGAAATTTCAATCACATCCTTTCCGAGGTCAAAGCCTTCTTCGCCGCGCATCAAACCGAAGGCACGCATGCGGGCGGAGTTCACTTCGAGCTCACCGGACGTGATGTCGTGGAATGCCTCGGAGGCGATCAAGAGATTCGCGAAGAGCATCTCTCAGAGGGGCTCTATGAAACGCTTTGCGATCCAAGGCTGAACGCAAGCCAAGCACTCGAGCTTGCGTTTCAGCTTTGTCCGTAATCGTTACTTCTTTTTCACGGCTTCGATTTTCAGCGAAATCGTGACTTCTTCACCGACGACTGGGCCTGCTTCGATCATTTTGTTCCAAGTCAGGCCAAAGTCTTTTCGCTTGATCTTTGTCTCGAGCTGAGCCACCAGACGCTCCTTGCCTGACATATCTTTCACGGTTCCGAGATATTTGCCTTTCAGCGTAACCAGATT
>CAZCBS010000484.1:0-1659 GCA_964496965.1 uncultured Bacteriovoracaceae bacterium
GGCAAAAATGTGGGACGACTTATCGATTGCAGATTGATCATCGCGAGCCTTTTGCTTTGGGCGGAAAAACGGAATTTTCTAATCTTCGATTACTTTGCGCACAACATAATCTTTACGAAGCTGAACGCCACTTTGGCCCACTTCGCGCAGCTTAAACAGCACACGGCGAATTTCACCCCTAGTCAAATTTACCGGCGGCGATTTTTGACCATGGGTGAAAATCACCGTGCTCCGTGCCGGCCCATTCTAAGAATCCGAAGCCAAACTCCGCTTGTGCCTCACCTGCCGGTGATAAGTAATCGCAAACCGATGCGCCTCATCGCGGACATGTACCAGCAATTTGTACGCAGGCATATGAGGCAGAAGCGGCACGGGGTTTTTGCGATTAGGAATGAAAACTCGCTCGTTCGTGGACTTGACCTCGGTGGCCTGGAAATCGCGCTCGGTGCGTGCCTTGGCGAGACCCACAACGCTCACGCCTTGAACGCCGAGCTCTTCCATGATCGCGACGGCCTGAGAGAGCTGACCCTTGCCGCCGTCGACGACGACCAGGTCGGGCATCGATTCATCATGCGAGAAACGACGACCTAAGACTTCTTTCATCGATGCGAAATCGTTCGAGCCTTCGACCGTCTTGATTTTATAGCGGCGATAGAGATTTTTGTCCGGAGCGCCGTCGACAAAGACCACTCGGCTCGCGACGGAGTCCTCCCCTTGCGTGTTGGAGATGTCGAAACACTCGATCCGATGCGGAAGCCTTGGAAGATGAAGCTTGTCCATGATCTCTTCGAGCGCTTGTATGCCGTGGCCTGCGGGGCGCTTGAGCGTTTGTTCGAGAGCATACTGAGCATTGGTCTTCGCGACGTTCAAAAGCTGATCATCCACTGATCCGTCAGCGACGCGAATGCCGATCCCCAAAACGCTTTCCAAAAGCTCGCAATCACTTGGAGCCGCGGGCAAGAGCACTTCCTTGGGACGCGCAATCCCAGGCGATGCACCCTCTTTGTCGTTTTCTACATAGTACTGAGATAGAAAATCAAAGAGCAGGTCGGCATCCGAAACCGCGGCATCGGTGTTTTGCAGTCGATAATGCTGGACGGAGATCATTCGACCGCCTCGGATGCGAATCATCGTGCCATGAGACTCAGCGTCTTTTCGTGCAAGCCCCACCACGTCTCGATCCCGTTGCGATCCTGCTTCGACGGCTCCTTGAGTTTGCGTCACCAGCTCGAGATTTCGGATTTGGTCGCGATATTGAGCGGCGACCTCGTAGTCTTCATGCTCCGCCGCGTCTTCCATTCCTTTACGCAGCTCGTCGACGATCTTTTCGGGCTTGCCTTCCAAAATTCCGACGACTTGATCGATCGATTCTCGATATTCGCCTTGCGAGACTTTTCCGACACAAGGCCCGCTACATTTCCCCATTTGGTAGAGAATGCATGGCCGGCTTCGATGACGGAACGTGTTATCGGAGCAGTCCCGGAGCTGATAGGTATTGTTGAGTAGATCCATCACCTGTCTTGCGGACCAAGCCGAGGGAAACGGGCCAAAGTAACGGGCGCCATCCGGAAGCGTCCGGCGGATGTATAGAGTTCGCGGAAACTAGTTGTGGACCTTAACGCGAAGGAAACGAGAAGCATTACCGGCTGTAAGCCGACC
>CAZCBS010000485.1:0-1656 GCA_964496965.1 uncultured Bacteriovoracaceae bacterium
GGGTTTTTTTTCTGGCCATGGCGGGCGGGGCGGACATGATCAGCGGGATTTTTCGAAGAACCATTTGGAATCAAACGATTCCAAGCAATTTTCGCGGACGCCTCTCTGGCCTTGAGATGATCAGCTATATGACCGGGCCTCTTCTCGGAAATATGCGCGCGGGATACATCGCGTCGGCTGCAGGACTTCGGACTTCGATTCTATCGGGGGGCATTCTCTGCGTATTAGGCGTGCTAGCTTGTATTCCGGCTTTGCCTGGATTTTGGAAGTATCGAAGCGAGAGCAACGGCTAATTCAACTTTCGATTCAAAACATCCACTAGCGGTCTGTAACCCCAAGCCAGCTCATCCCTTTTCTCATCATTCGTTCTCGTTCGCGTTGAGTGCGAAGCTTGGTCCATGGCCCCGGGCGGCCGACCACCTCTTTATAAAAAGCCTCGAAAAAATCCAAAGCGAAACCGGTGGTTTTCTTAAACTCAACAGCCGAGTACTTTTTCAACTCGTTTGGAAGAAAAATGTTTGCAGGCGTGACAAAAATCCTCATCTTTCCATCAGAACGGTTCCAGCGGCGCATTTGATCATGCCATTTATCGACCGGCAACAGCTCCTCTTTCTTCAAATCTGGATCGATCACATACCATTCCCCACTGTCCGTGCGCACTGTCGTTGCGACATGGAACCAAAAATTCTTGCCATCAGTGCGAAGGTCTCCCATCACCCAGATCTTTTTGATATTGCCATTGCTCACTCCGGATTGAAGCGCCTTGAAATGCACAGCCATCGCGCGAGCAAAACAAACCCCTGTTTGCGCCGTAGGATAGCCGCCGCTCTCAGGACCGCAAAGCGTCTTTTTTACTTGTTCGTTCGCGAGAACCTTGTTGCTGAGTTTTTTGATTTCCTTCGTGCTAAGCGTTCCCTTGCGTTTTGAGCGTTTCGACGGTCGTACAATCGGCAGCTTCTCAAGCGCTTTCAATGCGGCCGCATTCTGTTCTCTGCTTTCCTTCACGCTTAATGGCGGAATCTTCGTCAGGTCGCCTCGCAATTGGACAAGAAGCTTGCGCTCTTCCTCCGTAGGGCCGAGCACCTGCGCAACGAGCTCCTCCATGATACAGGACTGCGCGCCATTTTCAGATTGAGTGCCGCTTTCGATGGTCCGCGCACTTGCAAAAGCCGGTGCCAGAAAAATGACGATGCAGAAAATCAAAGCTCGCATAAATTCATATCGGTATGAGCTTTGAAACAATTCACTATTTTTCCTGAACCCGAAGCACCAACCACGAATTAATCTGCGTTACGAAACCAGAGTAATCGATCTTGGCCCACTGAAATGAGATACCCAGATTGCACGGACGATAGATTAGGGTCTTCAAGTTCTTCGAGAGGCCTGAGCAAACCCGTCAGTACCGGATTTACAGCCCCAGTCCCAAGATCATACAACCCAGACTGATGAAAGCCCTTTAAAGGAGAGCTGATGACCCAACGAATCTGCTCTTCATCTTGCCGAGGGGCCAAGAAATCGATACCAGCTGACTCAAATAGAGGCGTCTGATTTCCCCATTTACGCAATCGTTCTCCGGTTTCGGTTTTCAAAATCATTTCTTCGCGACAACCTGCTTTTGCTTCAATCTCATCGGAGAGCAGCGGGGCTTTCGTCAGT
>CAZCBS010000486.1:0-1588 GCA_964496965.1 uncultured Bacteriovoracaceae bacterium
AACGCAAGCAGAGGGGGCGTAGCGAAAACTCCTAAAATCCCGAACCACAATCCCATGATAATCGCCATGGTGATCAATTGGACAGGAGGAAGATCGATTCGCTCTTTCATCACAATGGGAAGCAATACATGTCCTTCAAGCTCTTGAATGAAGAGAGCCAAAATCAGAATCCAAGCTACGTGCATGATTTGACCATTGCTGAGGAAAACAGCTGACGCTCCGACTGCGATGGTGAATGGGCCGATGTACGGTACAAACTCAAGGACTGCTGCCAATATTCCAAATAAAGCCCAGTAAGGATTATCAAGAAACTTAAGACCGATCGCATAAGCCAGGCCGATGCAAATGACAACAATGAGATGGCTGATGAACCATTGCCTCAAAGTTTGAGCGGATTGATGCATGAGTCCGCCGATTTTCGCTCTTAAATGTGCTGGAAATAGCGACAAAATCGAATTCTGATTTCGAACCGGGTCCACGGCCACATAGAGTGCAACAGAGACAATGTAGAAAAGCCCTGCTCCGATTTCAACACCCAGCTTGGCTCCGTGAACAACGGTTCCCAAAGTGCTTTGCAGAGCGGGAGAAATGTTTACACCTTCCGATTGGCCGGGTTTTATCGAAGTGTGGGAAGAAAGCCAATGAATCACTGCGTAATAGGCCCGAGGAACAGCTTCGATCACTTTATCGAGTTGATCAGAGACGATCACGTAGAGAATATAACCGACACCGCCCAGTAGGGCGATCAATCCTAAAAGCAAAAAGAAAGCAGTGACTCCCGCGGGCAAACGCGCTTTCTTTCGCGACCATTCCACAATTGGAATCAGTAGGACTCCAAGTCCAACACCGATCATCAGAACCAGAAGAACCCATCTGATCGTATAGAAAAGGCAAAATAACGTGGCAACGGAGATCAGGATCAATCCCAAAGCTATTTTGCGCGTATCCATGAAGCGGTGAGTGAGAGCAATAGAAGTGCCAGCGTGATGAAGTCACTACACACAGCGCCTGGACACGTGTGCCTCCACTTGTTAAATAGAAATAATGCAAAAACTCTTGACGCTGCTCGGCTTCCTCGCGAGCTCGGCCTATGCGAACAATCTCAATCTCTTTGCCGGTTCCAATATCGGGGCCGATGAGGCAGGGCTCGCTGCGGCTGAGTATGTCATTCCATGTGTTGCTGAACTAGGTCCGTTCTTTGAGTGGAGTCGTGATACTGGAACACCCGATAATCGTTATAATCTCGGACTGGTGGGTCGACTGCCAACGCCCTGGCTCGGTTTCTTCGTCGATGCGCGTGCAAGTTACAACTGGAATACTGCGCCGATTCCAATCGGAAGTCGAAACGGTTTTAGCTTTGAGCCGGGGATTGGATATCGGCTGGTGGGGAAGGTTGTCGACATTATGCCGCGAATCGGTTTCAATGCGGTCCATCAAAATGATGACCTTACTGTGGTGAACCTTAGAATCGGTGTCGCATTTGTTTATTGAAGTTTAGCCCAAGGCTCAGCTCTTGACCTGCGTCTTAACATAAAATTGACATCTCAGTATCTTTCTGCACTGCCTGGGGCCTTGTTTCAGCAGATCC
>CAZCBS010000487.1:0-1528 GCA_964496965.1 uncultured Bacteriovoracaceae bacterium
GCCCCGACTTCGCCCAAACCAACCGCAAAACAACTCCAAACACTCCTGCAACCTGAATCTCAGGATATCCGCCTGAACTTATTTTCTTCTGAAGACCTCCAAACCCAGATTCGACTACTCAACCCGAAAAACGATTTCCGGCGACTCTTAGAATCTTTGGATACCTGCCAGAGCGTTTTCGCCAAATACCCAAAAATCTATGGTCAGTACTTGACGACGCGAGCCGAACTTCTTGACACCAAGGGTTCATCCGATGTTCTGAAACAAGTCGTGAATGCCTATTTCCTTCGCAATGGAACCGATGGAAAAGTTTCATTGAGCGAAGCCTGCCTGAGCATCCAGTTTCTGGACCAAAATCCTGAAGTCTCAGCACAGCCGAAGAGTGACTGCGAGCTCACCGTTTTGGACACCACTGCTGAAGTCGCAAAAGCTCTCAAGATGCCGTTGAACACGGCAGCGGAACTTCTAAAAACTCCTGAATCCCGCGAAGCGATGCTCTTTGCAGCTCTCAATCCGTTGTCGACTGTCGTCGAGAATGCTCTCGGTCGCAGTTTATCGCAACCGACTTCTCTGCGCGAACTAGCCAAAGCTCTCGCTGCTGAATCCTGCGTGAAGTCAGTCTATGTGCCGGAGCCTTGGCTTGCGACACCGGACAAAACCACTTATCGTCCTAATAAATCGAATACGGTCTCGGTCGACTATGCGACCGAAACTTGTAGTAAAGCCACGGGAGCGAAATAATGAATACAGACCGGCTTTTCTGCTCCAAGAAATTCATTCTCGCGCTCAGCGGGGCTTGCTTCCTTTCGCTCAGCACGCTCAGCACCGCTCACGCGGAAACGCTCAAAGAGCATTATGCGAGTTATTGCCAGCAAGGCGGCGAAAACTCCCGTGGATACAACGCGCCCATCAAAGATGAAATTGCAAAAACCTTGACTAAGCTCAGGATTCTCATTCACGCCACCGGAAAGAAATACGGCGTTGACCCTCGAGCGATCGCAGGATCGATTCTTGCTGAACACTCCATGAACACCAATGCGACGGACATCGCTGAGAACTTCCTGGTCAAAATCGGCGCGGCTCCGACTGGCGAGGTTTTCGGAAAAAAGTTTACCTACGGCTTTGGACAGCTTCATTTCGAGCGCGCCAAAGCCGCGGAGGCTATTGCTGCCAAAATCGAAAATCGCGCGATTTACTCAGACCAAGAAATTTCTCAAAACATCCTGAGCCCTGAAGGATCGATCAATTATATCGGTGCCCTGATTAAACAGGCCCAAGATATCTATAAGGGCGGAGGTTTTGACATCAGCGGCGATACCGCTGTGACCACGACCTTGTATAATATCGGTAAAGTCCAAGAACGTCTCATTCGCACCAAAAACGAAAAACGCACGCCCGGTCCGAATTATTTCGGCTGCTTTGTCGCCGCCCATATCTCGGATATCGAGTCGATCATCGGCCCGGCGCCAAAAGTCGAGATCGCGAATTTTGACGAACCCTCAACCAAAGCCCCTTCTGCGTCCACAGC